>NZ_JBFACE010000052.1:0-45027 GCF_040640655.1 Streptomyces sp. NPDC021749 | reverse complement strand
CTGCTACGACCCCGCCATCCACCAAGCCAACGACAAGATCAACATGGCCGCCGACACGCCCTTGGCGGCATAGGGGTTGACTCAGGAAACTCATGAGGGGTCCCCCGCTCTCAACTCGTTGCTCTCCCGCCGACGTTCGGCCACCCACGCCTGGACCAGGGCGACCGCCAGGGCCAGCACGACCACGCCCGCCGACGGCAGCAGCAGGGACGCGGGATCGGTCTGCAGCCGTACCGTGCCCGGCCCGCCGCCGGCCGCGCCGGGCAGTGCGAGCGGGGTGAGGTCCGTGCCGGGGCCCAGCAGCCGGATCGCGGCGGCCCCCGCCAGCACCCCGCCGACCGCCGCCAGCAGCGCCTGCGGCAGCGCCTCCAGCACCATCAGCCGCCGCCCCCGGCCAGGGGGCAGCCCCATCGTGCGGAGCCCGGCCAGCAGGCGGGTGCGTTCCGGGGCGGTCCGCAGCAGGGAGAGGAGCAGGGCGAGCAGCGCGAACCCGGCACCGGCCACGACGGCGGCGGTGTAGAGCCGTTCGGCGCCCTGCTGGAGCGGCGAATCGGCCAGCTCGGCGCGTTCGGCGGAGCGCAGCGACACACGGACGGCGAGGGACGCCGGGGTGTGGGCGCGGACCGCGGCCCGCAGCGCCCCGGCGTCCAGCCCGCGGCCGGACAGCAGCATCGTGGTGGGGCCGTTGTCCGCCTCGGCGTAGGTGTCGGGATGCAGCCGGGCCACGCTCCGGGCGTTGAGCAGCATGAAGTCGCCGCCGGGCTGGGCCGGGGTGTCGGCGCGCACCGCCCGGGGGCGGACGACGAGTTGGCCGTACTCCGGTTGCAGCGCCATCGGGGCGTCGCCGAACCGGGTGCGCACCCGTGGGGAGACGATCGCGGGCAGCGGCCGGTCGCCGCCCGGGTCGGCGAGGTCGGCGGCGGGGAAGGCGCCCAGTCCCGTGGCGCGGGCGAGCCGGGCGTACGCCTCGGGTTCGGCGATCACCAGGTAGAGCGGCGCGCCGCCGTCGTCCGCGGTCTGCACGCTGATCCGCAGCGGTACCGCGTCCTCCACGCCCGGCACCCGGGCCACGGCGCGCTGCAGCGCGGCGGGCAGCGGCCGTTCGGCGGAGATCCGGGCCTCCGCGCCGACCGCGGTCAGCGCCGCACGGTCCCGGGCCGCGGCGACCCCGGCGAGCACCGAGCCGCCGAAGGACGCGGTGGTCAGCGCGACCAGCAGGGCCAGCAGCGGCAGGCCGGCGGTGGCCGGGGCGCGGCCGGCGCGGGCCAGCGCGAGGAAGCCGGTCAGCCCGGAGGTGCGGGCGGCCGGGCGGGCCGCCAGCCGCAGCGGCAGCGGCCAGAGCCGCAGCAGCACCAGCGCGGCGATCACGGCGACGAGCACCGGGGCGGCGCTGACCAGGGCGTCCACGCCCCCGCCGGCCGTGGTGCGGCGGCGCAGCGTGACCACCGCACCCACCGCCAGGACCAGCACGGTCAGTTCGGCCACCGTCCGGCGCCGGGACGGGCGGGCCCCGGCCGGATCGGCGCGGACGGCCGGACGGGGACGGCGGTGGGCGGCGACGGCCCGCAGCGGCAGCGCGAGCGTGCCCAGCAGCCCGGCCCCGGCCGCCGCCAGCAGCGCCGGCGCCACCCGCTCACCGGGCACCAGCAGCAGCGCCAGCCCACCGCCGCCCGCCGCGGCGGGCAGCGCCACCACCGCGGTCTCCGCCGCCAGCCGCCCGGCCAGGCCCGCCAGCGACGCGCCGCGGGCCCGCAGCAGCGCCAGCTCCGGGCGCCGGCGCTCCGCGGTCAGCGCGCCGGCCATCAGCAGCACGATCCCCGCGACGGTGCCGAGGCCGAACGCGGCCACCGCGATGACCGGGGCGATCGCCGCCCGGGTCCGTGCGTAGCCGTCCAGCAGCCCGTCCACCGCGCTGTCCGCCAGCGCGCCGGTGCCCACCACGGCACGCAACCGGGCCAGCGTCGCACCGTGTTCGACGGACAGCACCCGCTCCCGCAACAACGGGGCGTCCGCGGCGGTCAGCGCACCGGCGTCGACCGGATAGTGCCAGAACTTCTCCGCCTTCCCGTCGGTGGACAGCAGCGCCGGCCCGTCCCCGGGCGCCAGCAGCAGCCCGGCCCGCCAGAACCTCTGCGCGGGGATCCCCTCGGTCACGTCCCGGCGGGGCGCCGCCCGCAGCGGATCCGCGGCCCAGTGGTCGCCGTCCGGCGCCCGCGGCGCGAGCAGCCCGGAGATCCGTACGGTCAGGCCGTCCAGGTGCAGGGTGCGGCCGGTGCGCAAGTGCAGGGTGCGGGCGGTGGCCGTGGTGACCGCCGCCTCCAGCGTGCCCGCCCCCGGTGCCGCGGCCCGCGGCAGCCGGCCCTCGGTGACGGTCGCGTGCCGGGCGAGGCCGGAGGCCGCGTACAGCGACAGCTTCGGATCGACGCCGTCCGGCCGCGGCAGCCAGGCGTCCCGGGCCGCCAGCGGTTGCGTGGTGCGCACGCCGTGCACCGCGTCGGCCGCCGAGGTCCGCAGCGGGGCCCGGAACAGGCCGCGCAGCGCCCGGTCCTGACGGTCCAGCACCGCCGCGGCCCAGCCGCCCGCCGGGTCCCTGCCGGTGGCGTCCGCCTGGCCGGCGGAGATCTCCACGGCCCGCTGCTCGGGCGGCGCCGAGGCGAGCGCATGGCGCAGCCCGTCCGTCTCGTACTGCGTCACCCCGCGCGGGAACGCCGCCGCCAGGAACGCCGTGACCAGCACCAGCGCGCCCAGCGCCAGCGCCGCGCCGCGCGCGGACCGCAACCGGACGCCCAGCCAGCCCGGCAGGGTGAGCGCGTTCCCCCGGCGGTCACCCGCCCGCCGGGCCGCCGATGCCGACACCGTCACCGCACCCCCTGCCCGCGCAGCGCCGCCACCGGGTCGCCGCGGCGCAGCCCGAGGGCCGCGACGACCAGCAGCGGCCCGGCCGCGACCGCCGCCAGCAGCCCGGCCACCTGGCCGGCCGGCAGCTCCACCAGCACCGGCGGCACCGGCCGGGTGGCCTGCCCGGTCAGCACGACCAGCGGCACCACCGCACGGGTCAGCACCGCCCCCAGCACCCCGCCGACGGCCAGCGCCAGCACGATCAGCACCCCCTGTTCGGCGGCGAGCATCCGGGCCATCTGCCGGCGCGGCGCCCCCAGTGCCCGCAACACCGCGAACTCGCGGTCGCGTTCGCGTACCGACCCGGCGGCGCCGACCGCGAAACCGACCGCCGCCAGGGCCACCGCGACCACCGCGGCCGCGGTCAGCGCGGTCTGCGGGCCGAGCCCCAGCGGATCGTCGTGCAACTCCCGGGCGATCTCCGCGCGCGCCAGGACCTGGCCGGGGTCGGTGTCCGGGCGGGCCCGCAGCGCCTCGACGACCCGGGCCCCCGCACCCGGCCCGGGGCGCAGCCACCACTCGGTGGCGGTCAGCGGCGCGGCACCCAGGTCGGACAGCGCCGCGTTGACGGCCCCGAAGTCGACCAGCAGCCCGCCACCGGCCGGCGGGCCGTCCGCCGGGCCTGGCAGCGCCCGCACCGCCCGTACGATCCGCGCCTTCACCTGCTGCCCGCCGACCGGCAGATCGACCACCGACCCGACCTTGGAGCCGCTGTCGCGCAGATACGCGTCGGTGGCCACGGCGGCCAGCGGCGGCAGCGGCGGATGCGCGGCGGTGATCCGCACGGTCGTCACCGCCGCACCCCATGCGTCGGGCCGGGCCCCGGTGTCGTAGGTCTGCGCCAGCAGCCCGCCCGCGGGCACCTCGGTCCGGCCCGCTCGCGGCCCGGACGGCAGGCCCAGGGAACTGCTCTTGTCGGTGAGGCGGGCCCGCCAGCCCGGCCCGGCCGGCGCGGTGAGCGGGCGGACCGCCCCGCCGGCGGTGACGGCCTGCGCGGCGGACACGGTCAGCCGCTGCCGGTACGACACCGACGACTGGTCCATGTCGACCAGCAGACCGGTCACCCGCAGCGGCCCGGCCGGACGCCCGGCCGGCGGACCGGCCGGGCCGGCCAGATCCACCCGGAGGGTGTGCGGCCGGCCGTCGGCCGCGAGCCGGCCCAGCGGCAGCGTGTACGGCACCCCGAACCGGTCGGTGACCTGGACCGAGAGGGCCGCGGGCACCGGGCCGGTGTCCGGCCCCGGGTCGCCGGGCCGCGGGTCGGCCACCCGCGGCAGTGCCTTGACGGACCGCAGCTCCGCCGTCACCCGCAAGGCGTCGGCGTCGCGCGGCAGAGGAAGGCCCACGCTCCGGTCGTCCTTCGGCGCCACCGCCCGCAGCACCCCGTCCGCCACGCCCGACTGGTCCGCGGCGCCGCCCGCCAGGTCGCCGCGCAGCAGCAGCGCCCCCGCCGACCTCCGGGAGTCCACCGCGAGCAGCGCGGAGGACCGGCCGCCCGACAGGTCCAGGTTCACCAGCCCCACCGGCAGCGCCGCCGCCACCCCCGGCACCGCCGCATAGCCGCCGCCCTGCCCGAACTCCGGTGTCCTGCTGGCCAGTACGCGTACCGCCGCGCCCGCCCGGAAGTCGGCCTGGTCGTCCTGCGAACGCTGCCAGGACGCCCGCTGGCCGATCGCCAGCATGCCCAGCGCGGTGGCCAGCACCAGCAGCAGCACCGGCCCGGCGCCCCGCCCCGCGTACCCGCCGCCCGCGCGGGCCCCGGCGCCGGGGGCGGTGCGCCGGCTGATCTGCCAGCCGGCCAGCGCCGCGGCCAGCCCCCGGCCGCGGGCCGCGCCCCGCTCGGCGAGCCGGGCGGCGAGCGGCAGCAGCCGCAGCGTCAGCACCGTACCGGCGAGCAGCGCCAGCGCCGGGGCGGCCACCAGCACCGGGTCGACACCCAGCGCGCCGGTCCCGTCGCCGGTCAGCACCCCGCCGCCGGCCCCGCCGTGCGCGGTCCGCTGCCGCAACTGCCAGTACGCGACCCCGGCGATCACCAGCAGTCCCAGGTCCGCGCCGGCCCGTGCGGCACCGGGCAGCGCACCGGCCCGCCGCCGGCGCGGCGCGTCGGACCCGGTCCGCAGCAGTGCCGGGGCGGCCACCGCGAGGGCGCAGCCCAGGGCCACGCCGGCGCCGGTCAGCCAGGTCGCGCCGGTGAGCCGGGTGTCCAGTGGGAGCCCGATCCGGGCCAGCGCGCCGTGCGCGGCCAGCAGGCGGATCAGCGGCCCGGACAGCAGCGGCCCGGCGACCGCGGCCGGCACCGCCAGCAGCAGCGACTCGGCGAGGGCCAGCCCGGCCAGCTGCCGCCGGGAAGCGCCGCGGGCCCGCAACAGGGCCGTCTCGCCGGCCCGTTCACCGCTCAGCATCCGGGCGACCAGCAGCAGGGCGTACCCGGCGAGCAGCACCAGCTGGAGCGCGACGATCAGGATCGTGGCACGGTTCACCAGCAGCGCCCGCCGCAACTGCCCCAGCGCCGCGGGCAGATCGGTGCTCGCGGTGGCGTGCCCGGCGAACGCCGGATCGGCCATCAGTGCCGTGGGGGCCCGGCCGGCCGCGGCGCCGAGGGCCGGCAGCCGGTCCGCGGTCAGCGTGCGGAAGTCCGCGGTGGCGAGCCAGCCCACCGAGTCCTGCACCAGCCGCCCGTCGCGGAACGCCGCAGGGTCGGCCAGCAGCGGCCCGTAGGTGGTGAAGCCGACCGTGCGCACCCCTCGGCCGCCGAGCTCGTCGAGGTTCCAGTACGGGTCGGTCCGGTCCTCGGGCCGGTAGACGCCGGAGACCACGACGGTCAGATGCGACGGCCCGGACAGCCGGTTGTCGAGGGTGAACCGCCGTCCGGGCCCGGCCCCGAGCCGGGCGGCCGCGGCCTCGGGCAGCGCGACCGGCAGCGGACCGTGCCGTTCCGCCGTGGGCCAGCGGCCCTTGACGAGGGCGAGCCGGGACCGGTCCAGGGCCGCGAGCTGGGTGAGGTCCGGTTCACCGGTGCGGGCCCCGGCCGGCGCGGGCGTGCGCGGCAGCGCATACGGCCCGGAACGGGTCAGCGTCCGCACCGTGTACGGCAGCCCGTCGAACGCCCGCCGGGCCGCCGCGGCGACCGCACGGTCCGCCGACACCCTTGCCGCAGGCGGGAGTTGAGCCTTCACCTGGAGCGCGGCCGCGGCCGCCGAACGGGTCCGCAGCGCCTGCCGCAGCCCCGCGTCACCGACCGACTCCGAGAACGCCGCCAGAGTCGCCAGCACCGTCCCGGTCAGCAGCACCGACAGCAGGGCGGCGACCAGCAGCAGACGGTGCGCCCGCACACGCAGTACGGCATAGCCGGCCACGGTCCCCCCTGCCGTGTTCAGCGTCGCTCGCGGTCACTCGCTCGCGGTCGGTCGAACGGATTCATACGAGTGATCGACGCAACGGATGGCACGGATGCTGCCAGAGTGCGAGGCGTCCGGTAAGCGGTTTCCGGGCCACCTTGACCGGATCGTGACGGAGGTGACCCTCGCCCGCCCGCGGCCGGGCAAGGACGGGGAGATGTGACGTATCTCTCGCGCCGGTCGTCAGTCCGGGGTGTTGATCATCGACGCGGCCGCGTACGTGAGGTAGTTCCACAGCTGCGTCCGGTGTTCCTCGGCCAGGCCGAGCGAGTCCACCGCGTCCCGCATGTGCCGGAGCCAGGCGTCGTGCGCGGCCCGGTCGACGGTGAACGGAGCGTGCCGCATCCGCAGCCGCGGGTGTCCGCGGCCGTCGCTGTACGTGCGGGGGCCGCCCCAGTACTGCATGAGGAACAGCGCCAGCCGCTCCTCGGCCGGCCCCAGATCCTCCTCCGGGTACATCGGCCGCAGCAGCGGGTCCTCGGCGACTCCCTGGTAGAAGTGGTGCACGAGGCGCCGGAAGGTCTCCTCGCCGCCGACCTGTTCGTAGAAGGTCTGCTCCTGCAGCGTGCCGCGTGGAATCTCGTTCACGGCTCCATGGTGACATGGCGCTGCGCTTGGCCGGCCTCCCACGTACCTGGCTTGCCCGCCGGGGGCGCTGCGCTCTGCGGTGCCTTCCACGTGCCTGGCTGTCCTGCCGGGGCGCTGCGCTTGCGGTGGCTTCCACGTGCCTGGCTTGCCCGCCGGGGGCGCTGCGCTCTGCGGTGCCTTCCACGTGCCTGGCTTGCCCGCCGCGGGGTGCTGCGCTTGCGGCGCCTCCCGCGTACTCGGCTTTCCCGCCGTGGGGCTTGTTCGCCGTTGCGCGCATGCGGCGCCGCGTACGTTGGCGGCCGTCCCGCCGCGGGTCGTCTCGCCGTGGCGCCTGGCGGCGGGCGGGGTGTTTTCGGGTGCGGTGACAGCCCTCCAGACTTCGTCCTCCGGTCTGTCCCCTCCCGGGGGTGGGGGGGGGGAGAGGCCGGTGGGTGCGGGCGTCGTCGTCCGGCCGCCTTCGGCGGTGCCTTTCGTTGTGCGCTGTCGGGAATACCTGCCCCGGCCTGTCGGGTTGTGGCCCCGCAGGGGGCCCTCGCACCCCTTACGGGATCTGTTCGAGCCTCCCCTACGGGACCGCAAGCCCCCTTGCATGCCCCAACGTCCGCCCCCACTCACCGCATTCCCACTCCACCCACGGGAGGGGACGGGCCGGAGGGGCCTGGTGTGTGGACGTAAAGCGAAGCAGTCCACACACCAGGCCCCGGAGGACCGTCACCGCACCCGACAACACCCCGCCCGCCGCAGGCGCCACGACGAGAAACCACCACGGCGGGCCAGCCGACAACGTACGCGGCACCGCAAAGCGCAGCGAAACGGCGAGAAACCCCCACGGCGGGACAGACGGGTACGTGCGCGGCACCGCCAAGCGCGCACCGGCGAGCAACCACCACGGCGCTGCAGCCGAGTACGTGGGGCCGTATAGCATCCGCATGTGTCGTACACCAGTTTCGTAGCCGTCGGCGACAGCTTCACCGAAGGAATGTCCGACGGGCTCCCCGACGGCTCCTATCGTGGGTGGGCCGACCTCCTCGCCGCGCGGCTGGCCGCGCGGGCGCCCGGCTTTCGGTACGCCAACCTCGCGGTGCGCGGCAAGCTGATCGGGCAGATCCTGGACGACCAGTGCGGCCCGGCCGCTTCGATGGGCGCGGACCTCGTGACGCTGGTGGGCGGGCTCAATGACGTCCTGCGCCCGAAGTGCGACGTCGCGCGGGTGTGCGCGCAGTTGGAGACCGCGGCGGAGCTGCTGGTGAAGGGCGGTGGCCAGCTGGTGCTGATGCGCAGCCCGGGCCGCCAGGGGCCCGTACTGGAGCGGTTCCGGCCGCGGATGGAGCAACTCTTCGCGCGGATCGACGAGATCGCAGCGCGGCACGGCGCGTTGGTGGTGGACCTGTACGCGTCGAAGGCGCTGGCCGACCCGCGGATGTGGGCGGACGACCGGCTGCATCTGAACGCCGAGGGGCACCGCCGGGTGGCCGAGGCGGTCTGGCAGGCGCTCGGGCTGCCCGCCGAGTCGGACTGGGACGCCCCTCTGCCGGCGGCCGCACCGCCGGGCTGGCGGGCCCGGCGGACCGCGGACCTGCGGTTCGCCCGCGAGCACCTGGTGCCCTGGATAGGGCGGCGACTGACCGGCCGCTCCTCGGGGGACGGCCGGACCGGCGCCCATGTGAGCCCTGAGCTGGGCACGGCCTTCTGGGTCGGCCCTGCGGACCACACGGACCCCGGCCCCGTCACGGGCTGGTCCCCGGTCGGGGCGTGACGCGGGCGCAGCCACCGGGCACCGCACGGCGTGCGGAATACTGCCCGGCACAAGTGCGGGCACGGGGTGGGGGTAGTGGATGCGACCGTTGACCAAGGACGATCCGCAGCAGATCGGACCGTTCCGGATCATCGGGCTGCTCGGGGGCGGCGGTATGGGCCGGGTGTATCTCGGCCGTGCGGCGGACGGGCGGACGGTGGCGGTGAAGACCGCGCGGTCCGAACTCGCCGACGACCGGGGTTTCCGGACGCGTTTCGCCCGTGAGGTGGCCGCCGCCCGGCGGGTGGGCGGGCCGTTCGTGGCGCCGGTGGTCGACGCCGCGCCGCATGACGACGTGCCCTGGATGGCGACCGACTACGTGCCGGGGGTCTCGCTGAGCGATGCCGTGCACGACTGCGGGCCGCTGCCGGAGCAGGCGGTGCGGCTGCTGACCGCGGGCCTGCTGCAGGCGCTGTCGGCGGTGCACACGCAGGGCCTGGTGCACCGCGACCTCAAGCCGTCGAACGTCCTGCTCACGGCCGAGGGGCCGCGGGTGATCGACTTCGGCATCGCGTACTCGGCCGCGGACACCGCTCTGACGATGACCGGCACCGCCCTCGGCACACCGGGGTTCATGGCGCCCGAGCAGCTCGTCATGGCGGGTCCGAACGTCACGGGCGCGGCGGACGTGTTCGCGCTCGGCGGGGTGATCGTGTTCGCGGCGACCGGCGGCGGCCCGTACGGGAGCGCCGAGCCGCAGATCCTGATGTACCGCGCGGTGCACGAGGAACCGCGGCTCGACGGTCTCCCGGACGGGCTCAAGGAGATGGCGGCGGCCTGCCTGGCCAAGGAGCCGGGGCGGCGTCCTGCCCTGCCCGACCTGATGGCGCGGGTGGGCGCGCCCGGCCCGTACGGCGACTGGCTGCCGGCCCCCGTCGCCGTCCAGCTCCGCCGCCTGGCCGCGCGGCTCGCCGATCCCAGGTCCCCGGACGCCGTCGCGCCGCGGCCGCCGGCGCAGGGGCCGGCCGGCGTCCCGTTCGACCAGCTGCCGACCCGTACGCATGCGGACGGGCCGCCGCCCCCGCCGTCGCACGGTGCGACGCCGGCCTGGCCCGCGCACACCGCCACGCCCCCGCTGCCCGCGCCCCCGGGGCCGAGCCGGCGCCGGGTGCTCGCCGCGCTGTCCGTGGTCGGGGGCCTGGCCGGCACCGGGGCGCTCGGCTGGGCGCTGTGGCCGGAGGGCGGGGGCCGCGGCGGCAACGGGAAGAGCGCCGAGGACCCGCCCGCCCGCGCCACGGAACCGTCCGGCCGGTTGCCGCCGGAGATCCGTGACAGGGGCAAGGTCACCATCGGCTCGGACATCGCCTACGCGCCCATGGAGTTCGTCAGGGACGGCAGGCCCGCCGGAGTCGACGTGGACCTCGCGGACGCCCTCGGTCGCGAACTGGGCGTGCGCGTCACGTTCGAGAACGCCGTCTTCGACACCCTGCTCGCCGGCCTGGCCACGGGCCGCTTCGACCTGGTCATGTCGGCGATGGCGGACACCAAGGAACGACAGCAGGGGCTCGCGGAGGGGAAGAAGACCGGCAGCGGCGTCGACATGGTCGACTACTTCAGGGCCGGGCTCGTGCTGGTCGTCCGCACGGGCAATCCGGAGGACATCAAGAAGCCCGAGGACCTGGCCGGCAGGACGGTCGCCGTCCAGCGCGGCTCCGTGGCCCGGGACACCGTGGACCAGCTCGGCCGGAAGGTCGGCAAGATCACGATCCGGGAGTTCGACGCGCAGGCCGACGTCTACGACGACGTCGCCAAGGGCCGTTCCTCGGCCTGTCTGGACGACTTCCCGGTGGCGGCGCACACCGCCGCCACCCTCTCGGGCGGCGGCGTCCTCGAACTCGTCGGCGGACAACTCGACCCCGTGCTCTACGGCATCGTGGTGCCCAAGGATCAACCGGCGCTGCGTGACGCCGTGCGGGGAGCCCTCGACCGCCTCCTCCACAGCGGCGAGTACACCGGGATCCTCAAGCGGTGGCACGTCGAGGACTGCGCGGTGCAGCGGGCGGCCGTCAACGAGGGCGTGTAGGGGCCCGCAGCGCCTGTAGGAACGCACAGCCGGGACCGGGGCGCTGGCCTGCGCGAATCGCCAGTAGAATCTGACCACGTGACTGCTGTGTCTGCGAAGCCTCGCATCCCCAATGTTCTGGCCGGCCGCTACGCCTCCGCGGAGCTGGCCGTGCTCTGGTCCCCCGAGTACAAGGTCAAGCTGGAGCGGAAGCTGTGGCTCGCCGTGCTGCGTGCCCAGAAGGACCTGGGGGTGGCGGTCCCCGACGAGGCGCTGGCCGACTACGAGCGGGTCCTGGAGGACGTCGACCTGGCGTCGATCGCCGAGCGTGAGAAGGTCACCCGGCACGACGTGAAGGCGCGGATCGAGGAGTTCAACGCGCTGGCCGGGCACGAGCAGGTCCACAAGGGCATGACCTCCCGCGACCTGACCGAGAACGTCGAGCAGCTGCAGGTGCGGCTGTCGCTGGAGCTGATGCGGGACCGCACGGTCGCCGTGCTGGCGCGCCTGGGTTCGCTGGCCGCGCAGCACGCCGAGCTGGTGATGGCGGGCCGCTCGCACAACGTCGCCGCGCAGGCCACGACGCTGGGGAAGCGGTTCGCGACCGCGGCCGACGAGCTGCTGGTGGCGTACGCGCGGCTGGAGGAGCTGCTCTCCCGTTACCCGCTGCGCGGCATCAAGGGCCCGGTCGGTACCGCCCAGGACATGCTGGACCTGCTGGGCGGGGACGCGGCGAAGCTGGCCGAGCTGGAGCAGCGGATCGCGGCGCACCTCGGCTTCGGGCAGGCCTTCACGTCCGTCGGGCAGGTCTACCCGCGCTCGCTGGACTACGAGGTGGTCACCTCGCTGGTGCAGCTGGCCGCCGCCCCCTCGTCGCTGGCGAAGACGATCCGGCTGATGGCCGGGCACGAGCTGGTCACCGAGGGCTTCAAGCCCGGCCAGGTCGGCTCGTCGGCGATGCCGCACAAGATGAACACCCGCTCCTGCGAGCGCGTCAACGGCCTGATGGTGATCCTGCGCGGTTACGCCTCGATGGCCGGTGAGCTCTCCGGTGACCAGTGGAACGAGGGCGACGTGTCCTGCTCCGTGGTGCGCCGGGTCGCCCTGCCGGACGCGTTCTTCGCGCTGGACGGGCTGCTGGAGACGTTCTTGACGGTGCTCGACGAGTTCGGCGCGTTCCCCGCCGTCGTCGCCCGTGAGCTGGACCGTTACCTGCCGTTCCTCGCCACGACGAAGGTGCTGATGGGGTCGGTCCGCGCCGGGGTGGGCCGCGAGGAGGCCCACGAGGCGATCAAGGAGAACGCGGTGGCGTCGGCGCTGGCCATGCGCGAGCAGGGTGCCGAGCGCAACGAGCTGCTGGACAAGCTGGCGGCGGACGCCCGGATCCCGCTGGACCGGGCGCAGCTGGACGCGCTGATGGCGGACAAGCTGTCGTTCACGGGTGCGGCCGCGGACCAGGTGGCGTCGGTCGTCGCCCGGATCGAGGAGATCGCCAAGCAGCACCCGGAGGCCGCCGCCTACACCCCGGGCGCGATCCTCTGACCCGGGAGCCGTGAGGTGCGCTTCACCCCGGAGGAGCTGCAGGCCGCTCGTGACCGCCTCGTCCCGGACGTGGCGGCGAGCGGTCTGCGGGTCCTCTTCTGCGGGATCAATCCCGGGCTGATGTCGGCGGCGACCGGCCACCACTTCGCCCGGCCCGGCAACCGGTTCTGGCCGGTGCTGCACGCCGCCGGCTTCACCCCCCGGCGGCTGCACCCCCACGAGCAGGAGGAGCTGCTCGTGCACGGGGTCGGGATCACCAATGTCGTCGCGCGGGCGACCGCCCGGGCGGACGAGCTGACCGCGGAGGAGTTCCGCGAGGGCGGCCGGCTGCTGGCGGAGAAGGTGGCCCGGCTGCGGCCGCGCTGGCTCGCCGTCGCGGGGGTCACGGCGTACCGCGTCGCTTTCGACGACAAGCGCGCGGTGGTCGGGCCGCAGCCGCGCACGCTGGGGGACACCCGGATCTGGGCGCTGCCCAATCCCAGCGGGCTGAACGCCCATTGGACGCCGGCGACGATGGCGGAGGAGTACGGGCGGCTGCGTGCGGCGGCGTTCGCAGAGGACGGGCAGGGGTAGCGGGTCCGGCTTTCGGGACCGTGCGGTGTGCGGACGGCGGGCGTTCGGCCAACCGTCACCTTGAAGGCGTGTACATGTCACGCTGGGGGCTCTACTCTGTCGCCGCCCGTGCACGCCCCCACACTTCCGTACGGAGGCAGTCGTGCCCACTCCGTCCTCCCCGCCTTCCGCTTCCCCCTCCGCCGCGGCGGCTTCCGCGGACCACCGCGGCCGCCGCTCGCGCCGCCACCGGCTCACCGCGCTCGCCGGGGCGTTCGGCCTCGCCGCCGCCGGACTCGGCATCTGGGCCGGCAACGGCTTCGGCGCCGAGCCCGCCGCGGCCGGGGTGCCCACCCCCGACCACGTGGTCGTGGTGGTCTTCGAGAACCACGCCTACGGCCAGGTGCTGGGCAGCTCCCGCGCCCCGTACATCAACTCCCTGGCTGCCGACGGCGCCAGCCTCACCGCCTCGTACGCCGAGACCCACCCCAGCCAGCCCAACTACTACGCGATGTTCTCCGGCGACACCCAGGGCGTCACCGACGACAGCTGCGTCACCCCCGGTTTCAGCTCCGCCCCCAACCTCGCCTCCGAGGTGACCGCGGCCGGCAAGTCCTGGGCGAGCTACAACGAGTCGCTGCCGTCCGAGGGCTCCACCACCTGCAAGAGCGGCAAGTACGCGCAGAAGCACAACCCCTGGTTCGGCTTCGGCAACGTCCCCACGAACACGGCGCACACCTTCGACGCGTTCCCCACCGACTTCGACCGGCTGCCGACGGTGTCCTACGTCGTGCCGAACCTCTGCGGCGACATGCACGACTGCTCGGTCTCCACCGGCGACACCTGGCTGAAGAACCACCTCAAGAGCTACGCAGACTGGGCCAAGACGCACAACAGCCTGCTGCTGGTCACCTTCGACGAGGACAACCGCCTCAGCGGCAACCGCATCCCGACCGTCCTGTACGGCCAGCCGGTGCAGCCGGGCGCCACCTCGGACACCACCTACAACCACTACGACGTGCTGCGCACCCTTGAGGACATGTACGGCACCTCGCACGCCGGGAAGGCGGCCGACGCCAAGGACATCACCGGCATCTGGGCGAGCTGACGTGTACCTCGCGGACGGCCGCGCCACCCCCACGACGGCCGGTCCGGGCACCCGCCCGGACCGGCCGGTCCGGGCCGCGGTCCCCGGCACCGTCCTCGTGCTGGGCACCGTCAGCCTGATCACCGACGTCTCCTCGGAGATGGTCACCGCCGTCCTGCCGCTGTACCTCGTCGCCGAACTCGGCCTGTCCCCGCTGGGGTTCGGGCTGCTGGACGGGGTGTACAACGGCGTCAGCGCGCTCGTCCGGCTGATCGGCGGGCGGGTCTCGGACCGCGGCGGGGGTGGCGGCCACAAAGCCGTCGCGGTGGCCGGATACGGTCTCTCGGCCCTGTGCAAGCCGCTGTTGCTGTGCGTGCACACCCTTCCGCTGATCGGTGCCGTGCTGGCCGCCGACCGCACCGGCAAGGGGCTGCGTACCGCACCGCGCGACGCGATGATCTCGCTGGCCGGTGAACCGGCGGTGCGCGGCCGGGCGTTCGGCGTGCACCGGGCGATGGACACCGCGGGCGCGCTGCTCGGCCCGCTGGTCGCCTTCCTCGTGCTGCGCGCCGCGGCGGAGGGGTACGACGCGGTGTTCACGGTCAGCGGCTGCGTGGCCGCGCTCGGCGTGGCCGTCCTGCTGCTCTTCGTCCCCGGCCGGATCCGGACCACCGGCCGGGTGCCGGATCAGGCCGCCGGCCCGCTCCCCTCGCCGGCACGCGGCCCGCGCCCGTCGCCGGCGCACGGCACGGCGTCCGTCCGGGCGCGCGGCCCGGGGGCCTCCCCACCACGCGGCCCGGCGTCCGCGCCGCCGCTGCGGCCGCTGCTGCGTCTGCCCGCGCTGCTCCGGCTGACCGGCTGCGCCGTGCTGCTCGGTCTGACCACCGTCAGCGACTCCTTCCTCTACCTCACCCTCCAGCGCCGGCTGGGGCTGTCCGGGGCGTGGTTCCCGCTGCTGCCCCTGGGCACCGCAGCGGCCTTCCTGCTGCTGGCCGTGCCGCTGGGCGCGGTCGCCGACCGGTGGGGCCGCCGCCGGCTGTTCCTGCTCGGCCATCTCGCTCTGCTCGGCGCCTACGGCGTGCTGCTCGCCCCGTTCGCCGCCTCGCCGCTGCTGACCGGCCTGGTCCTCGTCCTGCACGGCGGCTTCTACGCGTCCACCGACGGCGTGCTCGCCGCGGCCACCGCCGACGCGGTGCCGGAAGCGCTGCGCGGCAGCGGGCTGGCGGTCGTCCAGACCGGCCAGGCCGCGGCCCGCTTCGGCTGCTCGCTGGCCTTCGGCGCGGCCTGGACCGCCTGGGGCGACCGCTGGGCGCTCGGTCTCGCCGCGGCCGGTCTGGCGCTCGCCGCCGCGGTCAGCGCCCGGCTGCTGCGCCCCGCCCCGGCACCCCGACCGCCCCGGACCGCCGCCCCCACCCCTTCGGAGCCCGCCCCGTGAACCGCACCGCCCGCCTCCTGGTCCTGCTCGTCACCGTCCTCCTGCTCGGCGGCATCGCGGTCGGCGCCACCCTGCGCGCCGCCGACCGGGCCGCCGAGAAGGACCGCGCCCAGGCCGGCGGGCCCCCGGTCACCCCCGGTACGGTGCGGCTGAGCGATCCGCACCGTGCGCTCTTCCGCAACATGGCCTGGGGCCCGCACCGCGACGAGATCACCGCCGTGCCGGCCGGCCGGCTCTCCGGCCCGCGCACCGCCTCCGGCGTCCGCTGCCTGCGCTTCCACGCGGCCGCCGGCACCGGCATCTGCCTGCAGGCCGTGCACGGCGAACTCCGCGACACCTACCGGGCGGTGGTCCTCGACGACCGGCTGCACGAGCGGCGCCACTACGACCTGGCCGGCACCCCGACCCGCGCCCGGGTCTCCCCCGGCGGCCGCACCGTCGCCTGGACCGTCTTCGTCAGCGGCGACTCCTACGCGGGCACCGCCTTCTCCACCCGGACCTCGGTCCTCGACACCCGCACCGGGCACCTGGACGCCAGCCTGGAGAGCTATGCGCTGACCGTCGGCGGACACCGGGTGCACGCGGCCGACATCAACGTCTGGGGCGTCACCTTCGCCGACGACGACCACTTCTACGCCACCGCCGGCACCGGCGGGAAGACCTACCTCGTCCGCGGCGACCGCACCGCCCGCACCCTGCGCTCGTTGCACACCAACGTCGAATGCCCCTCGTTGTCACCGGACGGCACCCGCCTCGCGTACAAGAAGCGGGTCACCGGCGCCGATCCGGACGCCCCCTGGCGGCTCTACGTGCTCGATCTGCGCACCCTGCACGAGACCGCGACCGGAGAGCACCGCACCATCGACGACCAGGCCGTCTGGCGGGACCGCCACACCCTGGTCTATGCGCTGCCGGGCGACTACGGCGCCGATCTGTGGACCGTGCCCGCCGACGGCTCGGGCACCCCGCACCGGCTCGCCACCGCCGCGCTCGCCCCGGCCTTCCCTCACTGACCGCCGGCCATCCGCGCCACCTCCTCCTCCCCCACGGCCACCAGCAGCTGCAACGGCAGCTCCCGGTCGCCCTGTCCGACGCCCACGGCCGTCCACCGGCCGTCCACCCGCCAGCCGTACATCAGCGGCACGAAACCGCACAGGACGTCCAGCGGCGGCGGGACCGGCAGCCCCTGTGCCGTACGCTCCAACACGTCCGTCAGATCGACCACTTCGGGCTCGCCCCACCGTAAGGACAGCGCCTGCACCAGCGCGGTCAGCGCGGCCTCGAACTCCTCCTCGACCTCGGCGAGCTCGGTGAGGTCCACATCCCAGAAGTCCTGACTCACCCGCAGATCCGCTATGTGGAAGCCCGGCCCGCTCTCGACCGGCGTGGAGCGCACCCGCTGCGCCGGGAACTCCCGCCGGCGCAGCAGGTCGATGGTGGTCAGCTGCTCGTCAAGCCTCATACCGTCAGTAAAACGCGGGGGTCTGACAATTGGCCGTGCCGCCGGTCCCCGCGGGGCCGCGCCAGCCCGCCCGACCTCCCCCACCGGGGGGAGGTGGCACCCGGTCGCGCGCTGGCACGATGGCGGCGTGACCGCCTCGCTCACCCCCGTCGTCCGCCGCCTCGGCCGGCCCGTCACCTACACCCGCTGGCTGCACCTGCTCATGGCCACGGTCGCCGGGATGCTGACCGGTTTTCTGTACCCGCGGACGTTCCGGACGGGCGCCTGGGAGCCCTGGCTGTGGATGGCGGTGCTGCCGGCCCCCCTGCTCCTCGTGGCAGCCCTGGTGCCGGTGGCCCGACGGTTCGAGGGGCTGCAGGCCCAGCTGCTGCTGACGCCGGGCCCGCACGGCCCCGAGCAGCGGGCCGCGTCCGGCATCGCCACCACCCCGTCGGCCTGCTGGCGTGATCGTCTCCGTACCGCCGGCTGGCTGCTGCTGCGGCTGGAGACGGGCATCGCCGTGAGCGCCCTGACTGTCCAACTTCCCACGCTGGCATTCGTGTTCACCATGGCAGCGGCCGGCCGGCCCAGCCATCTGAAGGGCCTGCCGGCCATCGAGGCGCCCCACTGGTGGTACGGCCTGCTCGTGCCGGTCCCCCTCGTGCTGCTCCTGGCCGTCGCCCTCGGGGCGGGGGCGCTGATGGCCCGCGCCGCGCGGCTGTTGCTGGGCCCCTCGGCGGCCGAACGGCTGGCCACGCTGGAGGCCCGTACGGAGCGGCTGCTGGCGCACAACCGGCTGGCCCAGGAGCTGCACGACTCGATCGGGCACGCGCTGACCGTGACCGTGGTGCAGGCGGGGGCCGCCCGCGCCGCCGGTACGGCGGAGTTCACCGACCGGGCGCTGGCCGCCATCGAGAAGACCGGTCGGCAGGCGCTCGGCGAACTGGAGCGGGCGCTGCGGCTGCTGCGTGAGGACGCGCCGCGCCCGGCCGGCCGGCCCCTGCTCACCCAGGCCGACCGGCTGCTGGAGTCCGCCCGTGCCGCCGGCTCCACGGTCAGCGCCGAGCTCAGCGGCCCGCTGGCGGAACTGCCCGGTCCGGTCTCCCGGGAGGGGTACCGCATGGTGCAGGAGGCCCTGACGAACGTGCTGCGGCACGCCGGCCCGGTGCCGGTGTCCGTACGCATCGCGGCCGGCGGCGGCGTACTGGAACTGGACGTCCGCAACCCGTTATCGGCCGCCCCCTCGGGCCCCGGCACCGGCGGCCGCGGTCTGCGCGGCATCCGCGAACGCGCCGCGCTGCTCGGCGGCGAGGCCCGCACCGGCCCGGCGGACGGCACCTGGCAAGTGAGCGTCCGCCTGCCGCTGCCCACGTGACCCGCGGCCGCCAACTAGGCTGTTCCCGTGCCGATATCCGTACTCCTGGTCGACGACGAGCCGCTGGTGCGCGCCGGGCTGCGCGCCATTCTGGAGGCGCAGCCTGATATCGAGGTGACGGGGGAGGCGGCCGACGGGGCCGCCGTGGTCCCGCTGGTGCGGCGACTGCGGCCGGACGTGGTCGCCATGGACGTGCGGATGCCGCTGCTGGACGGGATCGAGACCACCCGCGCGGTGCTCCGGACGATTGCCGACCCGCCGCGGATCCTCGTCGTCACCACCTTCGAGGCGGACGAGTACGTCTACGAGGCGCTGCGGGCGGGCGCGGACGGTTTTCTGCTCAAGCGGTCCCGGCCGGCCGAGATCGTGCACGCGGTGCGGCTGGTCGCGGAGGGCTCCTCGCTGCTGTTCCCGGCGTCGCTGCGGGCCATCGCCGCGGACCGCCGCAGCGACCGGGCGCGGGCGGAGTTCGAGCGGGCCGCGCTGACCGGCCGGGAGCGGGAGGTGCTGCGGCTGATGTGCCGCGGGCTGTCGAACTCGGAGATCGCCGCGGAGCTGGTGGTGGGGGCCGAGACGGTCAAGACGCACGTCAGCGCGGTGCTGGCCAAGCTGGGCGCCCGGGACCGCACCCAGGCCGTGATCGCCGCCTACGAGTCCGGGTTCGTGACGCCGGGGACGGTCGGGTAGCGGGCCGGGAAGCTGCCGCGGCCCCTGGGCAGGGCTCGCCGCACACCGTCTGACCGGCTACGATCCGCCACACACGGCGAAGCGAGGGAGACGGACGTTGGGGCGGCTCACCGGCGGGGACCCCTCGCTGCTGCGGCGGATCAACTCCGCGGTGGTGCTGGACGCGCTGCGCGCCGCGGACTCCGCCACGCTCACCCATCTCGTCCAGGTGACGGGCCTGTCGCGGCCCACCGTCGAGGGCGTGGTCGAGGGGCTCATCGACGGCGGACTGGTCGTCGAGGTGCCCGCCGAGGAGGGCGAGGCGCGCCGCCAGGGCCGCCCGGCCCGCCGCTTCCGGTTCCGTACCGAGGCCGGTCATCTGCTGGGCATCGAGATCGGGCCGCACCGCATCGTGGCGCTGCTGTCGGATCTGAGCGGCCGGGTGCTGGACACCGCGCAACGCACCGTCGAGGCGGGCGCACCGGCCGACGACCGGCTGGACCGGGTCCGGACCGTGGTGGCCGATCTGCTGCGGCGCACCGGCGTGCCGCGCCGCAGCCTGCGGGCCGTCGGCGTGGCCAGCCCGGGCATCGTGGAGGCGGACGGCACGGTGCGGCTGGGCACCGCGCTGCCCGGCTGGACGGGTCTGCCGCTGGGTGACCGGCTGCGGCGGTCGTTCCGCTGTCCGGTGCTGGTCGAGAACGACGCCAACGCCGCGGCGGTGGCCGAGCACTGGCAGGGCGCGGCGGCCGGCTCGGACGACCTCGTCTTCGTGCTGGCGGGGCTGAGCCCGGGTGCCGGTTCGCTGATCGGCGGGCGGCTGCACCGCGGGTTCGGCGGAGCGGCCGGGGAGATCGGCGCGCTGCATCTGCTCGGGCGGGAGGCGGCCCCGGAGGCGCTGCTGTCGACGACCGGGAAGCCGCTGCACCCGCTGGACGAGGAGCAGGTCGCGGCGGTGTTCGCGGCGGCCGGGCGGGGCGATGCGCGGGCCCGGGACGCGGTGGACCGGTTCGTCCGGCGGCTGGTGCACGACGTGGCGGCGCTGGTGCTGGCGCTGGATCCGGAGCTGGTGGTGATCGGCGGCTGGGCGACCGGGCTGGCCGGTGCGCTGGAGCCGCTGCGCGACGAGTTGGCGCGCTACTGTCTGCGTCCGCCGCGGGTCGTGCTGTCCCAGCTGGGCGAGGCGGCGGTGGCGACCGGCGCGCTGCGGCTGGCGCTGGACCACGTCGAGGGGGAACTCTTCGCGGTGCAGGGGACGGTGACGGCCCGTCGGTGAGCCGTCACCCGTCGCCGTGCCGCCGGGTCAGCCGGCCAGCAGGGCCACCGCGTCGCGCTCGCCGAAGGCCAGCCGGCAGGTGTCGGCACGGTACGTCGACACCGCGACCGCGGTCGGGCGCCCCTGGGAGACGTAGCGGGTCGTGACGACCAGCACGGGCGCGCCCGGGAGCCGGTCGAGCTGCTTGGCGTCCTCGGCCCGGGCGGAACCCAGCTCCACCGTGCGGTCCTGGCCCTCCAGTTGCCGCTCCTGGAGTGCGCGCAGCACGGCACGGGCCCGGCCGGGGGCGCTGAGCGCGGCCTCCGCGTCGTATCCGGGGACCGCGGCCGCAGGCACGTAGAGCAGCTCGGCGGCGACCGGGCGGCCGTCGGTGACCCGGCTGCGGCGCACGACGTGCACCGGCTCGCCGGGGGCGGTCTCCAGCAGCCGCGCCACCTCGGCTGGGACGGTGTCGCTCTCGGCGGCGTCGACCGGCTGCCAGTCGTCGCCGGGGGTGCCGGGCCAGGTGTGCCGGACGGGGTCGACGGCGACGTCAGCGCGCGGTGGGGCGACGGTGGTGCCGACGCCGCGGCGGCGCTGGAGTCTGCCCTCCAGTTCCAGTTGTTCGAGCGCCTGCCGGAGCGTGGCCCGGGCGACCCCGAACCGGGCCGCCAGCTCACGCTCGTTGGGCAGAACCTCACCGACCGCGAACTCCGAGTCCAGCGCCTCGCTGAGCACGGTCTTGAGGTGCCAGTACTTCGGTTCCGGCACCGTGTCGAGTTGCGTGGTCCCCACCCTGTCCTCCGCACTGGCGGCTGCCCGCGGGGCAGCGCCCCCATGGGATCCGGGCCCGCGCCCGGGCCTTACGAAGGCCCGCCCGCGCACCCTTTATGAGCGCTTCTTTATTAAAGGTTGTTGCAGTATCCCGACGATATGGCCGCCCCCACCCTTGGTCAAGACCAATCCCGTCACCGATCGGCACGGCACCGCGCGCCGGGCACGCCCCCTGGACCGCCGGATCCGCGGCCGCGGCTCAACCGGCGGCCAGCGCCCCGAGCTTGTCCGGGTTGCGCACGAGGTAGACGGTCCGGATCCGGCCGTCCTGGATGCCGAGCTGGACCACGGTGTCCGGTACGCCGTCCAGGTGCAGCAGCACCGCGATCCTGCCGTTGAGGTCGCACAGCCGGAAATCCAGGCCGGCCGGCTGGGACTTGGCGACGCCGAGGAGGAAACGGGCGACCTTGTCGGCGGACTCGATGATCCGCAGCGGCGCCTTGGCCTTGCCGCCGCTGTCGCCGACCAGCCGGGCGTCCGCCGCCAGCAGGCTCAGCAGCCCCTCCAGGTCGTCACCGGCCGCCGCGGCCAGGAACCGCTCGGTCAGATCGCGCTGCCGCTCCGGATCGACCTCGTAGCGCGGGCTGCCCTCCTCGACGTGGCGCCGGGCCCGGCCCGCCAGTTGGCGCACCGCCGCCTCGCTGCGGTCGAGGGCCGTGGCGATCTCCGCGTAGGGGTAGCCGAACGCCTCACGCAGCACGAACACCGCGCGCTCCAGAGGGGAGAGCGATTCCATGACGACGAGCACCGCGAGGGTGACGGTCTCGGCGAACACCGCCCGCTCCGCGCCGTCCGGCGGGCTCCCGGCCGCGTCCGTCGCCAGCGGTTCGGGCAGCCAGGGCCCCACGTACGACTCGCGCCGCGACTGGACCTGGCGCAGCCGGTCGATGGCCAGCCGGGTGGTGATCCGTACGAGGAAGGCGCGCGGTTCGCGGACCTCCGCGCGGTCCGCGCCGGCCCAGCGCAGCCAGGCGTCCTGCACCACGTCCTCGGCGTCGGCCACCCGGCCGAGCATCCGGTAGGCCACCCCGAACAGGACGGGCCGGTGTTCTTCGAAGACATCGGTCACGGTATCGCTTCGCACCCGTCCATCCCACCGGGCGGTCCGGCCGTTGTCCAGCGGAAACGGCGCGGTGCGAGGCACACCACTGCCCCTGCGGGCCGGCCCCGGCCGCACCCCCGCGCCCAGCCCGACGCCCGCGCCCACCAGCAGGCTGCCGCCCAGTTGGGCCGGGCCGTATCCGCCGGTTCCGGCGAGTGGTGCGGTGAGCGCGGCGAAGACCGGTATCAGGCCGGAGAAGAGGGTGGCGCGTTCGGCGCCGATCCGCTGGATGCCGGCGTACCAGCAGACGAAGCCGACGACGGTGACGACGACGGCCTGCCAGCCGAGGGCGGCCGCCTCGACCGCGTCCGGCATCCGCAACCAGTGGGCGCCCCCGGTGACCGTGCCGACGACGGTGGCCTCCACCGCGGCGAGCGCGCTGACCACCGCCGACAGCAGCCGGGGGCCGAGCGACGGCAGGACGGGCACCGCCAGTACGGCGAAGCCCACCTCTCCGCACAGTGCGGCCAGCGACCAGACCAGCCCCATGGCGTCGGTGCGTCCCCACCCCTGGACGACCCAGGCGCCGGCGGCCACCAGGAGAGCGCCGCGCACCACCGCCGGGCTCGGCCGGCGCCCCGCCAGAGCGGGCACCAACAAGGCGACGACCACCGGGGCGCAGCCGACGAACACCCCTGGCACGGCCGGTTCCGCGGTGCGTTCGGCCGCCAGGATCGCGAGGTTGAAGCCGAGCATGCCGAGGGCGGCGAGCAGGGCCAGGCGTCCCCACTGGCGGCGGGTGAGGGCGCGCAGCGGCGGGCCGGCCCGGCGGCCGACGAGGGCGAGCAGGATCAGGGCGGCGAGGCCGTAGCGCAGGGCCTGGCCGCCCGCCCACGGGTAGTCGCCCAGCAGGCTGTTGGCGGTGAAGGAGCCGCCCACGAAGGCGGCGGAGAGCGCGCCGTGCAGCGGAGTCCGGTTCATGGGACGGACGCTAGGGAGAGCGGCGGACCGACTTAAGGTCCACTTCAGGGGCTGTGTAAGGGACCACTTGGCGTGGCGGAACGGGGGGCGTGCGATGCCGGACGACAACGGACGTGCCGGCGGCGGGAGTGGGACCGCCGCCTGGGAGTTGCTGCTGCCGACGGCCGACGCGCCGCGGCGCCGGCGCGTCGGCCGCGCCCTCCAGGAGGCACTGCGCGAGGCGGTCCGCTCCGGGCGCCTGGCGGCCGGCACCCGGCTGCCGTCGGGCCGGGAGCTGGCCGCGGATCTCGGGGTCTCCCGCGGTCTGGTGACCGAGGCGTACGAGCAGCTGACCGCCGAGGGCTATCTGCACAGCCGGCGCGGCGCGGGCACCTGGGTCGGCGGTGCGGTGCGCGGCGCCGGGCCGCCCAAACCTACCGCGGCGCCCGCCTCCGGCGCCCCGCTCGTCGACTTCACACCCGGCACCCCGGACCTCTCGCTGTTCCCCCGGGCCGCCTGGTCGGCCGCCCACCGCCGGGCGCTGCACCGGCTGCCGCACCGCGCCCTCGGCTACCCGGATCCGCGCGGTCTGCCCGAACTGCGGCGGGAGCTGGCCCGGTTGCTGACCCGGCGGCGCGGTGTGGCCGCCGATCCGGAGCGGCTGGTGGTGTGCTCGGGCGTGGCGCAGGCGATGACGCTGCTGGGCCTCACGCTGCGCGCGGCCGGGCACCGGGCGGTGGCCGTGGAGGACCCGGGCAGCCCCGAGCACGCCCGGTTGTTCGCCGCCGCCGGGCTGGCGTCCGTACCGGTGCCGCTGGACGGCGAGGGCCCGGTCATGGCGGCGCTGACGGCTTCCGGGGCGCGGGCCGCGGTGCTGACGCCGTCCCACCAGTTCCCCTCCGGGACGGCCGTGTCGGCGGCCCGCCGGGCGGAGCTGCTGCGCTGGGCGCGGGCGGCCGGCGGGCTGCTCGTCGAGGACGACTACGACGGCGGCTTCCGCTACGACCGGGCGCCGGTCGGCGCGTTGCAGGGCCTGGACCCGGGCCGGGTGGCGTACACCGGCTCGGTGAGCAAGTCGCTGGCGCCGGGGCTGCGGCTGGGCTGGCTGGTGGTGCCCGAGTGGCTGGCCGACGACGTCGGCCGGGCCGCCGGGCCGCCGGCCCCGCGTTCCGTTGCGGGCCGCGGGATCCGGTTCGCCACCGAGCTGGACCATGCGCTGTGCCGGTCTGGCGGCGTGCTGCTGTTCTTGGGCGGCGCGTACGGGATCCGTCATCGTCGCGGCGGTGTCCTGGCGGTCGGACCCCGGCCTTGCGACCATGGCCCCGGCCCGGGCGTGCTCGCGGGTCGGTGCCTCGTGCCTCACCCGTGAACCACCCGGCGTTCAACGGGTGTTCGACTGCGGGGCACCGAACAGCGATACGAACGGGACGTCAGTGGGTCGGTCGAGCAGGGAGGTTGGAGATGGCGCAGGGATCCGGCGGTGGCTGGGGGCGGCGGGCGGTGCTGCGGGGCGCGGCGGCGGGTTCCGCGGCGCTGGCGCTGCCCGCGGTCGCCGGGGCCGCGCCGGCGCTGGCCCGCGGCGGGCGGCCGAGCGCCGACTGGGGCGCACAGGTCGGCGATGTGACCACCTCCTCGGGCCTGGTGTGGGTACGCTCCGACCGGCCGGCCCGGATGGTGGTGCAGACCGCGGCGACCGAGTCGTTCCGCAACGCCCGGACGTGGCGCGGACCGGTCCTCGGTGCGGGCACGGACTTCACCGGCGTCACCCCGCTGCACGGTCTGCCGGCCGGCGAGCAGGTCCACTACCGGGTGCTGCTGGCCGATCCGGACGATCCGCGGCGCACCGGCGAGCCGGTCACCGGCACCTTCCGCACCGCTCCCGAGGGGCGCCGCGCCGGCGTGCGGTTCCTCTGGTCGGGTGATCTGGCCGGGCAGGGCTGGGGCATCAATCCGGACCGCGGCGGCTACCGCATCTACGAGGACATGCGGCGCCGGAACCCGGACTTCTTCCTGTGCAGCGGCGACAACATCTACGCCGACAACCCGATCACCGAGCGGGTGACGCTGCCGGACGGCCGGATCTGGCGGAACGTGACGACCGAGGAGAAGGCGAAGGTCGCCGAGACGCTTGCGGAGTTCCGCGGCGCGTTCCGCTACAACCTGCTGGACGACAACCTGCGCCGGTTCAACGCCCAGGTGCCGACGATCACGCAGTGGGACGACCACGAGGTGCACAACAACTGGTACCCGGGGCAACTGCTGGACGACGACCGGTACACGGAGAAGCGCACGGACGTGCTCTCCGCGCGGTCGCTGCGGGCCTTCGCCGAGTACTTCCCGATCCGTACGCTGCGGCCGGACGGCACCGGCCGGGTCTACCGGGTGGTGCACCACGGCCCGCTGCTGGACGTCTTCGTGCTGGACATGCGGCGCTACCGCAACGCCAATTCGCCGGACCGGCAGACCGACGACCCGCAGGGCATCCTCGGGGCGGAGCAGCTGCGCTGGCTCAAGCGCGAGCTGTCCCGCTCGCGTGCGGTGTGGAAGGTGATCGCCTCGGACATGCCGCTGGGGCTGGTCGTCCCGGACGGCAAGGCGAACTTCGAGGCGGTGGCGCAGGGCGATCCGGGTGTTCCGCTGGGGCGGGAGCTGCAGCTGGCGGAGCTGCTGCGGCACATCAAGCACGCCCGGGTGACCGGCACGGTGTGGATCACCACGGACGTGCACTACACCTCGGCGCAGCACTACGCGCCGGAGCGGGCCGCGTTCCAGGATTTCGCACCGTTCTGGGAGTTCGTGTCGGGCCCGCTGAACGCGGGCGGTTTCCAGGCCCTGAAGCTGGATGGAACGTTCGGGCCGGAGCAGGCGTTCCTCAAGGCGCCGGACCGTGCGAACGTCTCCCCGGCGGAGAGCCCGCAGTACTTCGGCGAGATCGACATCGACGGGGGAAGCGGGGAGCTGACGGTGCGGTTGCGTCAGGAGGGCGGGGACGTGTTGTTCAGCAAGGTGCTCCAACCCGGACGGGTAGGACAGTAGGGACCAATGCCCCGATTGCGTCTTTTACCCGTCGGACACAATGTGTTGGCGACGAGGCAACACCTGTCGGCGAGGCTGTGTGCATGACTGAAGCAACCTCTGCCACATCCTCCCGCCGGCACCACTGGCGGCGGGAGCTCGTCGAGCTGGCCGCCCTGTTCACCGCCGTCGCGGTGGCCGACGCGGTCGCCAACACCGTCGCGCACGGCCCGTCCGGCCCCGGGCTGCTGTGCGCCGCGGCGGTGGCCCTGCTCGCCACGGCGGGCTTCCACGTCTGGTGGTCACGGCGCCACGACCACGCCTCGCCGCCGACCGATACCGGCGCCGCGGCGCCGTCCCCCGCCGGAGGGTCCCCCCGGGCCGCCGGCCAGGAGACGACGCTGTGGCGGATGCGGACCACGGTCCGCGACGAGCCGGGCAGTCTGGCCGCGCTGTGCACGGCACTGGCCGCCCGGCAGGTGGACATCCTCAGCCTGCAGACCCACCCGCTGTCCGCGGGCACCGTCGACGAGTTCCTGCTGCGGGCGCCGGCGGCGCTGACGCCCGCGGAGCTCACCCGCACGGTGGCCGGCGCCGGCGGCACCCACGGCTGGCTGGAGCGGGCCGACGCCCACGACCTCGTCGACGCGCCCACCCGGATGCTCGGCCTGGCCACCCGTACGGCCCTGGACTCCGCCGAACTCCCGCTGGTGCTGCGGCAGTTGCTGGGGCGCTGCACGATCCACTCGGTGCCCGCCCGCTCGCTGACCGGTCAGCCGCTCGCCGAGCAGGTGCCGGCGGAGGGCGTGCTGGAGGAGCATGTGATGAAGTTCCGCGACCCCTCCGGGGGTTCGCTCACGATCGAAAGGCCGCAGTTGCCGTTCACCCCCACCGAGTTCGCCCGGGTGCGGGCACTGGTCGAGCTGGACGCCCGGCTGGGCCAGCGGGTGCCGCCGCGCCGGGACGTACTGACCCTGCCCGAGGGCAACGAGATCACCGTCCGCCGGGCCGGCACCTCCGACCTGGCCGCGGCCCGGGAGATGCACGACCGCTGCTCGACGCGGACCCTCGCGCTGCGCTACCACGGCCCGGTCGGGGACGCGGACCGCTACCTCGGCCATCTGCTCAGCCCGCGCTTCGGCCGCACCCTGGCGGTGGAGACGGCGTCCGGCCGGCTGGTGGCGCTCGGCCATCTGCTCTGGGACGGCGAGGAGACCGAGGTCGCCCTGCTGGTCGAGGACGCCTGGCAGCAGCGCGGCATCGGCTCCGAGCTGCTGCGCCGGCTGGTGGCGATGGCGGCCGAGGCCGGCTGCGAGAGCGTGTACGCGATCACCCAGGCCTCCAACACCGGCATGGTCGCGGCGATGCGCGGCCTCGGCCTGCCGCTGGACTACCAGATCGAGGAGGGCACGCTGGTGATCACCGCGCGCCCGGCCGGCCTGCCCGCCCGGCGGGAGTCCCGTGAGGCCGTGCGCCTCCAGGACCCGACCGGCCGCCACTGAAGACGGGGCCACGGCCCGCGGACCGGCCGGGTGGCGCATGCCGCCCGGCCGGCCGCTCGCCGGGGGCCGGCGAAGGCAATGACGCCGTAAAGTGACAGGAACGTACGGGCTGTTGATGGTGACGCGGCGGGGCGATCCGTACGAGGATGGTCCGCATGTCCCACACCACTACTTCCGCCGGCGGTCCACTGCCCCGCCAGGTCGCCGACGCCTATGTCGACGCGCTCGTCGAGCTGGACCCCATCACCGGCACCTACCTCGGCGTTCCCGAGAGCTCCTCGAAGCTCCCCGACTTCTCACCGACGGGCCTGGAAGCGGTGGCCCAGCTCGCCCGCACGACGCTGGAGAAGCTCACCGAGGCGGAGGCCCGGCCGGGTGCGGAGCACCCCTCCGAGCAGGTCTGCGCGCGGCTGCTGCGCGAGCGGCTGACCGCCGAGCTGGCGGTGCACGAGGCCGGCGAGGGCCTGCGGTCGGTCAGCAACCTCAGCTCACCGCTGCACCACGTCCGCGAGGCGTTCACGCTCACCCCCGCCGAGACCGAGGAGGACTGGGCGGCGATCGCCCAGCGGCTGCGGGCGGTGCCGGCCGCCCTGGAGGGCTACCGTGCCGCACTGGACGCCGGCCGCAAGCGCGACCTGCCCGCCGGCCCGCTGCAGGTCGCCACGGTCATCGGCCAGTTGGGCGAATGGATCGGCACCGACCGCAGCTGGTTCGCCGCCTTCACCGACCCGGGCCCCGAGACGCTGCGCGCCGAGCTGACCGAGGCCGCCGAGGTGGCCACCGGCGCGCTGGTGGAGCTGCGCGACTGGTTCCGCGACGTCTACGCCCCGGCCATCGCGGGCGCACCGGACGTGGTCGGCCGGGAACGCTACACCCGGCTCGCCCGCTACTACATCGGCGCCGACCTGGACGCGGACGAGGCGTACGCGTACGGCTGGTCGGAGTTCCACCGGCTGCTGGCCGAGATGGAGACCGAGGCGGAGCGGGTGCTGCCCGGCGCGAAGACCCCGTGGGAGGCGCTGGCCTGGTGCGATGAGCACGGCGAGGCGGTCGAGGGGGTCGAGGAGACCCGGCAGTGGCTGCAGTCGCTGATGGACGAGGCCATCGACGCCCTGGACGGCACGCACTTCGAACTCGCCGAGCGGGTGCGCCGGGTGGAGTCCCGGATCGCCCCGCCCGGCAGCGCCGCCGCCCCGTACTACACCCAGCCGTCGCTGGACTTCTCCCGCCCCGGCCGCACCTGGCTCCCGACCATGGGCGAGAGCCGCTTCCCGGCGTACGACCTGGTCTCGACGTGGTACCACGAGGGCGTGCCCGGCCATCACCTCCAGCTGGCGCAGTGGGTGCACGTCGCCGATTCGCTCTCCCGCTACCAGACGACGGTGGGCATCGTCAGCGCCAACGCCGAGGGCTGGGCGCTGTACGCCGAACGCCTCATGGACGAGCTGGGCTTCCTGACGACGCCGGAGCGCCGGCTGGGCTATCTGGACGCGCAGATGATGCGGGCCATCCGCGTCATCATCGACATCGGTATGCATCTGGAGCTGGAGATCCCCGCGGACTCGCCGTTCCACCCGGGCGAGCGCTGGACGCCGGAGCTGGCCCACGAGTTCCTGGCGAGCCACTGCAGCCGCCCGGCCGATTTCGTCGAGAGCGAGATCATCCGCTACCAGGGCATGGCCGGGCAGGCGATCGGCTACAAGCTCGGCGAACGCGTCTGGCTGCAGGGCCGTGAGGCCGCCCGCGCCCGCCACGGCGCCGACTTCGACCTCAAGGCCTGGCACATGGCCGCTCTCTCCCAGGGCTCCCTGGGCCTGGACGACCTGCTGAGCGAACTCTCGGCGCTCTGAGGGGAGTTCGCGGTACACCGGGGCCGGGTCCGGCAGGGAGGTGCCGGACCCGGTGCGGGACCGCCGGGCCCCGCCGCCCGGCTCTCGTCCGGCCCGCTCAGCAGCCGCACTCCCCCTCGCCGACCGGGGCCGTCAGCGGGTCGGCGGGGCGGGTTTCGGTGCCCTGCCGGGTCTCGGTCGGGTAGCCCTCGCGGATCCAGTACTCGATGCCGCCGAGCATTTCCTTGACGCGGTAGCCGAGCCGGGACAGGGCGAGGGCCGCGCGGGTCGCGCCGTCGCAGCCGGGACCCCAGCAGTGGACGACGACCGGCACCTTTGGGTCGAGCAGCTGGGGGGCATCCGCGGGGATCCGGGCGGTGGGCAGGTGGACGGCGCCGGGGATGTGGCCCTGGTCCCAGGCGGCCGTGCTGCGGGAGTCGACCACGACGAAGTCCGGGGCTCCGGCCGCGAGGGCGGTGTGCACATCGGCGACGTCGGTGTGGAAGGCGAGCCGGGCGGCGAAGTACGCGGCGGCGTCCGCCGGTGCGGCCGGCGGGGTGGCGAGTACGGGGCTGACGGGTACGGGGCTGCCGGGGGCGGTCGGGGCCTGCGGGGCGGGGCGGGGCTGCTGAGTGATCATGGCGGTAAATCTATGGTCCGCCGCCGTGGCCGAGAAGTGACGATCCCCGGCGAAACCCTTGCCGTACCGGGGATTCCACTGCTAGACAGCGCAGATGACCGGATATTCCCCTGACGCCACCGACTGGCGGATCCTCGACGTCCTGCAACGCAACGGCCGTGCGGGCTACGCCGAGCTGGCCCGCGCCGTGAACATGTCCGCCAGTGCCGTCACCGAGCGGGTCCGGCGGCTGGAGGAGGCCGGGGTGATCTCGGGGTACGCGGCGGTCGTCGACCCGGAGCGCATCGGGCTGCCGGTGCTGGCCTTCGTACGGCTCCGCTATCCGAACGGCAACTACAAGCCGTTCCACGATCTGCTGGAGGCGACGCCGGAGATCCTGGAGGCGCACCACGTCACGGGCGACGACTGCTTCGTGATCAAGGTCACGGCCCGTTCCATGAAGCATCTGGAAGAGGTGTCCGGGCGGATCGGCGCGCTCGGCGCGGTGACCACCAGCGTGGTCTATTCGTCCCCGCTGCTGCGCCGGCCGGTCAGCCACTGAGCCGCCCCGCCCGGCACTCCCCGGGCTTCAGTGCCGTACGTGGTGCCGTACCGCCGAGCCCGTGCGGGACTTGACGACCTCCAGCTGGGCGGGGATACGGGCCTTGAGGTCCGCGACATGGCTGACGATGCCGACGCTGCGGTCGCGTTCGCGCAGGGAGTCCAGGACGTCCAGCACCTCGTCGAGGGTCTGCTCGTCGAGGCTGCCGAAGCCCTCGTCGATGAAGAGGGTGTCCAGCCGGGTGCCGCCGGCCTCGTCGGTGACGACGTCGGCGAGCCCGAGGGCCAGCGCGAGCGAGGCGAAGAAGGTCTCCCCGCCGGAGAGGCTGGCGGTGTCCCGCTCACGGCCGGTCCAGCCGTCGACGACGTGCAGCCCGAGCCCGGAGCGGCGGGTGCCGCCGGCCCGTTCGTCGGAGTGCACGAGGGTGTAGCGGCCGGCCGACATCCGGTGCAGCCGGGCGCTGGCCGCGGCCGCGACCTGTTCGAGCCGGGCGGCGAGGACGTACGACTCCAGCCGCATCCGCCGCTCGTTCTCGCCGGAGGTGCCGGCGGCCAGGGCGGCGAGCCGGGCGATGCGCTCGTGGGCGGCGCGCAGCGGGGCCAGCGCCCGGGCGTCGGCCCCCGCCCGCGCGGAGAGCCGGTCGAGCTCGGCGGCGCGGTCCCGGGCGGTGGCGTGGGCGGTCGCCGCGGTGCGCAGTCGCGCCGCCGCCTCCTCGTGCGCGGCCCGGTCGGCGTCCGGGTCCGCGGGCGGCAGCGCGGCCGCGGCGGACACCTCCGGGTCGGCCAGCTCCGCCTCGGTCGCGGCCGACTCCCGCTGCCAGTCGTCGAGCCGCTGCTGCAGGGCCCGCCACTCGTCGTCCCGCAGCAGCGCCCCGGCGACCGCCTGCGGGGTGTCGAACCCGGCCCGGTAGGCGGCGTCGGTGAGCGCGGCGTCGGCCTCCTTGAGCCGCTCGGCGCAGGCGTGCGCCGTACGGGACGCCTCGGCCGCGGCGGCCAGCCGGGCCACCTGCCGCTCCAGCCGCCCGGCCCGCTCCGCCACGCTCGCGCAGTCCGCCCGGGCCCGGGCCAACTCCTGCTCCAGGGCGGCCCGTTCGGCATCCAGGGCCTCGCGGCGGGAAGTGCGGGCGGCGGCCCGGCGCTCGGCCTGCTGCTGCTCGGTGCGGCGCCGTTCGTACTCCCGCTCGGCGCGGCCGAGGGCCTCGCGGGCGGCGTGCAGATCGGCGCCGCGGGTGTGCTCGCGGGCCAGGTCGGCCCGCAACTCCTCGACGTGCGCGGTCAGTTCGGCCAGCGGGGCGTCGCCCGCCGCTGCGGCGGCGCCGGCCAGCTCTTCCTTGGCGGACTGGCAGCGCTGCTCCGCCTGCCGACGGGTCTCCTCGGCCCGCCGGTACGCGGCCAGTGCGGCCTCCTCGGTGGCGCGGTCGACATGTCCGGCCCGGGCCCGGGCCGGGGCCGGGTGCTCGGTGGCACCGCACACCACACAGGCCGCGCCGTCGCTGAGCCCCTCCGCGAGCTCGGCGGCGATCCCGCGCAGCCGCCGGTCCTTGAGGTCGAGCCAGTGCTCGTGGGCGGCCGCGGACCGCTCCCGGGCGGTGAGCGACTCCCGTTCCGCGGTGCGCACTTCCTCGGTGAGCCGGTCGCGCCGCCGGGCCGCGGCGAGCCGTTCCGCGGCCGGTTCGACGCGGGCGGCGAGCTGTTCGGCCCGGGTCGCGGCCTCCTGTGCGGTCTCGATGCGCTGCTGGTGGGCGCGGCGGGCCCGGTCCCACTGGGCGAGCCATTCCTCGGTGTCGAGCAGGGTCTGCTCGTCGGCGCGCGCCTCGCGGTCCAGTGCGGTCCGCTCCGCGCCGATCTCGGCGGCCCGCCGCTCGGCCCGCCGGGCCGCCCCGAGCGAGCCCAGTTCTTCCCGCAACTCCCGTTCCCTGGCGGCGAGTTGATCGCCCGCGGCGTCGGCGAGTTCCGGTGGGAGCAGGCTGCGGCACTCCGCGTCGGCGCGCCGGGCGGCGTCCAGGTCGCGTCCGGCGGCGTCGCGCAGGGCGAGCGCGGGCGCCACCTGTGCGGCGGCGCGGGCCCGGGCCAGCCGCTCGCGGATCCCGTCCCGTTCGCCGGCCCGGGCCGCCAGGGCATCGGCCCGGCGGCGGGCGTCCGCGTACCGCTGCTGGAGCCGGTGCCGTTCGCGGGCCTCCGCCAGCCGGCCGGCCGCGGTCCGTTCCGCTTCTTCGGCGCGGTACAGCGCCGAGCGGGCGATGTCCAGCCGCTCCCGTGCGGCCACCCGGGCGACGGCGGCGCCGGCCAGGACCGCGTCCGCGAATCCCGGCTCGCCCGGCCCGGGCAGGTCCGCCGACTCCGCCGGGGCCTTCCCGCTACCGCGCCCGGTCCGCCCGGCCCCACCCGCGGTACGCCGTCCGGCGGCGCCGCCCTGGGCCGGGACCGAAGCCGCCGTACGCCGGCCGGGGTCCGCGGCGGGCAGCAGCCCCGCGAAGACGGCGGCGTCACCGGTTTCCGCGTCCGCGGTCCCGCCGGCCGCCTGCGCCATCCGGTGCGCCAGCGCCAGCAGCCGCTCGTCGCCGGCCGCCACCTCTTCGGCGGCGGCCCGACGGCGCGCGGTCAGCTGTTCTTCGAGGGCGGCGAACCGGCGGGTGTCGAAGAGCCGCCCGAGCAGCCGGGCGCGGGCCTCGGCATCGGCCCGCAAAAAGCGCGCGAACTCGCCCTGCGGCAACAGCACGACCTGGCAGAACTGCTCCTTGCTCATGCCGAGCAGCTGCCCGATCTCCTCCCCGATCTCCTGGTGCGAGCGGCTCAGCGCCTTCCAGTGCCCGTCGCCGCCGGCCGCCCGCTCCTGCGGTCCGGCCGGTACGAACTCCCGCAGCCGGCTCTGCGCCTTCTCCTTCGTCGTGCCGCTGCCGCGCTTCTTGGGGCGCGGCTGCTCGGGCAGCCGGGTGATCTCCAACCGCCGTTCGGCGACGGTGAGTTCGAGGACGACCTCGGTCGGGGTCAGCGGGTCGGCCAGGTCGCTGCGGAGTGCCTGGCCGCTCTGCCGCGCCCCGGGGACCGACCCGTAGAGCGCGAAGCACACCGCGTCGAGGACGGAGGTCTTGCCGGCGCCGGTCGGCCCGTGCAGCAGGAACAGGCCGTCCCGGGTGAGCCGGTCGAAGTCGACGGTCTGGGTGGCGCCGAACGGCCCGAAGGCGGTGACGGTCAGCCGGTGCAGCCTCATCGTGCCCCCTCGGCCGCCGTCTCCTGGGCGCGCACGTCGTCGATCGCGGAGCGCAGTTCGGCCCGTTCGCCGGCGTCGGCCGCGCGGCCGGAGCGTACGTGGGCCACGAAGTCCTCGGCGATCTCCTGGTCGCTGCGGCCGCGCAGCCGCTGGGCGTACGAGGCCAGCGAGCGGGCCGGTCCTTCGTCGGGGTCGAAGACCAGGCTGACGAGGTGGGGGAAGCGGCGGGCGAGCCGGGCCATGGGCTCGTGCGGGCGGGCGCTGTCGGTGAGCGTCGCCTCGACCCAGGACTCCTCGTGCGGGGCCAGTGCCGGGTCGTCGAGGAGCTGCTCCAGCGGTCCCCGGATGCGGGCCAGCGGCCGGGGCACCGGGCAGTCCACCCGTTCCGCGTGCACCGCCCCGGCCGCGTCCAGCTCGATCAGCCACATCGATTTGCGGTGCGTGGCCTCGGAGAACGAGTACGCCAGCGGGGAGCCCGAGTAGCGGACCCGTTCGGTGAGGGTCTGGCAGCCGTGCAGATGGCCGAGCGCGGCGTAGTCCACACCGTCGAACACGGCCGCGGGGACGGAGGCGACGCCGCCGACGGTGATGTCGCGTTCGCTGTCGCTGACCGCGCCGCCGGTGACGAAGGCGTGCGCCAGCACCACCGAGCGGGTTCCCGTCGGCCGGCCGGCGAGGTCGGCGCGCACCGTGTCCATCGCCGCGCCCAGCACCGCCGCGTGGTCGGCCCGGGGCGCGCCGAGGGCGTCGCGCACCATGGCGGGTTCGAGGTACGGCAGGCCGTAGAGCGCGACCGGGCCGTGCGCGTCGTGCAGGAGTACGGGCGTGCCGCAGCCGGCCGGGTCGGTGCGCAGGTGGATGCCGGCCCGCTCCATGAGGCCCGAGCCGACGCCCAGCCGGCGGGCGGAGTCGTGGTTGCCGGAGATCATCACGGTCGGGACGCCCAGTTCGGCGAGCCGGTGCAGGGCCTCGTCGAACAGCTCGACGGCGGCGAGCGGCGGCACCGCCCGGTCGTAGATGTCGCCCGCGACGAGCACGGCGTCGATCTCCCGGTCGCGCACCGTCGTGACCAGGTGATCGAGGAAGGCCCGTTGGGCGGTGAGCAGGCTGACCCGGTGGAAGGACCGGCCCAGGTGCCAGTCGGAGGTGTGCAGAAGCCTCAATCGACCGCTCCGACCTGCACGCTTCCCCCTCCTGGGCCGTTTCTTGCGCCGCCCGGTGTCCGCCGGCCGGCCGTGCCCAGGGTAGCCGCCGGCGGCCCGCCGTCCGCTACCGGGCTCCGGCCGCGGGCGGCGTGGCGCGGTCCGTGCAGCGCACGTCGTGTGCCGGGCGGTGGCCGGTGGTGAGGAAGGTGGTGACCGTGCGGTCGCCGCAGGCGGTGCCGTTGCCGAGGTAGGCGCCGTGGCCGCCGTGGTCGAGCGTGACCAGGCGGGCGCGGGAACCGAGGGCCTGCCGCATCTTCAGGGCGCCGAAGTAGGGAGTGGAGGGGTCCCGGAGGTTCTGCAGCATCAGGACGTTGGAGGGGCCGTCGTCGGTGATCCTGGTGGGCCGGGCGTCCGGCGCGTCCTTCCAGAAGGAGCAGGGCGTGATGTTCGCCGGCATCCCGGCGGTGAGCGGGTGGCGGGCCCGGTCGGCGGCGACCGCGCGCCGGTGGGCGGGGACCGACGCGGGCCAGCGCACGTCGTTGCAGAGGGTCGCCATGATGGCGGTGGCGCCGGGGTCGGGCAGCGGCCCGGCGAGGTCGGCGGGCAGGACGGGGCGGGCGGCCGGGTCCTGGGCCTGCTGGACGAGCCGGGCCAGCGGTGCGAAGAAGGTGTCGCTGTAAAGGGCGTTCTGCAGCGCCTGCCGCAGCATGTTGCCGGTCAGCGGCACGGACGGGGTGGTGGACTCCCTCGGCGCGCGGTCCAGCTTCGCGGCCAGTGCGAGGAAGAGCGGGCGGACGTCTTCGGGGCGGGCGGCCAGCCGCAGGCCGTCCTTGTCGCGGGCCGGGTCGGCGGCCCAGGCGGCGAAGTCGGGGAACCGGTCGTCCGCGGCGGCCGACATGTTCGCCAGCCAGCCCCGCTCGACCCGCGCCGGGTCGGGGTCGCCGCTGCTGTCGAGCACCCAACGGTCGGTGTGCTCCGGGTACTTCTGGGCGTAGACGGCGCCCACGTACGTCCCGTAGGAGACGCCCCAGGCCGAGAGTTTCCGCTCGCCGAGGGCCTGCCGGAAGCGGTCGATGTCGCGGACCTCGTTGGCGGTGGAGATGCTGCGCAGGACGGCCCCGCCGTGCCGGTGGCAGGCGTCGGCGACGCGCCGGGCGCGGGCGACGTTGTCGGTGATGCCGCCGTCCGGGGCGGGCCAGGAGCGCAGGTGCACCAGAGTGCGGTCGTCGGGTGCCAGGCCGCAGCTCGCCGTGGTGCTGCCGCCCACCCCGCGCGGGTCCAGACCGACCAGGTCGTACGCCCCGCCCGTGGCCTTGCGCAGCGCCTCCCCCTTCTGGGCGAGCCGCTGCACCCCGGAGCCGCCGGGGCCGCCCGGGATCAGCAGCAGGGTCCCGCGCCGGGCGGCGGGCCGGTCGCTGCGGAGCCGGGACACCGCGACGGTCAGCCGGGGCCCGTCCGGGTTCCGGTAGTCGACCGGTACGGCCAGGTCGGCGCACTCCTGCCCGGTGGGGCCGCCGGGCCGGTCGCAGGGCCGCCAGGCGAGGTGCGTGGACGCTGCGGTGGCGGCGGGGGCGGGCGGGGCGAAGCCGGTCAGGGTGGCCGCGACCGCTGCGGCGGAGAGGGAGAGGAGGAGGGTGCGCCGTGGGTAACTGGTCATGGGACAAGGGTCGTTGAGGCAGGGCCCGGCGCCCATCCGGCAGCCACGAGACCCGAGGTGGGGTTATCCCCCGGCACCGGCGGCGCTGGTCTCCCCTTCGGGCGGGTGGCGGTCCCCGGTCCCTTCCAGGTACCGCTCGTCGATCCGCTTCGGCCCGAACGGCCACTCCTTCTCGAAGCGGGCCCAGAAGAGGAACGCCACCACGCCCGCGGCCACCCAGGCCAGCGACCATTCGATGGGGTGCCGGCCGGGCGCGTTGCGGTCCGCGTAGCCGTAGATCACCAGCCAGCCGGCGAGCGCGACGAGTCCGGGGAGCGGGTAGAGCCACATCCGGTACGGGCGGTGCAGGGCCGGCTGGCGGCGGCGCAGCACGGTGACCGCGGCGACCTGGGCCAGCGACTGCACGAGCACCATGACGGTGGTGAGCAGCTGGATGACGGTGGCGAGGTCGGTGTGCCGGCCGAGGAGGAAGCCGCCCGCCATCACCGCCCCCATGGTGAGCAGGCCCAGCACGGGGAACCGGTGGCGCGGGTGGAGGGTGCCGTACGGCCGGAAGAAGACCCGGTCGCGGGCGGCGTCGTAGGGGACCCGGGAGCCGCCGAGGAGCCCGGTGAGGACGGAGGCGACGGCGGTGACGAGGATGAGCACGGTGACGGTGCCGGCCGCGGCCGAGCCCCAGGCCCGTTCGAGCACGGCGGAGGCGACGGACGAGGAGGCCGTGGAGTGCGGGTCGAGCATCTCCCGCCAGTCGACGACGCCGAGGGTGCCGATCTGCAGCAGCAGGTAGAGGGCCATGATGCCGAGGATGGCGGCGATGATCGCGCGCGGGACGGTCCGGCCGGGGTGGCGGATCTCGGCGCCCATGTAGGCGATGGTGTGGTAGCCGAGGTAGTCGTAGATGCCGATGGTCAGTCCGGCCGCGAAGCCCACCCAGAAGTGACCGGCCGTCAGGTCGAAGGCGTGCGCGGGGTAGCTGAAGGCGCGCTCCGGGCTGAAGTGCGTGAACGCGGCCACGATGACGAGGACGACGGCGGCGATCATCACCGCCCAGAGGACGACGGCGAGCCGGGCGATGCGCTCCACCCGTCGCCACAGCAGCACCACGATGCCCACGGTGACCAGCAGCCCGACGGCGTCTCCCTGGCCCCGGCTCATCCCCGGCCACAGATAGCCGAGGTACTGCACGAAACCGATCACGCCGGTGGACATCCCCAGCGGGATGAACAGCATGGCCGTCCAGACGAACAGGAACGGCATCAGCTTGCCGGTGCGGTACTGGAACGCCTGCCGCAGGTAGACATAGCTGCCGCCGGCGCCGGGCAGCGCGGCGCCCAGCTCGGCCCAGACCAGCCCGTCGGCGAGTGCCAGGACGGCGCCGGCGAGGAATCCGACGACCGCCTGCGGTCCGCCGAAGGCGGCGACCATCAGCGGGATGGTGACGAACGGGCCGATGCCGCACATCTGGCTCATGTTGATGGCGGTGGCCTGGAACAGGCCGATCCGGCGCACGAACCCCGCCCGCTCGTCGAGGAGTTCAGGCATCGGCGGCCCCCTTCTCGTGCCGGCACGGCGGAGCTTCGGCCCCCGCCGCTCACCGGTGCGGCACCCGCCCGGGCCACAGGCTGACACGCCCGGCGCCGCCGCGCACCGGTGCGGACCGGACTTTCCGCCGGGCCCGCGGGCCCAACTGCCCTCGCGGCCGCCGCGCCCGGCCGCCTCCGCCCCGCGGGGCACGGCCGCCGGTCAGACCTCCCCGGCCTGCCCGACCGCCCCGTACACCTCGCCGCCGAGCTCCAGCCGGGCCGTGCCGGCCGTCGCATCCGCGAGCCAGGCGCGGAACGCCTCCAGCTCGGCCTCCGGCAGCCCGACCTCGATCCGCACCTCCGCCCCGTACGTCACCTCCCGCACCGCGCGGCCCGTGGTCCGCAGGTCGTTCTCGACCCGGCCCGCCCGCTGGTGGTCGACGGTGACCGTGGCCAGCCGGAAGCGCTGCCGGGTGACCGTGCCCAGCGCGTCCAGGGCCTCGCCGACGACGCCGCCGTAGGCGCGTATCAGCCCGCCGGCGCCGAGCTTGATGCCGCCGAAATAGCGGGTGACGACCGCGACGACGAAGCGCACCTCGCGGCGGAGCAGCATCTGCAGCATCGGTACGCCCGCGGTGCCGCCCGGCTCGCCGTCGTCGCTGGCCTTCTGCACGCCGCCGTCGGCGCCGAGGACGTACGCCCAGCAGTGGTGGCGTGCCGTGGGGTGCTCCTTGCGGATGCGCGCGATGAAGTCCTGCGCCTCGCTCTCGTTCGCGACCGGCGCGAGCGCGCAGAGGAAGCGGGACTTGTTGATCTCGATCTCGTGGACACCCTCGCGCGCGAGCGTGCGGTACTGCTCCTGCATCGCTCCAGCCTATGCGGCCCCTGTGACAACGGGCTCCGGACCCGGCGGCCCGCGCCGCGCTGGACCGTCCGCCAAAAGGGCACGGGGGTCCGCCGGACGGGCGCAGTCCGCACGGCCAGGCGGCGTATCCGCGCCGTCCGCACGGTGCGTCGGGGAGACGTCGGGGCCGGCCGTGGGCACTGTGAGGCCAGTGCGAGAGCCTCGTGTTTCCGGGGCCCCGCTCGTACGCGCAGGAACCGAACGGCGGGTTGGCGGAGGGCTGCATGGAAGAGAGCACACAGGCGGCGATGACGGCGGGCGAGCCCCTGACGGGCGAGGCCATGCCCGAACCCCCGCCGGAGGTCGTCGAGGCGGCACGCGAGGCGCCCGACCACTGGCTGGCCCTGGTGGACCTGACGTGGCAGGGCGAGGGGCCGCCGCCTCTCTGGGCGCTGATCGGGCAGTGGCGGTCCGGGCCGACCGGCGAGATCGAGGAGTGGCGGGACAACCCGGAGTACCGGCCGTCGCCGCAGATGCTGGAGTGGTCGGAGCCGGCCGACCCGGTGGACCGCGCGGTGCAGCTGGCCGCGACCGGTTACGGGCCCGGCCAGGACGTCGCCGAGGCGCTGGCCCGGGCCGAGGTGTCCGTCCTGGTCACCGCGACCGGCACGCCGCTGGCCGCCGCCTCGCCCGAGGGCACCCCGGTGATCCCGGTCTACACCTCGGAGGGCTACCTGGAGTCGGTGGGGCGGCTGCTGTACGACCGCCGTCCGGTGGCCGACCTTGTCGACCAGCTTCCTCCAGGCCATGCGCTGTACCTGAACCCGACCGGGCCGGTGAGCATGCTGGTCGACACCGAGGAACTGCGGGCCGCGCTGGCCGCCTCCTCCGCGGAGACGCCGGAGGAGGCCCGGAAAGCGGCCGCGAACGGGGCGCTGCGGCCGGGCACCGGGGCCGGCGGCGCCGAGCCGGTGGGCGGTGGCCGGGCGATCGGCAAGCCGGCCCGGGCCGCCAACGGCAGCACCGTCGTCGGCGCCGGACTGGCCGGCAGCGGAGTCGCCCGCGGCCGCCGCTGACCGCCTTCGCCCCGCCCCACAGAGAACCCGCCCCGCCCGCCTTCCCCTTCGGGCGGGGCGTCTGCGTCCACGGGCGCACCCGCCGCGGCGCGCGGGAATCTTCCGTCGGCGCCGGCCGTTGATCCGCACGAGAACCTTCCCCGGTCAGGAGGCAGTGCGTGTACGGCGATCCCAGTACGATCCGCAGGATCCTCACCGAGCTCGGCGACACCTGGGCCGTCGTGGGCCTGTCGAACAACGAGCGGCGTGCCGCGTACGGCGTGGCCGAGGTGCTGCAGCGCTACGGCAAGCGCGTCGTTCCGGTGCACCCGAAGGCCGAGACGGTGCACGGCGAGCCGGGCTACCCCTCGCTGGACGCGGTCCCGTTCCCGGTCGACGTGGTCGACGTGTTCGTCAACAGCGAGCTGGCGGGGCCGGTCGCCGACGAGGCCGTGGCGGCCGGCGCGAAGGCCGTCTGGTTCCAGCTCGGCGTGGTCGACGAGGGAGCCTGGCACCGCGTGCGCGATGCCGGCCTCGACATGGTGATGGACCGTTGTCCGGCCATCGAGATACCGCGTTTGGGCTGAGCCGGGCGCCGAGGTCCGTCCGCCGCCTCCAGGGCCCCCTTCAGAAGGCGGGCTGGCTCGTCGTCAACGCGGAGGGCCCTCTCACGCTCTCCAGGCCGGCTCAGGCGGCCCTCTCCAGCCGGCGCGAGTCGGGGACGGGTAAGCGCGCAAGCCCCGTCCCCCGGGGAGCAATTGTCAAGCCTTGTGGATCGGAAAATCAGGTTGCGGTGCGCACGTAGCAGGCCGAACGATTGCACCTTGTGACGACCGTTGGAGAGAAGCCGCTGTCTGATGCCGCCAGGCCGGTCGCGTTGGTGACCGGCGTCGGCCGCTCCGTCGGGATCGGCGCGGGTATCGCCTGCCGACTGGCCGAGGCGGGCTGGAACGTCGCCTTCACGTACTGGACGACGTACGACGCTCGCATGCCCTGGGGCGTCGAGGCTGGTGCTGCGGATGCCATCGCCAAGGAATTGGCGGAACGGGGCGCCAGCACGGTGGCGGTGGAGGCGGACCTCGCCGTCCCAGAGACAGCGGAGCGGGTCTTTGATGAGGCTGAGCGTCGCCTCGGGGGCATCACCGCGTTGGTGATGTGCCACTGTGAGTCGGTCGACTCCGGCCTGCTCGACACCACTTTGGAGAGCTTCGACCGCCACTTCGCGGTCAATGCCCGCGCCACTTGGCTGCTGATCCGCGAGTACGGCCGTCGCTTCCGCGGGACTCCGGGCACCGGACGCGTGATCAGCCTCACCAGTGACCACACCGTCGGCAACCTGCCCTACGGGGCGAGCAAGGGCGCACTCGACCGCATCACCCTGGCCGCTGCCCACGAACTCGCCTACCTCGGGATCACTGCCAACGTGATCAACCCGGGACCGGTGGACACCGGCTGGATGTCCGACGACATCCGGGACCACGTGCTGCGCCAGACACCGTTGGGGCGTCTCGGCAGCCCGCGGGACACCGCTCATCTCGTAGAGTTCCTGTGCTCGCCGCAGGGCCAGTGGATCAACGGGCAACTGCTGAAGAGCAACGGTGGTTTCGCAAGCTGATCGGCCGTCCTGACTACGCGGCTTCCTTGCACTCGACCAGGACGCCGTTCTTGAACGTGGCACCGGAGCGGACCAGGACGACGAGGGAGGCTCCGGTGATCGCCCGCCAGCGTTCCTGGGCGGACTCGACCAGCTTGAACACCATCGCCAGGGCTGCGGCCGGGCTGCCGGCACCGCGGGTGACCTTTGTCCGGAGCTTGACCGTGGAGAACGTGGACTCGATCGGGTTCGTGGTCCGCAGGTGGATCCAGTGCTCTGCCGGGAAGTCGTAGAAGGCCAGCAGTTCCTCGCGGTCCTCGGTGATCTTCGCGACGGCCTTGGGCCACTTCGCGCCGTAGGTCTTCGCGAACGCCTCGATCGCTCTCTCCGCGTGCACGCGGTCCTCGGCGTTGTAGATCTCCTGCAGCGCCTTCGTCGCGCCCGGCTGCGCGGACTTCGGAAGACAGTTCGTGACATTGCGGGCCTTGTGAACCCAGCACCTCTGCTGACGGGCAGCAGGAAACACCTCGGCCAGGGCCTTCCACAGCCCCATCGCTCCGTCGCCGACCACCAGCTCGGGGTCGCGCATGCCGCGTCGACGGCAGTCACGCAGCAGGTCGGCCCACGACTCGGTCGACTCCCGCAGCCCCTCTGCCAGCGCAATCAGCTCCTTGGAGCCGTCCATCCGCACCCCGAGCAGGACCAGGACGCAGGAGTGCGCCTGCCCGAGTCGGACCTTCGGGTGCACGCCGTCGGCCCACACGTAGACGAAGTCCCGGTCCGCGAGGTCGCGCTCCTGAAAGGCGGCGTGGTCGTCCTGCCACTGCTTCGTCAGCCGGGTCACCGTCGCCGACGACAGGCCGGCCGCACCGCCGAGGAACTGCTCCAGCGCGGGCACGAAGTCCCCGGACGACAGTCCGTGCAGGTAGAGCAGCGGCAGGACCTCCGAGACCTTCGGGGACTTACGGCACCACGGGGCCAGGATCTTCGAGGAGAACCGCTTGCGCTCGCCGGTGGCCTCGTCGACCCGGCGGTCGTTCACCCGGGGCGCGGTGACCTCGACCGGGCCAGCGGCGGTGACCACAGTGCGGGGCCGGTGGTGGCCGTTGCGGACCACCAGGCGGTGCCCGCGCTCGTCGGTCTCGGCGGCCAACTCGGCTATGTACTGGTTGACTTCTGCTTCCAGGGCTGCGGCGAGCATCCGGCGGGCGCCCTCACGGACGATCTCATCGATCAGGGAGCCGGACTCGATACTGCCGTCGGCGTTCACTACGCTCAGCACGGACGTGCCTTCCCGACCCGCGCTGCGAACGCGGGCCTACTCGGTGACCATCACAGGATCATTCGGGAAGGTACGCCCTTCGCGTCCCCGCCCGGGGCTGATCCACAAGTCCTGAGCATTGCTCGTCCCCGGGCCGTGGAGGCTCACGAAGGTGGCTCTCTGGCGTTGCTCAGTGCTACCGGAGTTCTGACAGATACCGCTGGTACAGCGGACCGCTGCCGTGAGCGGCACGAGCCCGCGATGGCGCAGCCTCCTCGATCAGTCTCTGTGCCATCGCCTTCATGAGGGCTGACCACGCCAACACGTGCTGCTGCGCGGTACGTCCACACTCTTGGGGCTCACCCGGGAGACAGTGGGGCAGTGCCGGCCCGAGTTTGTTTGCCGCATGGCGCACGTACCGAGCAATCTGGCTCCACTGCTCTTCGGTCCGCTGCACTGCTTCGGGGCTACCCTCTTGCATCCAGCGGCCGAAGTCGTCTCCGTGATCCATGTGCGCTCGCTCCTAGGAGTTCCGTGCCTCACGCGGGTGAGCCGATCGTAGCGGCGCCAGACTGTGCCTCTCGCGGATCGCAGTGCCCCACCGAGGGGACGCAGGGGCCGCACGGTTGGCAGCTCGGGAGGAACTGCGGGGGAGTACAGACCTGTCCAAGAGCCACCTTCTCGTGAGTCGTGGCAATCTCGGCCCGAGCCTCAGCCGTTCCTGCGGTGCCCCAGATCTCCGCAAGGCGAGTGTCGCGGACGTTTCCCAGAGTGATGAACCGCCCAAGGACACAGGGCCACACGACCCCATCGGGACCGATGGCCACCTGACCCAGTGCGCAGTGCCCGCAGAGATCATCGATCGCTGGCCGTGCGCCGTGGCTGGCTCGCCCGAAAGCCCGGTTCCTGTCGGTCCCTGGCACCGCACCGAGTGCAGTCAGATCCTCCACGGCCTGCGTGACACGCTGTTGCGCGTTCATTCGACCACACCACCGCGGATGGCAAGTCCCAGACGGCGAGCCTTCTCGATGTTCGCTCGGGTTTTTCTGTGCGAACCTCGAAGGTTCGTCACTGCATCGTGCTCCTCCGGCCTATCGGAGTAGTACGACGTAGCCAGCCTCACCCCGCACTCTACGAAGGTCGTCCACAGTGGTTCACGGACATAGGTGAGGTTCGAAAAGACCTCAATGCCGAGCCCGGCCCCGTGGGCGTGCGCGATCAGCTCGGGCAGCTGCGGGTAGAGCGTCGGCTCGCCGCCGATGAATTGCACATCAGCGACGCCCATTCCAGCTAGCTGGTCAATAACACGTACCCAGTCGGCCACCGTCATCGTGCCGTGTGTGCCCTTGGGCGACGAGTCCGCGTAGCAGTGATCACAGAGCTCGTTGCAGAGTCCTGTGACCTCCAGCCAGGCGAAGCGTAAGGGATTTTGGACAGCGCTCATCCCTACTCCTTGAAGCGGATGGATGGGCCCTACGGCCCGATGAGAGCCCGCGCCGGCCGGTGCCTCACCGATCGATCTCAAGGTGACCGGGGCGGGGGCTTGTGTGGACCGTCCGGACCGGACGGAGAGTCCGGACGGCCCCTTCCACACACGCCGGCGTGTGGCTCCGGCGGCGTGGGTTTCCCAGCTCCAGGCCACTTGACGGGGGTCTCTTGGCCGAGCTGGGCATCTTGGGTTGGCGCCCACCCGGATTTATCAGTGGGTGACCGGGGGGCTGCCGTGCTCCCCCCTTCGTCCCCCGTCTCGTAATGAGGGGACTGGGGCTGGTGGGAATGTGTGGGCCCGCCGTGAGGAGCACTCCCGGCGCTCGGTTCGCCGGGGGTCTAGTAGGAGCGCCACACTCCGACGCCAGACAAAAAGAATCGTTGCGGCGGCAGGTGCAGTGCTCAGGATTGCTTCTTCATCGCGCCCACCAGATCACGACTCCCCACCGGGGTTGGTCGGAGACGTGATGGGAGAGCTCGTGCCGGTACGGCAGGCTGCACCGGATCCACTTCGGTGCGTCCGCGGGGCGGTTGCCGGGCCGCTGGGCGCGCTTTGCACACTGACACCGCCCCTACCCACGGTGGTATCCGTACAGCCGGCACACGCGGCAGACACCCTTGCACCGTGGGAGTCGGTCATAGACGATCATGCCGCGGTAGCCGGGACGAGCACGCGTGGGGGCCGGGGGCCACCCGCCAGGAACACGGTCGACGTACGGACGCACTAGCTGTTCTGTCCACGGAGGTTGGTGACAGCAATCACTGGCGTGTGATCTTGAAATGGGTGAGGGCCTTCTGGCTCGGTGTGGATTGCGACATCTGCACCGGCGACCAGAAAGGCCCTCATGCCGCA
>NZ_JBFACE010000051.1:0-48812 GCF_040640655.1 Streptomyces sp. NPDC021749 | reverse complement strand
CACGACTCGATCTGCTCAACCGTCAGCGACTTCTCACACAGTCACACCAACGAGCCCCACCCCACACAGTCACACCACATGCGGTTGCAGTACTAGGAGGAACCCATGACTGCCGACTCCCCCCGGGACGCGGCGGGGCTGCGCGTCGTGGTCGTCGGTGCCACCGGCAACGTGGGCACGAGCGTCGTACGGGCGCTCAGCGCCGAGCCCGCGGTCGCGTCGGTGCTGGGGCTGGCGCGGCGGGTGCCGCGGTGGTCCTGCCCCGGGACGGCATGGGCCACCGCGGACGTCACCGACGACGACCTGACCGGGCACTTCGCCGGCGCCGATGCGGTCATTCACCTCGCCTGGCTGTTCCAGCCCACCCGTGACCCGGTCACCACCTGGCGGAACAACGTGCTGGGCGGCATCCGGGTGTTCCAGGCGGTGGCTTCGGCCGGGGTCAACACGCTGGTGTACGCCTCGTCGGTCGGCGCCTATTCGCCCGGCCCCAAGGATCGGCAGGTCGACGAGTCGTGGCCCACGCACGGCTGGCCGGATGCCGCCTACTGCCGCGAGAAGGCCTATCTGGAGCGCTACCTCGACGGCTTCGCCTGCGCGCATCCGCGGATCCGCGTGGTGCGGCTGCGGCCGGGCTTCATCTTCCAGCGGGCCGCGGCCTGTGCGCAGAGCAGACTGTTCGCCGGATTCACGCCGCCGCGCGCCCTGGCGTCCAAGCGGCTCTTCCCCGTCGTCCCCGACCTGCCGGGTCTGCGGTTCCAGGTGCTGCACGCCGACGATGCCGCCGACGCCTACCGGCTGGCCGTCCTGCGTCCGGTCGCCGGGGCCTTCAACCTGGCCGCCGGGCCGGTGGTCGACGCCGCGCTGCTCGGCGACCTCCTGGGAGCCCGGGTCGTACGGGTGCCGGCCGGGCCGCCGCGTGCGCTGTTGTCGGGCGCCTGGCATCTGCGCCTGCTGCCGGCCTCCCCGCACCTCTTCGACGCCGTGCTGCGGCTGCCCCTGATGGACACCGCCCGGGCCGGGCGGGAACTGGGCTGGGCGCCCCGGTACGGCTCCCAGGAGGCCCTCGAAGACTTCCTGCGCGGCCTACGGGACCGTGCCGGCCTGCCCACCGCGCCGCTGCGGCCTCCCCGGTAGGCCGAGGAGCGCCCGGCGGGCCCGTTCAGTCATCGCGGCGGGCGAATTCGAAGACCATTCCGAAGACCGCGGCCACGGTGACGCCGAAGCCGATGAGGAGCAGCCACGCCGCGTAGACCAGGCCCAGTCCGAGCAGTGCCACGCCCAGTGCGACCACGATCGGGTAGCCGCTGTGCGGCGGGAAGAAGTCCAGCGGACCGCTGCGCTCGTGGATCTCCGATTCCGGCCGGTCCTCCGGGCGTTCGCCCTTGCGGCGGTAGTTCACGGCGCAGAAGAACGAGATGACGACCGCCATGAAGCAGGACACCGTGAGCGCGGCAATGCCGGCCGGTTCCCGGGCGAACCAGATGTACACCGCGTCGGTGAGCAGGAAGAAAAGGGCCACGCCCGCGAAGAGATACGCCTCGGCTTTCATTTCTGCTGGTCTCCCAGGGTGTCCGGGGTCGGTTCGGACGTTCCGCGTCGCTCCTGGGGGAGTTCGGCGTACTGGGGATGGTGCAGGTCGAAGGCGGGCGAGTCGGAGCGGATCCGGGGAAGCGCCACGAAGTTGTGGCGGGGCGGCGGACACGAGGTGGCCCATTCCAGCGACCGCCCGAATCCCCAGGGGTCGTCGACCTCCATCTTGGGGGCGTATTTCGCGGTTTTCCAGACGTTGTAGAGGAACGGCAGGGTCGACAGGCCCAGCAGGAAGGCACCGATCGAGGAAATGGTGTTCAGCAGGGTGAAGCCGTCGGCGGCGAGGTAGTCGGCGTAGCGGCGCGGCATGCCCATCTCACCGAGCCAGTGGTGGACGAGGAAGGTGGCCTGGAAGCCGACGAACAGCGTCCAGAAGTGAATCTTGCCCAGTCGCTCGTCGAGCATCCGGCCGGTCCACTTCGGCCACCAGAAATAGAAGCCGCCGAACATCGCGAAGACGATCGTGCCGAACAGCACGTAGTGCAGATGCGCGACGATGAAGTACGTGTCGGTGACCTGGAAATCCAGGGGTGGTGAGGCGATCAGTACGCCGCTGAGGCCCCCGAGGAGAAAGGTGACCATGAATCCGACGGCCCAGAGCATCGGGGTCTCGAACGACAGGCTGCCCCGCCACATCGTTCCGATCCAGTTGAAGAACTTCACCCCGGTCGGTGCCGCGATCAGGAAGGACATCAGGGAGAAGAACGGCAGCAGCACCGCGCCCGTGGCGAACATGTGGTGCGCCCACACCGTGGCGGACAGCATGGTGATGGCGATGGTCGCGCCGACCATACCGACGTATCCGAAGACCGGTTTGCGGCTGAAGACGGGCACGATCTCGGTCACCACGCCGAAGAACGGCAGCGCGACGATATAGACCTCGGGGTGGCCGAAGAACCAGAAAAGGTGCTGCCACAACAGCGCCCCGCCATTGGCCGCGTCATAGACGTGCGCACCGAGCCTCCGGTCGGCGAGCAGTGCGAGGAGTGCGGCGGTGAGCACGGGAAAGGCGAGCAGCGCCAGGATGGAGGTGAAGAGGATGTTCCAGGTGAAGATCGGCATCCGGAACATCGTCATTCCGGGGGCGCGCAGCGTGATGATGGTGGCGACGAAATTGACCGAGCCGAGGGTGGTGCTGAGACCGGCGACGACCAGGCCCGCCGCCCACAGATTGCCGCCGGCGCCCGGCGAGAACACCTCGCTGTTCAACGGCGCGTAGGCGAACCAGCCGAAGGGAGCCGATCCGCCCGGCACGACGAAACCCGACACCACCATCAGCCCGCCGAAGAGGAAGAGCCAGTACGTCAGGGCGTTGAGCCGGGGAAAGGCGACGTCGGGTGCGCCGATCTGCAGGGGCATGACGGCATTGGCGAACCCGGCGAACGTCGGGGTCGCGAAGAGCAGCATCATGACCGTGCCGTGAATGGTGAACAGCTGGTTGTACTGCTGATTGCTGACGATCTGCATGCCCGGTCTGGCGAGCTCCGCGCGCATCAGCATCGCCAGAATGCCGGCGAACAGGAAGAAGCCGAAGGACGTGACGAGATACATGTTGCCGATCACCTTGTGATCGGTGGTCGTCACGTACTTCCGGATGGTGTTGCCTGCCTTGACGCGCGGATTCCGGGAGGCGTCCTGCGGCTCTCGCCGCCGGTCCTGGTCCAGCTGCGACATCGCCCCTCCGAAGACACTGGCGGCCGGCGGCGGGTTCCGTCCCATCACCGCGCCTCACTGTGTAGCCGCAACCGTTGGCCGCCAAACCTCCTGTCGACCATCCAGACCCGCACCTCACGGCCCGCCGCACGTCATCGTGTGCCTCCCGCCGTCACGTCCGAATACCGCCGGTCCCGGTGCGTCCCGCGTCGCAGACTTCTCGTGGAGGAGGAATCCATGACGACACCTCTCCACGACGATGCATCCACGACACGCGACGAAGGACCGCCGCCATGACCGACGCCCGCCGACCGGACGGCAGCCTCACCGCACGGGTCGACGCCACCGACTGGACCACCCTCACCGACGAGGTCAACGAGTACGGCAGCGCGCTGACCGGGCCGCTGCTCACACCCGGCCGGTGCCGCGAGATCGCCGCCCTGTACGACGACGCCGAACGCTTCCGCTCGACCGTCGACATGGCCCGCCACCGCTTCGGCTCCGGCCGGTACCGCTACTTCACCCACGACCTGCCGGACACCGTCCGCGAGCTGCGCGAGGCGTTCTACCCGCACCTGCTGCCGATCGCCCGCGACTGGGCCGCCAAGCTCGGGCGGGAGGCCCCGTGGCCGGACGACCTGGGGCGGTGGCTCGCCGCCTGCCACCGGGCCGGGCAGTCCAAGTCCGCCCAGATCCTGCTGCGTTACGGCGCGGGCGACTGGAACGCGCTGCATCGCGACGTCTTCGGCGAGATGGTGTTCCCGCTGCAGGTCGTCATCGGTCTCGACGCCCCCGGTGCCGATTTCACCGGTGGCGAGTTCCTGATGACCGAACAGCGGCCCCGCGCCCAGTCCCGGGGGTCGTCCACCACGCTCCCCCAGGGCCATGCGCTGGTCTTCACCACCCGCGACCGGCCGGTGGCCTCCCGGCGCGGCTGGTCCGTCGGGCCCATGCGGCACGGGGTGAGCACCGTCCGCTCCGGGGTGCGACGGACGCTCGGCCTCGTCTTCCACGATGCGGCATGAACGGTCCCACCGCCGGTCCCGCGCCGGGTACGCGGGAGCAACTCGCCGGTGCCGACACCGTCCACGGGCTGCGCGGCGCAGCGCGGGACGGCGGCACCTGGGACCTCCGCCGGGGCTGGACCACCCACTACGCACCCGCACCAGTGGCCGCCCAGCGGTGACCCGCTCCTTTCCGCCCCGCTCAGGGACGGCCTCGCCCCGCCCGACCGGCTCCACCAGACGCACCCGGGCCGCCGCCCCCATGCAGCAACTGCGCGAGCTGACCGACGGGTTGGTCTCCGGCAGTGAGTCCAGCGCGAGCTCCGGAACGCGCGGGGTCCTGTCGTCACGGCGCTCAGTCCGCTGCCCGTGGCGGCGAACCGGTGGCCCGGACCGTCACCAGGTCATGGCGCCGCTCCCACAAGCGGGCGGAGACACGGGCGAGCATCCGGGCGGCGGGGTCGCCGAAGGCCTCCCCCGAGGCCAGGGGGCCGGCGTAGCAGATCGCGACCGCGTAGGGGGCCGCATCGGGCGGGCGGACGATCCCGGCGCTGTGCCGCACCCCCCGCACCCAGCCGTTCTTGAACGCGACCCACGTCCCGTCCGGCAGACCGGCGGCCAGGTCCTCCCGGTGGACGTTCCCGGCGAGCAGCTCCAGCTGCTCGGACGGCAACCAGCACAGCAGCCGCACGAGGTCCGCGGCGGTCACCAGATTCGTCACGCCCGCCGCACGGGCCCCGGCGTCCTCGATGCCGCGCCGGGTCACGCTGTGCCGGGCGCCGGCCAGCCGCCACACCTCCGCCACCGCCTCGACACCCACCTGGGCCAGGCAGATGTTCGTCGCCAGGTCCGACGAGTGCTGCACCATGCGCTCCGCCAGCCACCGCAACGGCACCCGCCGTCCCAGCATCCGCCAGGTCCCGGCGTCGACCTCCCTGTCAGGCGGGAGCCGGTACGCGGGTCCGGGTACGGCCGAGGTGAAGCAGTTCTCCACCAGCACGGGCGCGTCCAGGTCGAGGCCGCTGCGACACAGGGCCGCGAGCACGGCGATCTTCATGGTGCTCGCCGCGTAATACCTCTGATCGGGCCCCCGGCTGACACAGGGCTCCGCGCCCAACCGGGCCGCATACACCGATATCACCCCTGCGCCCTACCCACGCGGCCCCTGGAGCACGCTCCGCACTCGCCGGGGTGTTCGCGCCTGTGCCGCCTGCGCGGTGCCCGCGCGGTGCCCGCGCGCCAGGTGAGGGCCCCGTCCGTTCGACGCCCCGGCGAGGGCGCTACCGTCCTCGGCCATGAGCGGAACACCCCTCTGGAGCAGACCGCGAAGGCCCTCCAGCTCGCCGTCGAGTACGGCCCGCGGCCCCGTTCGACGCCGGTGGCGCGCAGCGGGCGGGCCGCCGACTCAAGGCCATGGCACTGCAGTTGCCGGCGGAATTCCGGACGTGAGACCGGCCCTCGGAACCGCGGCGCCCGCCTCCACGTGATCACGAAGTATGGCCCGGAAGACTGAAGCGGGGCGCCTCGTCGCCCACCTCGCAGCCGTTGCGTTCGTCGGCTGTGTGCTGACCGCCGTCCAGTTCCAGGCGGTGCTGGTTGCGCTCTTCGCCGACAGCACCGCGGCGCTCGTGGCCGTCCTGGTCCTCGGGACGGCCCTCGGCATCGCGTCGCTCGCCGCCCTCGCCACGTCCGTCCGCGGGTTCGTGCCGCTCGCCCGCCGGGCGCGCGGACGGTGGGCCTGGGCGGCGGGCGTGTATGCGTGCGGCACGGTGGGGGCAGTGGCGGCCGTCGCGGCGAACCTGCACGACGACGGCTTGTACGTCACCGGTCTCCTGTATCCCTGGGGCGGCGTCTGTCACGCACTGGGCGCCGCCTTCTTCCTCCCGGGCGCGCGGACCCGGCTGGTCACACTCGCCGCCGCGGTCCTGCTCGCGGCCGGCGGCTCGTACCTCACCTGGGAGGCGGCCCAGCCGCCCACGCTCGCCGAGTGGCTCACCGCCAACGACGTGGACCGCGCCCTGCTGCGGGTCGGTGAAACGCCTTCCGGATACGCGCTGGAAGACGCCGGAGCGAGCGAGAGCGGCTTCGGCGCGACCTACACGCGGCCCGGCGCCCCGGAACTGCACCTCTCCGTGGAGCGGATCGGGCATGACACCCGGCGCACCGATGCGCGCGGCTGCCCCGTCCCGTTCGGCGAACCGATCCATTGCGCGGACGACGGCGGCGGCCGCCAACTGGTCGCGTACGACGGCGATGACAAGCGGAGGGAACTGCGGTTGCGCCGCGACGGCCTGGTCCACACGGTGACCGTCCAGGGCGACGGCCGCGCCGGGCTGTCCGCGGCCCGGCACCTGCTGACGACGCTCAGGCCGGCGACCGACGCCGAGCTCACGCCCCTCCTCGACCGGCCGATGCGCCGCTGAACGGCCCCTGCGGCCGCGCCCGTTGGCGTGCCGGCGCCCGACCGCGGGTAACGGTGACATGGGTGGGCCCCGGCGGGTGGACCGTCGGGGTCCGGGCCCGGGCCGCCGAAAACGAGGAGCGGGAGGGGACGGCTCCGCAGTACGGTCGCGCGGTGGACGACAAGGACGAGGTGTACGAGGCGGACGGGTATTTCGGGGAGCGGGTCGCCGCGAGGTACGACGAGTCGTCGGGGGACATGTTCGCCCCGGACGTCGTAGCCGAAACGGTCGACGTACTGGCAGATCTGGCCGGTGCCGGCCGCGCCCTTGAACTGGGCATCGGCACGGGGCGCATCGCCCTGCCGCTGGCGCACCGCGGGGTTCCGGTGCACGGTATCGACATGTCACGGGCGATGGTCGCGCGGCTGCGGGCCAAGCCGGGCGCTGACGCGATCGGCGTGACGGTCGGCGACTTCGCGACGACGCGCGTGCCGGGGACGTTCTCCCTCGCGTATCTCGTGTTCAACACGATCATGAATCTGACGACACAGGCGGCACAGGTGGCGTGCTTCCGCAACGTCGCCGCCCACCTCGAAGCGGGAGGCTGTTTCGTCATCGAGGTCGGGGTTCCGGAGCTGCGCAAGCTACCGCCCGGCCAGAACGTCGTGCCCTTCCATACGAGCCCGACCAGTTGGGCCTTCGATGTGTACGACGTCGCCACCCAGGCCATGAGCTCGAACTACGTCGACGTCGTCGACGGCCGCGGGGAGTACCGGTCGATCCCCTTCCGCTACGTCTGGCCCTCGGAGCTCGATCTGATGGCTCAGCTGGCGGGGCTGCGGCTGCGTGAGCGGTGGGACGGGTGGGGGAAGGGCCCCTTCACGAGCGAGAGCCACCGGCACGTCTCCGTCTGGGAGAAGCCCGCCGACTGACCGCGCGGCTCCTGCCTCTCCCGGTGCCCCGGGCTCATCCCTGGTCGGCGCCTTCCGCCACTCTGGCCAGGTTGCCGAGCATGCGGCGGTGGCGCAGCTGGAGCAGCATGTCGACGCCCGCATTGTGCAGCCGTCCGCTCGGGCCGGTCAGCGGGTGCTCGTCGGCGATGACGACGGTGTGCTCGCCCCATGGGCGCAGTTCCAGGGCGATGCGTGCGGTGCCCAGCCGTCCGCTGTCGATCTCCAGCTCAAGCCGCCGGGGTGGTTCGCTGCACCGGACGATGGTCTGGCCGTCGAGCTCCCACGGCCCCACCCGGAACGTGTACTCCAGCGCGGCGCCGAGCCGCGGCCACCGGTCGTCCTTGGGGTGCGAATGGACCGTCCCCACCACCCAGTCCTGGTAGCGGGAGCCGTCCGCGAGTACGGCCCATACCGCCTCGGGCCCTGCCTTGATCAGTTGGTGCCGTAGTGCCATGGGCACGCACCGCCCAGTGCCTCGCCTCGTCCCTTGGCGTTCAGCCTATGGGGCCGCGCTGTGGTTGGCAGGTGCAGGAATGCTCCTCGGACGGCAAAGGGTCCCGGACGGCACACGAGGGGTGAGCGCGCCGCTGCGCTCTGCTCCTGCCGGACGCGGCGGGTGTGCGTCATGTGGGACGTGGTGGGTGTGAGCAGGAGGGGGCGGGTCAACGGGTTCCGGGGGCACGGCCGGCCATCCACAAGACACGCACGGCAGGACAAAACCTGTCAGGAAACCTTCTCCTTTCGTAAATTCGCAGTTTCTTGCTTGTTGAACATCTGTCAATCGATCTCAACTCGTGGCAATCTTCGGTCGATTCACTCCTCCACCGGGCACCCCACCCCTCAGCTGCCCGGCCCCACCTCTTGGGCCGCGACCCCGCGGTCCTCACAAGGGAGACCGAGTTGAGACGGACTTCGTCCACCCCCCGCAAGTACACCCTGCGCGCTGCCGCCCTGGTCGCCTCCGCCGCGATGGTCGCGGTCGGCGTCCAGGCCGGATCGGCCAGTGCGCAGGCGGACCGCGCGACCGGCGCGTCGGCGGTCCAACTCTCCGCAGCGCAGCGGGCGTCCGCGCTGCAGGACGCGCAGAGCGGTGCGTCCACGGTCGCCGCCAAGATCGGCCTTGGCGCGAAGGAGAAGCTCGTCGTCCGGGACGTCATCAAGGACGCGAACGGCACGGTGCACACCCGCTACGACCGCACCTACGCCGGCCTGCCCGTGCTGGGCGGTGACCTGGTGGTGCACCAGGCCGAGAACGGCGCCCGCAGCGTCACCAAGGCGACCAAGGCCCGGATATCCGTGGCCAGTACGACCGCCGCCCTCGCTCCCTCCGCCGCGAAGAAGAGCGCCCTCAGCGCTGCCGCGGCGAAGAAGGACACCAAGACCGGCACCTCCGGCACGCCGCGCAAGGTGATCTGGGCCGCATCGGGCAAGCCGGTCCTGGCGTACGAGACCGTCGTCACCGGCACCCAGAAGGACGGCACCCCCAGCCGGCTACACGTCATCACGGACGCGGCCACCGGCGAGAAGCTGTTCGAGAACGAGGCCATCGAGACCGGCACCGGTACCAGCACCTACAGCGGCACGGTCCCGCTGACCACCACGAAGAGCAGCACCACCTACCAGCTCACCGATGGTGCCCGCGGCGGCCACAAGACGTACGACCTCAACCAGCGGACGTCCGGCACCGGGACGCTGTTCACCGACGCGGACGACACCTGGGGCGGCGGCCGGCAGACCGCCGGCGTCGACGCCCACTACGGCGCCGCTGTCACCTGGGACTTCTACAAGAACACCTTCGGCCGCAACGGCATCCGCAACGACGGCAAGGGCGCGTACTCCCGCGTCCACTACGGCAACAGCTACGTCAACGCGTTCTGGGACGACGGCTGCTTCTGCATGACGTACGGCGACGGCAGCGGCAACACCCACCCGCTGACCTCCCTCGACGTGGCCGCCCACGAGATGAGCCACGGCGTCACCGCGGCCACCGCCGGCCTCAACTACAGCGGCGAGTCCGGTGGCCTCAACGAGGCGACGTCCGACATCTTCGGCACCTCGGCCGAGTTCTACGCCAAGAACGCCACGGACCAGGGCGACTACCTCATCGGCGAGAAGATCGACATCAACGGCGACGGCACCCCGCTGCGCTACATGGACAAGCCCAGCAAGGACGGCGGGTCGGCGGACTACTGGTCGAGCACGGTCGGCAACAAGGACGTGCACTACTCGTCCGGCGTCGCCAACCACTTCTTCTACCTGCTGTCCGAGGGCAGCGGCGCCAAGACCATCAACGGCGTCAGCTACAACAGCCCGACCGTCGACGGGTCGAAGGTCACCGGCATCGGCCGGGCGAAGGCCGAGAAGATCTGGTACAAGGCCCTCACCACGTACATGACCTCCACCACCAACTACAAGGCCGCGCGCACCGCGACCCTGAAGGCGGCCGGTGACCTGTACGGCACGACCAGCGCCGAGTACAAGGCGGTCGGCGCCGCCTGGGCGGGCGTGAACGTGAAGTAGCCACGAGCCGGCTCACGGCATCGGGCACCGGGCAACAGGGCGTCCCGGCACCGCGCGGACCTCGATGGACATGACGGACATCGAGGTCGGCGCCGGCGCCGGGACGCTTGCGTTGGGGCGTGGGCGCGTCGGCGCCTCGGGACGTGGGCGCGTTGGCGCCTCGGCGCGTTGCGGCGTCGGTACGTGGGAGTGCCCGGGGCGCCGGGGCCCGGGGCGGCGCAGACCGTCAGCGGCCGGCCGCATGGTGCGGATGCCGCCGCGCCGCCCGTTCGTTCCCCGGCGGTATGGCGTGCGAGGCCCGCCCGGGGGCGACCCTTCCTGATTTCACCGGACACGACCTCCGTCAACCACGGGTTGACACCCTCTCCGGTGTCAACCTACGGTTGTCACATGACGAATTCAGTCGGACCCACCCATCCCGTGCGCCTCGACGACCTGATCGAGGCCATCAAGAAGGCCCACACGGACGCCCTCGACCAGCTCACCGACGCGGTGATCGCCGCTGACCACCTCGGCGACATCGCCGATCACCTGATCGGCCACTTCGTGGATCAGGCCCGGAGGTCCGGCGCCAGCTGGACGGACATCGGCAAGAGCATGGGCGTCACCCGCCAGGCCGCTCAGAAGCGGTTCGTGCCGAAGGCGTCGGGTGACTCGGACCTCGATCCGAACCAGGGCTTCAGCCGGTACACCCCGCGGGCGAGGAACGTCGTGGTGGCCTCCCAGAAAGAGGCCCACGCGGCGGGCAACGGTGAGATCGGCACCGTGCACCTCGTCCTCGGGCTGCTCGCCGAACCCGATGGGCTCGCGGGGAAGGCGATCCTCGCGCAGGATGTGTCGCTGGACGCCGTCCGGGAGGCGGCGAAGGCGGCCGTGCCTCCCTCCACCGGACCGGTTCCCGCGCTCATCCCGTTCGACGCCGAGGCGAAGAAGGCCCTCGAACTCACCTTCCGCGAGGCCCTGCGCCTGGGCCACAACTACATCGGCACCGAACACATCCTGCTGGCACTCCTGGAGCACGAGAACGGCTCGGGCGTGCTGACCGACGCCGGCATCAGCAAGGCAGCGACGCAGGAGTACCTGGAGGCCGCCCTGGCGGTGCTCAAGGGGGCGAAGGCAGCACCGGCGGACGGGGAGGCGAAGGCAGACGGATAGCAGAAGCTGCGCTTCGGCATCCCGGCGGTGACGAGGCAGAAACCGACAGAAACCGACAGGGAAGCGGAAGCCCGATGCACAAACCGATGGGTCCGGCCGGAAAACCGGCCGGACCCATCAGCTCGTCCCTATGCAGGTGGCGGGTGGAGTGCGGTCAGTGGCCGCCCCCGTCCACGACCGTGACCTCCTCGATGTTCTGCTCGATCTCCTCGGCCGGGACGGCGGAGGCGCGGGCCCAGTAGTAGATCCCCACGGCGAACGCCGCGACGATGACCATGTCCCACCAGAGCGGGATGTGGCTCTGGCCGCCGAAGCCGCCCTGCCAGGAGATGAGGCCCATGCCGATCAGGTACACCGGAAGCCACCGCGCGGCCTTCCAGTCCAGTCGCGGAGCGTTCGGCAGCCGCTTCTTCGTCGCGTACCAGGCGTAGCCGCCGAGCAGTACGTACCCGATGACGATCGCCCAGCCGAGCCGCTGGAGGGTCTCCCAGCCGGCCCAGTAGATGATCAGGCTCGCGACGACGAAGGCCAGCGGCGAGATCACATTGCCACCGGGCAGGCGGTACGGCCGCTGGTGGTTCGGCAGGCGGTCACGGAACACGCCGAACGCCAGCGGTGCACCGGCGTACATCAGGACGCTCGCCGAGGTGATGAAGGAGACCAGCTCCTGCCAGCTCGGGAAGGGCAGGAAGCAGATCACACCGGTCACGAACGAGATGATCAGGCCGAACCACGGCACACTGCGGCGGTCGGTCTTCTCGAACAGCCGGGGTGCATAGCCGTTCTTGCTCAGGCCGTAGGAGATGCGCGAGGTCGAGGTGGTGTAGATCAGACCGGTGCCACCGGGAGAGATGATCGCGTCCACATACAGCACCCAGGCCAGCCAGCCCAGACCGACCGTGGTGGCGAGACCGGCCCACGGGCCGCTGATGCCGGGGTAGTCCAGCTTGGCCCAGCCGTGCGCGAAGGAGGCCAGCGGCAGTGCGCCGATGTAGACCACCTGGAGCAGGATGTAGATGGCCGCACCGATCGCCACCGACCCGAGCGTGGCGCGCGGCAGGTCGCGCTTGGGGTTGCGGCTCTCCCCCGCGAGCTGGATGGCCTGCTCGAAGCCGAGCAGCGCGAAGATGATGCCGCTGCTGCTGATGGCGCTGAGGACGCCCTTGGCGCCGAAGGGCGCGAAGCCCTGCGCGGTGAAGTTGTGCGGGTGGAAGTTGGTCACCGCGATGACGAAGATCGCCCCGAGGGGTACGGCGATCTTCAACCAGGTCGCGACGCTGTTGGTGCGCGCCAGCACCCGCACGCCCAGGAAGTTCACCGAGACGAAGACCGCCATGAGGATGACGGCGACGATGAAGCCGCTCGTCGTGAGGGTCCCGTTCGCGTTCAGGAATCCTTGGGCCCACTTCCAGTGACCGGCGTAGCCGATCATGGCCTCGACCTCGATCGGGGCCACCGTCGCCGCCTGGAGCCAGGAGAACCAGCCGAAGGACATGCCGGCCAGGCCGCCGAAGGCGTAGTGCGGATAGCGCGCCGTACCACCGGCCACCGGGAAGAGGCCCCCGAGCTCGGCGTGCACCAGCGCCAGGAGGACGATCGCGATCGCGCCGATGACCCAGGAGATCAGCGCGGCCGGACCCGCCACCACTACGGCCTTCTGGGCTCCGTACAACCAACCGGACCCGATGATGGAGCCGACCGAGGCCCACATGAGGCCGATCAGTCCTACGTCCCTGCGGAGTGAACCTGATGAGCGTGGTGCCTTCAGGGGCGTGAGCTCGTCAACGCTTGCCATGGGGGGCCTTTCAAGACAGAACTGGCCGAAAAGTTGCCTCAGACTAGAGAGCATTCAGAGCCCTGCAAAGAGCCGTTGACTGAATAGTTACATTCGGCGGAAATGCATGCCTAATACAGGGATTTACTGTCCGGGCATTTGGCCGCGTAGCGCGCCCAGTTGAGCCTCACAGCCGCCCCTGCATACCGGAGAGCTACCGGCCGATCACCCACACGGGCCGGCAATCCTGGAATTCGAGTTGGCGAAATTTTGAACATTCACGGCGGATAAATTGGCCTGGCGGGTATTGCTTGGGGTCGAGGTTCGGGGTATTTGCGGGCGGACTGGGCGGCGGGTCGACCGGCCCGACGAGGGGTGGCGCGGAGTTGGCGACCTGGTGATCATCATCGGCACGCGATCAGGGCAAGGCGTGCGAAGGAATACCGAACTCCAACCCCCGTACCATTTCGGCAAGTTGAGACACGGCCGGCCCATATCGCCACGGAAATACGACACCGGCTGCGACGCAGACGCCTCCCACGGCCGGACCCGGTCGTCCATCCTGGGATGGATGGGGCCATGAACCACACTTTGTCCGTTTTTGGTATTGCCTGGTGGACACGTACACCTCAGTGTCGATTCGGTCAGCTGTTGATCACGCCCCGGGAGGGCGAAGCACAGCAGCCACCGCGCCCGGGCCTCCCCACAGGCACGTCTCCGACACCCCTGAGCCAGGGGACCCGTCCGGCCCGTCCGCGCCTCCGACACCAGCCGCCCCTATCCAGCCAAGCCAAGGCAAGGTTCCACGATGACCGAACCCGACACCGCCCTGCGCAGCCCCGCAGCCGTACGCAGCGAATTGGACCGCTTCATTCAGACCCGGGAGTTCAGCTGCCTGGGCGCCCGCGCCGCCCTCAAACGCGACACCATTACGCACCGGCACTACCGAAGAATGGGCGAGGAGAGCTCGGCCCAGGAGAATTACCGCGACCTTCTCGCCTACGTGGAGGAGGTGCGGCCACTGCTGTCGGACCAGAGCTTCCGTACGTTCGTCGCGACGTTCGACGAGCCGGGGAACGTGGACGAACCCGCCTATGAGGGGCTGATATGGCGGCATCTCCAGCTCATGCACGACATCGACAGCCGGTCCTTCGGCCTGGACAAGGGCGCCTCGTCCGATCCCGGCACACCGAACTTCGGATTCCATACGGGCGGTCACGCCTTCTTCGTCGTGGGAATGCACCCGGGCGCGTCCAGGGCGAGCCGTCGCTTCTCGACGTCGGCCATCGCTTTCAACTCCCTTGCGCAGTTCATGCTGCTCGGGGAGAAGTTCTCTTCGATGCAGGACGCCATTCGCAGACGTGAGACCAAGAACAACGGTTCCGTCAATCCGAGCTTCACCGTGTATGAATACGAGCAGCCCGCACGGCACTTCTCCGGTCGCTTCACGGAGGAGGACTGGCGGTGCCCCTTCACCTCGCGGCACGCACCGGCGACCGAGGACTTCACCGAAGGACTCCTCCAGCACGGGCGGTGAGGAAGGAGGGGCAGCGAGGCCCGCCCCGCCGTTGCCGTGCGGTGCGGGCCCGCCCAGGGGTCAGCCGTGCTGCGCCTGCTCGTACGCCGCCCTGGCCGTGGCGCCCAGCACCGGACCGTACATATGGGTGCCGCGCTCCGGGCCGTCGCCGTGGCTGTTGACCGAGACCAGCACGCCCTCGCCGGTGGCACGGTCGAAGTCGGCCAGCCAGGGGCCGCCGCTTGCGCCTCCGCCCAGGTCACACGGGACGGCCTGCTCGTTCTCAGGCGCCGGCTTCGCCGTACCGGTGCAGTGCAGGAGCTCCTCACCGCGCTGCGGGCGCGTGGCCGGGTAGCCGAAGGCGACGGTGTTCCCCCCGACCCGGCGGTTGAAGGCGATGCGCTGGCCGCCCACCACGTCGCCCAGCGCACGCCCCTTGGCATCGGCGTCCACGGTCAGCGCCGCAACGTCGTTGACGGCGTCCTCGGCCCAGGTACGGGGAGTGAACGTCGCCCGGACCGCGAAGGCACCGTACGGCTGCTTCCCCTTGCTGTAACCGGGCACGAAGACCATGTCGATGTAGGTGGTGACCGGCGACGCCGGGCGCCGCACGCAGTGCCCGGCGGCCATGACGACGGAGCGGTTGGCGCCGTCGACGGAGGTCGCGGTGCACCAGGAGTCGGCCCCGTCACCGTTGACGAAGAAGAGCCGCCCGACGGTCTTCATGGCCGTGCCTCTCCACGGCAGGGACTTCGGCCCGGTCGGCCCCATGTCCACGGACTTCCCCACGGCCTTCATCCGGGCCGGCGTCCAGTAGGCAAGGGCCTCCCGGCGTTCCTTGGCGGTGTAACCGACCTTGAGGACGGCGGCACTTGGGGCCTTGGTGGTCGTAGCGGCCACGGCCCCCGGGGCGGCGACGAGTGAGAGCGCGGCGCCGCCGAAGGCAGCGAAAGCGGTGAGACGGAGGGGAAGCGTGGACCTGGCGGGCATGGCGATCGACTCCTGAAGGGACGTGACGGGATGCGGAGGGACTCGCGGCAACGGCGGCCGGCCCCACCCTCGATGACGGGCTGACGGGCCGCCAGGTTTCCCCCGAAGCCGGACGAGAAGGGCGGATGCCCCACCCGGTTGCGCGTCGATGCGTAGAGTCACGGGCCATCAGGTCTCGAAGCCGCACGTCAGAGAGCGGGAAACGCACCATGCTGAGTTCCTTCACCGATCTGTCCACGCCGCTGGTGGCCGATGCGTGCCTCCGCTGCCACGTCCCGCTGCGCACGGCTCCGGCCGGCATCGGCCCCGTCGTCCCGGGTCAGCGGGTCGCGGGCCGCGCGTTGCCGGCGCGGCACTACGGCAGCGTGGACGTGTTCCTGGAGGCCTTCGCCCGGGCGGAAGAGGGCGACGTACTGGTCATCGACAACGGCGGACGGACGGACGAAGCGTGTATCGGTGATCTGACGGTCCTGGAGGCCGAAGCGGCGGGCGTGGCGGGGCTGGTGGTGTGGGGCCTGCACCGCGACACCTCCGAGCTGGTGGACATCGGCCCCCCGGTGTTCAGCTACGGCGCCTGTCCGCCCGGCCCGGTGCGGCTCGACGAACGGGAGGCGGCGGCGCTCACCACGGCACGGTTCGGGGAGCACCTGGTCGGCCGCGACGACCTGGTCTTCGGTGATGACGACGGAGTGGTGTTCCTCGCCGCCGAGCACGCCGAGGAAGTCCTCGGCACCGCACACCGGATCCGGCGGACGGAACGCGAACAGGCCCGCACGATCCGCGCCGGCCGGACGCTGCGCCACCAAACGTCCTTCGACGACTACCTGGCCCGCCGCAGCACCGACCCCACCTACACCTTCCGGCAGCATCTCCGACGCATCGGCGGCGCCATCGAGGAGTGAGAGAAGGCGCTGACGGTCGCCGGGTGCCACCGTGCCCCTCGCCCCTCGCCCCGTGTGCGAGGGTATGGCCCATGGTCATGACACCCGACGGACGCACCGTACCGCCACCGCTCGCCGATGAACGCGCCACGCTGGAGGCCTGGTTGGACTTCCACCGCGCCACGCTCCCGCTCAAGTGCGAGGGGCTGGACGACCGTCAGCTGCGGCTGGCGTCAGTGCCACCGTCCTCGATGACGCTGCTGGGCCTGGTGCAGCACATGGCGGAGGTGGAACGCAACTGGTTCCAGCGGGTGTTCGCCGGCCAGGACGTTCCCGCGGCCTTCGCGGACGACCACGGCCATGACCACGGTGGAGCCGACGGTCAGGGAGCGGGCGACGGCTTCGAGCTCGTTCCCGGGCGCGGGATCGACGAGGCGCTGGCGGTCTGGCGGGCGGAGGTCGCCCGGAGCCGCGAGCTGATCGCGGGCCGTTCCCTGGACGACTCCGGGCAGTTGTCGGACCGAGAGGCCGGCCATGTCGGCGGCAAGGGCGTGTCCCTGCGCTGGATCCTGGTGCACATGATCGAGGAGTACGCGCGCCACAACGGCCACGCGGACCTGCTCCGCGAGCGCATCGACGGGGTCACGGGGGCGTGAGCCACCGCGGGGGCCGACACCCGGCCCCCGCGCTGAGCACCGGTGAGTGCGGGCGGGGCGGCCACACCGGCCGCCGCGCCCGCACCCCTGCCTCAGATCGCCGCGTTACTTCACGTCGACGTAGTCGCTCGTGGACGTCGCCACCGATGACGTCGGCGTGCCGGCGAAGACATAGCGCCAGGAGCCGTCGCCCGTCGCCTTCACGGTCGTCCTCAGATTGCCGCGGCTGTCCGACGTAACGGTCTTGACGGTGCTGTAACTGCTGGCGCCCGCCTTGCGGAACTGCAGCTGCACGGACTGCCCACCGTACGCACCGTACGTGTCGTTGTCCCAGTTCGCCCGGGTCAGGGCGCCGGTGACGGTGAGGGGCGCGCCTTTCTTCACCGGCTCGGGACCGGCGTTCGTGGTCAGCTTGGCGGCACGCTTCACCCACCCGGACTTGTAGGTGTCCTTGACGGTGAGGTCACCGTCCTTGCCGACCGCGGCCGCGTAGACGTGCCAGCGGCCGGCGAGCAGGTTGCCGTAGATGTTGCGGTCGGGGTCGGCGACCAGGGTGACCGAGCAGGTGGAGGTGGTGGCGTTGACCTGCTTGCAGGTGCCGTGCTTGGCGCTCGGGGTCATGGCGCCGTCCACACCGGTCTTGGAATCCAGGTCGGTACCGTGCCACAGGAAGGCGTAACCGTCATAGATACCGACCGGGTCGGTGGCGGTGACCGAGACGGTGTACGTCTTCTTCAGGCTGGTGCCGACCACGATGTCCTTGCCGCCGTTGACGGTGACCTTCGTGATCTTGGTGTCTCCCCGCGTCTCGTCCGCCCCTGCCACGGCGGGGGACTGCGCGACGAACGGCGAGAGCTGCGCCTTGGCGGCGCCGGCGCCCGGGGCGTCCGCGGCCTGTGCGGCCGGGATCGCGAGGGCGGATAGGGCCAGGGCGCCGGACAGTGCGGCGGCAGTGGCACGAATGCGCATGTGTTCCTCGAATGGGAAAGGGGCACCGCCGGCGTGGAAGACGGCCGACGGGACCCGGATCGGTCTGGAGTCCGCTGACTCCGACTCACGAGACCTGTGAAGATCGTGAAGGGTTGTACGTTCAGATGGAGTTCCTGTGTCCGCATATGCACACCACTGCCGGGCACGCGCCTTCCCATGGGACTCCTGAAACAGATGGAACACGTGGTGGAAGAGTGCGAGAGCGCACTGATCGCCAAGATCTCCGGGAACGACCCCGTCGAGCTGTGCGACGACCTACGGCGGGAATGCGACGAGCACGCGATCGTCTGCAACGAGCACCGCGTGCTCGTCCCCAATGAGTACACGGTCGAACTCGCACCGGAGGTCCACGCCGAACTGGCCGCGCGCGGCGGGCAGGTGGGACAGCGACTCACCGACGTACTGGCGCAGCACGCCATGAAACGCGACTACGAGTGGGCCGGTCCGCTCGCCGTCCATGTCACCGCCGCGCAGGTGCCGAACGGCCGCTACCGCATCACGAGCACGGCCCGCAGTCACATCCCCGCCGGCACTCTCACCTCACGGACAAGGTGAGTGCTCCGGCAGCTTTACGCCGACACCTGGGCCGATGTCACGCTTTGCCGGGATCCGGCCACGTACGCCGGTGCCCTCGCTCACCATTTCCTGCCGAGGGGCAGGAGGAACGCCGCCTCGCTCACGGCCTGATGACGACGCAACCCTCAGAGCCCCCGTCCCTCCTCCGCGGGTGAGGCAGGGCGCGCCGTGCGCCGCCCTCACCCCGCCGCCCTCTATCCCCTCCCGCCCGGGCCCGCATACTGACGACCGAGTACTGGCCGGAAATTCTCCGCATTCGGCCGAACCGGCCGGCATTCCGTACGCACGGCCTTCGGACAGTCCGAATGCCCGCTTGCCCGGAAACTGCGCCTCTGGGAATGCAAAACCCTTGAACGGGAAACCGCTCCGCCCATTCGACGTCCGGAACGCGACTTCCGGGCGGGCCCCGGCCGACCGTAGGTTCCTTGCCGAGGCACATGCCTTGGGAAAGTGCACAACCAACCTTTTCGCGTGACGCGTACGACGTCTCCGTGCGGCGCACGACGTCACCAGGTCAGGAGGAGCCCGTGGCAAGTCGCAAGGCCATCGCCGCCGTTCTGTCCGCATCCACCCTGCTCAGCATCGGTTTGCTGGCCACCGGCAGCGCGCAGGCGGCGACCGTCCCGACGATCCGGCCGGACGTGCGGTACACGTTCCAGAACGTCGGCAGCGACCGCAACCTCGACGCCTTCGGAAACGACACGCTCAAGTCCTGGTCTCCCGACATCTCCGGAACTCAGGACTTCTTCCTGAAGTCCGGACGGTTCCAGGGCTATCAGCTGGAAAGCGCCCACCACCCCGGCCGGTGCGTCACGGCCAAGGGTATAGGGCAGCAGATTGCGTTGGAGGACTGCAATTCCGGAATTCAGGCCCAGTACTGGGACTACGCGAACAGAGACGAGGGTTCGGCCCTCATCAGCCGTAAGTTCGCCAGGGGTTGCATCGCCGATGCCGGCAACCGCAGCGCGGTGTCCCTCGCACCGTGCACCGGGTCCGACGACCAGCGCTGGATCCCCTTGATCGGCTGAGCACCGGGCCCACGGCACCGGCTCAACCTGGCGGGGCGGCGAGCCCGGCGGTCCTCCCGCCCCGCCAGGCGTTTCCGCTCTACCGTCGCTCGTTGGCGTTCAGCGCCGGGGCGATGACGGCACGAGGTCGACGCCGGTGGGGGTGGGGACGGGCGCGGCGTCCGGGCCCCATTCCAGCGGGCGGGGGAGGTACGCGGTGCGGAGTCCGGCGTAGGCGGCCGCCGCCAGTTCGTCGGGGTGGCAGGCGACCATCAGGAGCCGGCGCGGTTCCACACCGAGCAGTTCGGCGGCCGACAGGTACACCCGCGGGTCGGGCTTGTACGACCGGACCAATGCGGTGCAGCCCGTCCAAGGGCAGCCAGGGCAGTTCGCCGGTCACGACCCTGAGCAGCGCCGGCCGGTACCGGCGGCGCCAGGCGTCGGTGACGGCGCTCCAGTCGGTCTGCAGTCCGGTCGCACCGCGGCCAGCGCCTCCGTCACGCCGGACCGCCAGTCGGTCAACGTCCCGAACACGTCGAACACCGCGGCATCGACGTCCCTGCCCGTCCCCCTGTTCAGCAGGCCTCGCGGCGGGTCAGACCTTGGTGAAGCACAACGTGTAGCTGGCGGTGTGCCGGCCCACGTACTCGATGCCGTAGTCGTACTTCGGTCCGCACTTCTGGGCGGGTCCGTCCAGCCGCTCGCCCAACTTGTACTCGGCATCGGCCGAGCCGCAGTCGACGATCAGCGTCACCGGCTCGCCCTCGGGGTCCTTGACCTTGACGCAGTCGCCGATCTTCGGGTTGTACTTCTTGTCCGCCGCCTCGCGCCGGGCGACCCGCTCGGCTTCCTCCTTGGCCTTACCGCCGTTGGGGTTGGTGTTGTAGTCCCACACGTACCAGGCCCCGCCGCCGAAGACGGCCAGGACGATGACGGCGGTGATGAGCCCCCGCAACGGGCTGCGCTGCGGGGGCCGCTGGGGGCCGTTGGGCGGCTGCGGGTGCCCGTACGGCTGCTGAGGCGGACCGTACGGCTGCTGGACGGGCGGCTGGACCGGCTGCGCATAGCCGTACTGCTGGTGCGGCGGCTGGTTCTGGTACGGCGGCGGTGCGGACATGCTGGGGTCCCCCATGGTGGACTGCTCGACTCCGGCGAAAGATCAACGGAGCGTTGACCGAGGCAGGCTACCTGGCGCGATCCGCGCGGCGAGCAGTAGTCCCCCGGAACTCGGCAGCTACTCGGCAGGGCAGGCCGGCGCGCCGTCATGGACGGTGACGAACGGGCCGCGGGCCGTGGTGCCGTCGGGCTGGTTCCAGACGGTGGTGACGTGCCCGATCCCCGTACTGCCCACGGCAGTTGACGTGCCGTCGTCCTGTGGCCGCAGGACGCGGTGGATGTGGAGGGTGAGGTGCCTGGTGGCGTCCATCGCGACGAGGACATCGGTGCCGTGCGGTCCGTTGATCCATTCCCCGTGCGTGACCACGGCGGAGCCGCCGCTGACGCCCGCCTCTGCGCGGGAGGCGGTGAACGAGGCGGTGACGGACGGGTCGACGGCGTCGCTCACGTTCTGGTCCTGGGGCTCGGCCTTGCCGGTGAGGAGGGCGAAGAGCTGTGCCAGCAGGACCGGGTCGTGGACTCCGTCGTAGATCCACCGGCGCCCCAGCACCCCGTGCTCCATGTTGCCGACGAGCGCGTGCTCACCGCCCTCCAGCGCGCCGCCTCGGTAAGTGAGCGGTACGTGATACGTGACGGGCCGCTCCCCGGACGCATCGGTGACGGCCAGGAATTCGAGGCCCACCTCACCGTCCGGATCGTCCAGCCGGAAGCCACCGGCCTTGGTGAGGAGCGGTGCGCTCCCGGCGCCGAGGTACCAGGGCTGCGTGGGCAACCATGAGGTGAGCAGCTCCAGTTTGCCGGGCCTGAGGGTGGTGTGGTGAACGACGGCCATGTGCCTGGGGTCCTTTCGCGGACTTCCCCGGGATCTCCCCGGTTGCGGCCATCTTGCCAAGACGGGAAACCCACTGTCGGGGGCACCCGAGAGACCGCGTCACTACGATGTGGAGGCGGTGGGTCGTTCGTTCGGGGTGAGGTTGACGGCGACGAGGGGGCTGGGGCGGATGAGCTCGGTGCGGGGGGCCGCTGGTGGTGCGGTCGGTCGGGGCGCGGGGGCCGGGGGTGGCCGGAACGGGGTCCCGGTGCGGGACGTGGTCCGGGAAGTGGCCGGTGAGGTCGCACCGGACGAAAGGCTCCTGGTCGAAGGGCTGTTGCGGATCGGCGACGAGCGGGCCGTGGCACGGCTGAGGGGGCGGGGACGGGCCCGTGAGCCGCTCGGGTTCGGGGTGCAGGAGGTCACGGCACTGGTGACGCCGGTGGTGTGGCTGGCCCTGGACGAGGCGGTGCGGAGAGCGGCGGGCGCGGCAGTCGAGAACGTGGGCCGTCGGTCGAAGGCGTGGCTGCGCAGGGTGGCGCGCAGGCCCGCGGCGGTCCGGGTCGTTCCGCCGCTGACGGCGGAGCAGTTGGAGTCGGTGCGGCAGCGGATCCTTGAGCTCGGGGCGGAGAGCGGGCTGCCGGCGGCGACCGCGACCGCGCTGGCCGAGCGGGTGGTGGCACGGCTGGTGCTGCCACCGGGGCGGCAGGTCGCGCAGGAGGGCGGGGACGGCGGTTCCGGGCAGCCGGGGCCGGAGGCGCAGGCGTAGGGGCGGCCGTCATGGAGGGTGGTGGGCACGGGGTACCGGCGCGCCCTTCGGGCCTGGGCGTGGATGAGCGGATCCTCGGGGCGGGGACCGGACTGCGCTTCGTGTTGCTGATGGTGCTGTTCCTGACCAGCAGTGCCACTGTGACGGTCAAGATCGTCGAGTCGGTCGCCGACCCCCGCAACATCCGGGTCGGGTGTGCGCTCGCGGGCGGGGCCAACCCGGACAGCGACTACCTGGGCATCGCGCTGACCACGCTGCGCGCCGGTGAGGCGTACCGGAACTGTCTGGACCGCTTCGTCCCGTCGGCCGCGGGGTGGATCCCGGTCGTCGTGCTCGGCTCGCTCCTCGTCGCGGCGGGCGGGCTCTACTGGGTGCTGCCGCGCTGGAAGGGCCGCCGCGGACGGGTCGTTCCGGTGGAACGCGTCGCGGCACGGGGCGCCGAACACTCCGACGGGCACGCCGAGTTGTGCGCGGTGCTGGACGAGCTGGTCGAGGTGGCCGGACTGTCCGGTCGTCCGCCGCGGTTCGTGATCGCGCCGGCGGAGGTCACGGCCAGCGCGGTGGTCTTCGGACGGCTGCGGCGCTATACGGTCTGTCTGCACGGCGGGCTGGTGGCGCAAAGACGACACGATCCCGCGGGCTTCCGGGCGGTGGTCCTGCACGAGCTCGCGCACCTCCGCAATCGGGATGTCGACCTCACCTATGCCACGGTCGCCCTCTGGCGCGTCTTCCTCGTCGCCGTGCTGCCGGCGTACCTGGTCTGGATCGCGAAGGACCTCACGTCCTCCGCGGCGTCCGCGGTACTCGGGCCTGCGGAGCGGCTCGGCATGGCGCACGAACTGGTGCTGTCGGCCGCGATGATCGCGTTCGTCCATCTCGCCCGTGCGGATGTCCTGCGGACCCGTGAGACCTATGCGGATCTGGACGCTCTTGCCTGGGGCGCGGATGCCGGGGCGTGGCGAGACCCCGGACCGTCCCGGGTCTCACGCTTCTTCCATGGCGCAGGCGCCACCGCGTCTCCGTCCGCACGCGTCTTCCGCCTCTTGGGGTCGTTCGCCGCGTTGTGGCGGACGCATCCCCCGTGGGACCGGCGGGTGGCGGCGCTCAGCGATCCGCGGGAACTGTTCGCGCCCCATGCCGGCACCCTCTTCCTGGCCGGTGCCACCTCGACGATCGTCGGCGACCAGCTGGCCGATCTGTTGCCGGGCGTACGGCAGGGATGGGCGCTCGGGCCGCTGACGGCCCTCCTCGCGGGCCTGATCGCGGCGATTCCGGGGGTGGCGTTGTGGCGCGGCGTGGCGCGTGCGGTGCTGACCGGTGGGCGGGTGCCGTCGGGGCTGCGTGCGGGGTGGTGGCTCGGGGTGGGGCTCGTCGTCGGCGAGTTGCTGATGAGCACGACGTCCGGGAGCACGCGATGGCTGCCCCGGCATCCGGAAGCGTTCGCCCTGCTCCTCGTGATGAGCGTGGGCATCCTGTGCTGGACGGCGCAGTACGCGGAGCTGTCGGTGCGTGGGTGGCGGGGCCGCACCCTGCGCCCGGCGATGCTGCTCGGGCTGACCGCGACCTGGGCGGTGTTCGCCCTGTGGTACGCCTGGTGGCAGTCCGACGGCCATGTGCTGACGATGGGGTGGGCGTACTCCGGGACCGGGATCCGGGAGGCGCTGGAGCGCGATCTGCCGGGCACGGTGCCCGGTCATGAGGGTGCGCTGTCGGCGATCGCGATGGCCTTGCCGGTGCTGCTGCCGATCGGCGCGGACCCGATGATGCTGTGGGCCGCTGCGCTGCTGTGGCTGCTGCCGCTGCTCGGGTGGGTACGGCGGAGGAACGCGGAGGGGGCGGCACCGCGCTGGATGCGCAGTGCGCTGCGCGGTGCGTCCAGCCCGGCTCATGAGCCCCCGGTGGTGTTCCTGCCGCCGCTGCGCCGGGTGCTGTGTGCCGCCGGTGCCGGCACGTTGGTGTGCTGGGCCGGTTTCGTGGCGGTGATGGCCTCGATGCACACCTGGCAGCCGCCGGCCGACCGGCGGTACGGCACCTATCTGCTGCTCTTCCTGGCCTTCGTGCTGATCGTGCTGGTCGGCGGTGCGGCCGCCACGGCCCTGGTGACCGCCGCGTTCACCGCCCGTTGGCCGCTGCTCCTCGCCGTCGTGGCGGCCGGGACGACGGCGCTGTCCGGGCTGGCCGGCCTGTTCCTGCTCGGATCGTTCGACGGCTGCCTCGGTCCGCTCAACACGCTGAGTTCCCGGTGTAGTTGGCATCCCGGCGGGATCTGGGCGTTGACCGGGATCCTGCTGCCCCTGGTACTGGGGCTCGGGATCTTCGTCTCCGCCGCGGCCGCCCTGCTGGGTATGGGAGCGCGGCGGGTGGTCCGGTGGGCGCTGCCGGCCGATCGCCGAACTCACCGTAGTAGCAGATCAGTTGGGAAGGCGTCGGAACGAAGGTCGAGACGGCCCGGGCCCCAGCGGGAGAAGGTGGTCGCGCGACGGTTGTGGGTCGGTGTGACCTGTGTGGCCGTCCTCGCGCTCAACGCGACGGTGAGCCCGCCCCGCGGCGGCGCGGAACGGACCGGCCGGGTGTCGCTCACGCAGGAGCGGCTGGTGCCCCGGGACGCGATCCCGGCCGCCTCACCCCAGGTCCTCGGGATGCAGACGGACGCCTGGCTGCGGCTCGGCGGGAGGAACCTCACGGGGCGCTTCGGGGCCGCGATCCTGGGCATCGTCACGGCGCTGCAGGACGAGTCGGCGCTCACCGACCGGGGTTTCGCCACCCGCCGGATACGTCCGCACTGCGTCGCCGTCGAGCAGGTCGCCACGGAAGCCGGCCACTACTTTCCGCTTCCGGACCCTGCGGCCCAGCAGCGGTGGGCACAGCTCCAGCGGCGGGGCAAGCAGGCGGGCGCCGACTGCCGGCGGGCGATCGTCGAGGGCAGGCTCCCGGTGTTCACGAGGGCCATGCGGGACTTCCTGGGCATCGTCCGGGCCGCCACGGAACTGTTCCACACCATCGTGGTGCAAGCCGCCCCGGGGAGGACGACGCAATCCGCCCCCGGGCGCACACCGGCGGTCGGCGGGCCGGCTCAGCCCTCCAGCGGGGCCCCGAACCGTACGGCGGGGGCCGCAGGAGCCCCGTGGTACGCCGAGCCGGTGCCGGTCAGGCCGGTCGGGCTGCCGGGCAGGCGCCAGACCATGCCGGTGCCGCTCTCGCCGTCGGCGTTCTCCCCGGTGTCTTTTGCACAGGGAGACGGTTCAGCCCCCGTGGGGGTCGTGGTGGGCCGGGGGGCTCGGCGGTCGGGCCGGGCATCATAAAGTGTGAGTTTCGCGACCGCGGTTGCCATCGGGCCGCGCTGTCGTTGAGAACGGCATGAATAAAATGAACCGTGCGTTCGCCGCAGTTCTGCTGGCTGCCGGGGCCACCGCCGCCGTCCATCCCGCCGCGAACGCCTCACAGACGGACCGCCCGCTGCTGTTCAGCGTGGACGACGAATTGGCCAAGCTGCACGATCTGGGGCCCGCCGGAAAAGCGGCCCGGGCGGCCACCTCCCTCACGTCGGTGTTCCAGCTGCTCAACCCGGTCAGCCGTGTGCTGAAGAAGTAGGAACAGCGAGGACGGGCCCCTTATCCGGTATCAGACGACATGGTCGACAAGGGAATAGAGGAGGTAGACCGAATACGCGATGAGCACCAGGCCCCAGAAATAGGAACTGGGCTGTTCGTTCCGGATGTTCCACATCTTCTTGAGGCAGCCGACCGTGGCCAGAATGCCGAGAAGCCCGATGGCCGCGGAAATCCAGAAGATGACCGGGCGGTCGGCGGCGAAGCCGGTGCCGACGTTCGCCACGATGAACAGCAGTACGGGCCAGGTGTGGTTCAGCGGTGATTCGTCGGTTCCGGAAGCCTGCTGTGTCTCGTGCGCCATGATTGCTCCTCGGTTACGTGAAGGGACGGGCGGCCGGAGTTCCGGGATCGGCGGCGAGCCCGGGAAGGGCCCGTCGACGGTGCGCCCGGCGACCTGCCGTTGACCGGTAACCCGCCGCGGCGCCAAGGGAATTGGTGCATATACGGCGTGCGCCCCGGGTCGCCGGAGCGTACCAGGGGCGCACGTCGTTCAGCCTGGGATTCCGCTATCGGCGGGAATTCACAGGATGATGTCGATCAGCCACTCGATGGCGACCTTCGTGGAGATGAGACCGCCCAGCGTCAGCGTCTTGCGGATCCACTTCGGAAGCTTGTTCCACTGCTTCGTGAAGTAGCCCTTGCCCTTCTTGGCCCACTTGGTGAGCTTGATCTGCCAGCTCTTCGGCAGGCGCTTGAAGGCGGCCTTCAGGGCCTTCTTCCGCAGCTTGTCGATGATGCCGTGCGGGGTGACCTGGTTCGCACCGGTGTGCGCAGCGGTGCTGGCCCCACCGGTCTTGGCCGCGGCGTCGGCGAGCTGCTGGGACACGTTCGCCGAGAGGGCCGTGCGGGCCTGGTCGACGGTGACGGTCTGCACCGCGGCGGTACGGGCCGGAGCCTCGGTGGCGGCGGAGGCGGCCGGCGCGGCGACGCCGAGGGCCACGGCGGCGGTCAGGGCTGCTGCGGTTATTCGCATCTTGTTGCGCATGAGGACTCCTCAAATCAACTGTGCGGCACGGCTCTACCCGGAGGGGGGTCCGGTAGCGGCCTTACCTGGACCGGAAGTTCCGATCGACTGGAGAAGAGTTTTCCGAGTCCGCGGTCTTCTGGGTATTGAATCTTTGGGCAGTGAACGGGTGGGCAATGCCCTTCGGGACAGTGTCCGGCCGCGGGAATTCGACGGCACCGGGCGGGCATTCGACGCCGTACCGCACTCACGCGCGGGACAGCGCAATTCGCCCGTTTCTCCGTCTTCCGGATCCGGCCGCCGACCGGCCGGGGCCCCGGAAAACCGCCATGGGATGCTGAGACGTCCCTGCTCAGGGCGAGGAACGGGAGTGTAGAGCGGCGTGATGTCAGCGATACGACGGGCTGTGACCGGTACGTGGGACCGCTTTGCGGCCTCCGATCCCGGGCTGCTGCGGTTGATGGCGGGACTGCGGACGGTGGGGGCGATCCTGCTCACGCTGATCGTCCTGGCGCTGCTCCACACCGGGGTCACCCTGATGGTCGCGGGCGCGATGACGGCGATGGCGGCGACCTTCGCGATCCGGGAGAAGGAGGTGCGGGGCCAGGCGGTCACGCTGGCGCTGGGACTGCCCGTCGCGCTCGCCGCGATGTCCCTCGGAGCGCTGCTGCACGCCAGCGTCATCGCCGGCGATCTGTCCTTCCTGGCGCTGATCTTCGGTGCCGTGTACGCGCGCCGGTTCGGTGACCGTGGCACGGCGCTCGGACTGGTCGGGTTCCAGGTCTACTTCGTGTCGCTGTTCGTGCGGGCCACCGTGCCGGCCCTGCCGCAGCTGGCGCTGACGCTGGCCGTCGCCTTCGCGTGCAGCGCGGTCGTACGGTTCACCGTCGTTCCGGAGACCCCGCAGCGCACCCTCGCCCGGCTGCGCGCCGCCTTCCGGGCGCGGCTGGCGCAGCTGGTGGGCACCCATCTCGCCCTCATGGACGCCGAGCCCGGGCAGTTGGACGACGTCCTCGACGATCTGCGCCGGGACACCGCGCGGCTGCACGAGGCGGCGCTGATGATCCAGGGCCGCCTGGAGGAGGGCACCCCGGACGAGACCACGGCCGGGCTGCTGCAGCGCCGCGTCGCGGATGCCGAGATCGCCGCCGAGCGGCTGGGGATGCTGCTGCTCAACGCCCGCAGCGCCGAACGCGCGGACACCCTCACCCTGCACCTCCCGCACGCTCCGGTGCCCACCTCCGTGAGCGTGCTGGAAACCGGGGGCGATGTGCACACCAGGCTGCGCCGCGATCTGGAGGCGCTGAACCTGCTGGTGGCGCGGCGTGCGCCGGACGACCGCGGTACGGCGCTGGCGCATGTGCGCAACCGGCTGCTCGGCTACCGGGACGAGGACAAGCTGCCGCCGGCCTCGCCGGCCGTCCAGGACGCCTTCCGCGGTATCGGTGAGGCCGCGCGCGCCGTGCTGGGTCTGCGGCTGGCGCTGGACGGGCCGCAGGACGAGTCCGACGACTCGCCGGCCACCACGCGCTCGCGGGAGGAGTTCGACGCCGAGGACCTCGCGATCGTCGGGGCCGGGACGGGCGAGGAGGGCGAGCCCGAGGACGACCGCACCGGGTTGCAGCGGCCCACCACCCGGGCCGCCTTCCAGGTCGCGGTGGGCTCGGCGCTGGCCATCGTCGGCGGGGAGTTCCTGTCCAGCCAGCGCTGGTACTGGGCGGTGCTGACCTGCTGGGTGGTCTTCCTCAACACCTCGTCGACGGGCGAGATCCTGGTGAAGGGCTACCGCAGGCTGGTGGGCACGGTCTTCGGGGTGGTCGCCGGTGTCGCGCTGGCGGGACTGGTCGGCAACCACACCTGGACCGCGTTCGCCCTGGTGCTGGTGTGCATCTTCGGCATGTTCTTCACCGCGCCGCTGTCGTACGCGCTGATGTCGTTCTTCGTCACGGCGATGCTCGGTCTGCTCTACACCCTCCTCGACACCTACAGCCTGTCCGTGCTGGTGCTGCGCATCGAGGAGACGGCGCTGGGCGCGGTCTGCGGGATCATCGCCGCGGTGCTGGTGCTGCCGATCCACACCGACCGGCGTACGGACGAGCACCTGGACACGGTGCTGGTGCGGCTGCGGGAGGTGGTGTCCGCGGCGGTCGAGCAGCTCAGCGGTGGTCCCGCCGTCGACCTGCTGGGCCTGGCCCGTGATCTGGACACCGCGCTGGACGAACTGCGCGCCTCCACCCGGCCGTTGACGCATCCGATCACGCCGCTGCGGGTGCGGCGGCAGACCGCGCAGTATCTGGTGGCGCTGCTGGAGACCTGCGCGTATCACGCCCGGTCGCTGGCCGCGACGGCCGAGCTCGTGCCGTACAGCAGGACCATCGCGGCCGATCCGCGGCTCGCGCTGGCCGGGAAGCGCATCGGGCGGAACCTGGATCTGATCGCCGCGCGGGTGCGGGACGAGCCGGTCGAGGGCGAGGTGGAGGGCGGGGCCAGCATCGCCGCGATGCTGGAGGCGAGCGACTCCCCGGCACTGCGGTCGGGGACGGTCACCTTCCGCGTGCTGCGGCATCTGCAGCGGCTGGACGAGAACGTGGTGGGCATCGCCCGGCCGCTGGACGTGCCGGTGGCCGGCCGGAACACCGGCCCGCGGGCCTGACGCGCCGGCCGGCCCGGACGGTCACAACCGGATCTGCTCCCCCGGCTCGGGCAGCCGCAGCCGGTCCTCGATGCCGGCCCGCCGGAAGGCCTCGACCAACGAGTCGCCGCCCTGGGTGAAGTGGCCCCAGTGCTCGAAGTGCAGGGGCACCACCTGGCGGGCGCCGAGGATGCCGGCGGCCTCGGCGGCCCGCTCGCTGGAGAGGGTGAGGTAGGCGTCGCCGAGCAGCGGGGTCTGCGCGCCGCCGGCGAACAGCAGCGCCACGTCGAACGGCCCGAACCGCTCGGCGATCGCCCGGACCACGTCGAGCGAGGCGTTGTCGCCGCTGACGTACACCGTCGGCAGCCCGGCGCCGGACACCACGAAACCGGTGACCTCGCCGACCAGGTGCTCGGTGCCGTCGGGGCCGTGCTGCGCGGGGACGCCGGTGAGGGTGAGGGTGCCGCCGTCCGGGCGCGGCAGGGTGATCCGCTCACCGTCGGCGAGCGCCCGGACCGGGTCGCCGAGCCGTTCGCGCGCGGCGGCGGTGGACAGGACCAGCGGTGCCTGGGCGATGTACGCCCGGCCGGCGCGGTCGAGGTTGTCGGGGTGGTGGTCGTGCGAGAGCAGCACCGCGTCGACCGGGCCGACCTCCTCCGGGGACAGCGCGGCGCCCGCCGTCTTGACCAACTTCCGCTCGCCTATGGGGTAGTCACCGGGCGGGTCGAAGGTGGGGTCGGTCAGCAGCCGCACCCCGGCGATCTCCAGGAGTGCCGTGGGGCCGCCCACATACCGGACGGTGACTCCACCGGACGACGAGGATGCGCTCATGACTGCCTTTCCTTGCAGGGACGCCGCCGGCTGAACGGCGGTGCGGACGGCGGGAGGCCGTCCGCATGATCCGTAACGCCGGTGGTGCCGGGGCGCATTCCTGCCGGCGTCCGCGGTTATTCCGGGAGCGGAACGGCCGCGCCGGTCACCTTGATCCGTGCGTCGTCGGGGTCGATGTCGACGTACAGGTCGCTGGGGCGGCCCATGTCCTCGCCCTGGCGGAGGTGGACCCGCACCGGCTCGGTGATCAGGCCGAGGGTGCGCAGATAGCCGCCGAAGGCCGCGGCGGCGGCGCCGGTCGCCGGGTCTTCGACGACGCCGCCGACCGGGAAGGGGTCGCGGGCGTGGAAGTCGAGGCGGTCCGGTGCTTGGCGCTGCACCAGGTGCACCGTGGTCCAGCCGTGCTGCCGCATGAGGTCGTCCAGGGCGTCGAAGTCGTAGTCGAGGGCGGCCAGCCGCGCCCGGCTGCGGACGGCCAGGACGAGGTGGTCGTTGCCGCCGAAGGCGATGTGCGGCGGGAGTTGGGGGTCCAGGTCGTCCCGGCTCCAGTCCAGCGCCCGCAGCACGGTGTCGACGAGGGCGTCGCCGGCCGGGCGGGAGTGGGCGGGCACGCTGGTGAGGGTGGCCCGCACGGAGCCGTCCTGCGCGGTGGTGGACACCCGGATCTCCCCCGCCGGGGTGTCGAAGACCAGGTCTCCGGTGCCGGTCCGGGAGGCGAGGGCGACCGCCGTGGCGATGGTGGCGTGGCCGCAGAAGGCGACCTCGGCGAGGGGGCTGAAGTAGCGCAGGCGGTAGCGGCGGGCGGCGGTGTCGTGCGCGGTGACGAAGGCGGTTTCGGAGTATCCGACCTCGGCGGCGATGGCCAGCATGCGGGCGTCGTCGAGGGCCTCGGCGTCGAGCACCACGCCGGCCGGGTTGCCGCCCGAGGGGTCGGTGGTGAAGGCGGAGTAGCGCAGCACCTCGACGTCCGCGGGGGCGGCGGGGTGGGTGTGGGGGGCGGGGGCGGAGGTCGTGTGGTTCGTCATGGGTTCACCGTGTCACCGACACCGCCATCGCGTCCAACGATAAATCTTGCTGGACCACATCGGACATCGCGATAGCGTGGAGGGATGGAGACCCGGCTTCTGGAATCGTTCGTGGCGCTGGCGCGGGCGGGCAGCTTCACCGCGGCGGCCCGCGCCCTGCATCTCGCGCAGTCCACGGTCACGGTCCATATCCGCACCCTGGAGAAGGAGTTGGGGACGCCGCTGTTCGACCGGTTGCCGTCGGGGACCGTCCCGACCGCCGCCGGGCTGCGGCTGCTGGAGGAGGCCGAGGCGGTGCTCGACGCGGTGGCGAGGCTGCGGGCGACGGCCTCGGCATGGCACGGGGACGCGGCGAGCGGGACCGTGGCGGGCCGGGTCACGATCGGGGCGGCGGACTCGCTGTGCGCCTCGCGGCTGCCGTCGGTGATCGCCGCCCTGCGGCGCGCCCATCCCGGGCTGGAGGTCCATCTGAACGCGGTCGGGACGGCGGCGGCGATGGACGGGCTGCGCAGCGGCCGGCTCGATCTGGTCCTGGTGCTGGAGCCGGAGGTGGACGAGAGCGATCTGCTGGCCCACCGGATCGCCGAGCTGCCGCTCACGTACGTCGCGGCACCGGACCATCCGCTCGCCGGGCGGACGGCCGGCTGGGAGGAGCTGGCCCGGGAGAGCTTCTTCGTCCACGAGGAGGGCTGCTCCTACAGCGACCGGCTGGTCCGTGCCCTGCAGGGCGCACCGGGAACTCGTCCTGGAATCACCCGGTTCGGCAGCATCGATGCCGCCCGGTCCTGCGTGGCGGCCGGCCTGGGGTTGACGCTGCTGCCGCAGGTGACGGTCGAGGGGCAGCTGGCGGACGGCCGACTGGCCGCCGTGCACGGGCCCGAGGCCCCGCCCGTGCCCGTACAGCTCGTCCGGCACCGCAGGCGGTGGGTCTCGCCGGGCGCCCGGGCGGTCACCGAAGAGCTGACCGCCGCCTTCGCCGACACCGCCCTGTGACATCCGCCATAACCTCCCGTGACTCCCACTAGTCCGCTTAGTAGCAAGGCCTTCCACCGACATAGGGGATTTGTCCGCCTTGAGGTGACGATTCCCCGCTGATCCGCGGACGGTATGCGTCCCGTCGCCCTTTCGTCCCCACGGCACGAGCATGACGGCAATTCTGACGGTGTGACAGGCATTCCCGGCAATTGCCGGTACCGGGCAGCACACCTCACCGCCGACGACAAGGGCCGGGAGGTGCTACTAAGCGCTTTAGTAGCCAAGCCCTCCGCCTTTCCTTGCTTGTGTGCCGAGGCTTTCCAAAAATGACGAACCCCATTACCGAGTGAGGTCATCAATGACGAAGCACCGCCGGACGAGGCATTACCGGAAGATAGCCATCGGCGCCCTGGCCGTCAGCGCACTCGCCGTGCCGACCGCCGCCATGGCATGCCTGAACGGACCGGACGAAGGCCATTGGGGCCACGGAAACCACTGGGGCCACGGGAAGTGGCACGGGGCCGCCCATCACCACCACTCGGGAAGCGCCGGCTGGCACACCAAGCCGAGCGCGGGAACCACCGCCAAGACCGCCGCCTCGCCGAGCGCGGCGCCGAGCAGCGCCGCACCCAGCAGCGCGGCACCCAGCACCGCACCGACCTCGGGCACGGCGGCCAGCATCCTGAAGCTGGTCAACAGCGAGCGCAGCAAGGCCGGTTGTTCCCCGCTGAAGCTCAATGCGAAGCTGACGAAGGCCGCGCAGGACCACAGCAAGGACATGGCCGCGCACCGGAACATGTCCCACACCGGTTCCGACGGATCGGACCCCGGCCAGCGGATCACCCGCGCCGGATACGACTGGAGCGCGTACGGCGAGAACGTCGCCTACGGATATTCCTCGCCGGAAAGCGTGATGAAGGGCTGGATGGACAGCCCCGGCCACAAGCGCAATATCCTCGACTGCTCCTTCAAGGAGCTCGGTGTCGGCCTCGCCCAGCCCGGGAATTACTGGACGCAGGACTTCGGCACGGCCGGATGACGCACTCCGGAACGGCCGCGTGACGGCCGGCTGAATTGTCCTCCGGTCTCGCCTCCCGGTTTTCCGCCCCGTTCTGCGCGTCCCTCAGCCACCTGCCCGGTCGTGGTCGATCAGCAGGTGCCGGGGGCCGCGCAGGACGGGACTGCGGCGGTACGGGGGCGGGTCCTCGACGAGCCGGGGGTTGGCGAGGTGCTGGACGAGGGCGGTGAGTGCGGCCTGGGCCTCCAGCCGGGCCAGCGGCGCGCCGAAGCAGCTGTGGATCCCGCCCCCGAAGCCGAGGTGCTGGTTGTCCTCGCGGCCCGGGTCGAAACGGTCCGGGTCGGGGAACCGCCGCGGGTCGCGGCTGCCGGACGCGAGCACGAGGATCAGCGGGGCGCCGCGCGGGACGGTGACGCCGTCGACCTCGATGTCGGCGAGCGGGGTGCGCTGCGGCAGCATCTGCACCGGCGGCTCGTAGCGCAGGAGTTCCTCGACCGCCCGGGGCATCAGACCGGGGTCGTTGCGGAGGCGTTCCAGCGCCTCGGGGCGGCGCAGCAGGGTCAGCATGCCGTTGGTGATCAGGTTGACGGTCGTCTCGTGGCCGGCGATGAGCAGCAGCACCGCGGTCGTCATGATTTCGAGCTGGTTGAACCCGCCGTGGTCGGGCCCCGGGTCGGTGGCGAATGCGGAGAGCATGTCGTCGCCGGGGCTGTCCCGGCGTGATGCGGCGAGTTCACCGAGGTAGAGACCCATGGCCCGGCGGGCGTCGGCGGCCGCGCGCTGCCGTTCGGCGGGGTCCACGCCCGGGGTGGGGTCGAAGCCGGAGACGATCGCGTCCGACCAGCCGCGGAACGTCGGCTCGTCCTCGGTCGGTACGCCCAGCAGCCGGCAGATCACGGTGACCGGGAGCGGATAGGCGAATTCGTCGACGAGGTCGATGCGGTCCTTGGTCCGGAGCTGGGCGAGCAGTTCCTGGACGAGGCGGGTGATCTCGCCGTGCAGGGCGTCGATCCGGCCCGGATTGTGGGGCGGCCCGAAGGAGCGCATGGCGAGGCTGCGCAGCCGGTGGTGCTCGGGGTCGTCCATGCCGATGAAGGACGGCGGCATGCCCTGCTCCGCGTCCCCCACCTCGTCGGGTTCGGTGCGTTGCCGGCGGTCGGAGCTGATCCGCGGGTCGTGCAGCAGGGCGGTGATGTCGTGGTAGCGCCCGACCAGGTAGCTGCCGTCCCGCTGCCGGGCCGCGGCGTGCTCGCGCAGCTCGGCGTAGAGCGGGTAGGGGTCGGGCCGGCTGGCGTAGTCCGTGATCCGCTCGAAGAGGGTCTCGGGGTCCGCGGCCATGGGCGGGGCTCCTCACGCGGTGGGGGACGGTGGTCCGTCCGTGGTCTCAGCGGCCCGGTTGGACCAGGGTCAGGCGACGGTCGGGCAGATGGCCGGTGAGGGCGACGGTCGGGCCGTGCGAGAGCACCTTGGGGTCGGGGACGTCGGACGGGACCGGGGCCGGGGACTCGGCCTGGTCGGCGGCGCCCGGCGGGGGCGGGAAGGGCGCCGCGGTCTCGATCAGGCGCTGGTAGTACTCCAGCGATTTGGCGTGGTTGACGCTCACCGCGGCGGTGACCCGCCCCCGGTATCCGTAGACGGCGACCAACCGGAGGTCTTTGAGGGAGCCCTGGGCGATGACCACCTGGTCGGAGAAGGTGGGGACGCCGACGGACTTGATGTTCAGGCCGAACTGGCTGGACCAGAACGCCGGGACGGTCAGGTGCGGACGCCGGCGCGGTCCGGGGTTGACCATGTTGTGGGCGGCCACCTCGGCCTGGGCGACCGCGTTGCCCCAGTGTTCCAGGGACAGCAGCTGGTACTCGAAGAGCGGGTGCGGGAAGCGCGCGACGTCGCCGGCGGCGAAGACGTCGTCGGTGACGATGCCGTACATGTCGAACGCCCGGCAGCCCGCGTCGCAGGTGACCCCGCGCGGTCCGGCGGCGAGGCCGGATTCGGCCACCCACTCGGTGTTGCGGATCGCGCCCAGGGCGACCACGGCGACATCGGCGTCGATCCGCGTCCCGTCGGAGAACCGGGCGCCGATGAGCCGGCCGGCGCGGTCGCTCTCCAGGGCGGTGACCGTCACACCGCAGCGCAGATCGACGCCGTGTGCGCGCTGCAGCTTGGCGGCGAGGGCGCCCAGCGTGCCGCCGAGCGCGCCGACGAGCGGCGCCGGTCCGCGTTCGGCGACGGTCACCGCGAGGCCCCGCTCGATGCAGCCGGACGCGATCTCCGAGCCGGTGAAGCCGGCGCCGATGACCAGGACGCGGCGCGGCCCGGCGTCCAGCCGTGCCGCGAGCCCGGCCGCGTCCCCGCTCGTGCGGAGGGTGAACACCCCTTCCAGGGCGGCCTCTTCCGGATTCGGCCAGGGCCGGGCCCGGGTTCCGGTGGCGATCAGCAGCCGGTCGTAGGGCTCCTCCGTGCCGTCGGCGAGCAGGACGCGTTTGCCCAGCGGATCGAGCCCGGTGGCCCGTACGCCGAGCCGCCAGTGCGCGTCCACCGGGCGACGCCGCGGCAGTCCGGTGTCGGCCGCGGAGACCCGGCCGAGCAGCACCTGCTTGGACAGCGGCGGCCGGTCGTACGGCGGCTGGGCCTCCTCGCCGATCAGGGTCAGCGAGCCGGCGAAGCCCTCGTCGCGCAGCGTCTCGGCGGCCCGCAGACCGGCGAGCGAGGCGCCGACGATGACGATCCGGCCGTCGCGTGGGTCACCGTTCACCGGTACCGGCCTCCTCTCCCACGAGGATGGCCTGCACCGGGCAGGCGGCGGCCGCGCGCAGCACGCGTTCCTGCTGCCCTTCCGGGACGACCGGGCGGTACAGCAGGGCCTCCTCGCCGTGCATCATGAACACCTCGGGGGCGAGGAAGGCGCACTGCGCGTAACCCTGACAGCGATTGAGGTCGACGACGACGTTCATCCGTCCGCTGTCACTCCTCTCACCCTCAAGGCCCGGCACGTCCGCGGCGTGTGCGTCGTGTGCGGCGCATGCGTGCGGTGACGGCATGCGCGCGGCGGGCGTTGGCTCGTCGTTCCTGTCTACCGCGGGACGGGGAGCGGGGCAGGTGGAGGTGGGCCGTTGGAGGGATGGGTGGTCGGCGGCCCCTACGGGGCGTCGGCGCTGAGCGAGGACGTACCAGGAGCGGCCGTCCTCGGGCGGGGGTCGAGCACGCCGCCGGAGCCCTGACCGAGGAGCAGTGGCAGGCCAGCGTGGGCCCGTACATCCGCGAGGTCGTGGAGAGCGGCGCGTCGGCCCGGACGACCAGTTCGCGTTCGGCCTGCGCCGCATCCTCGACGGGGCCGGAGCCCTCATCGATTGATTTTCGATCGAAAACTATCGACAATCGATAGATGCATCGCTTCTTCATCCTCGCGCTCCGAGCCGGCATCGCCGCGGCGATCCTCGTCGGCCTCTTCGGTCAGATCGTGGTCATCCCGACGACGGCGGCCGATGAGGTCGACCGCTTCCCGCCCTACGCCCCGTTCGCCACGCCGTACGTGACGGTCGCCATCGTCGGCGTCGGCTGCGTCCAAGTCGCGCTCGTCGCGGTGTGGATGCTGCTCGCCATGGTCCGACGCGATGCGCTCTTCAGTCCGCTGGCCTTCCGCTGGGTCGACACCATCATCGGAGCGTCGGTCGTGGCGACGCTGCTGGCGCTCGGGGTGAGCGGGCATCTGGCCCTGGCCGAGATCCCTTCGCCCGATGACGGCATGCGGGTCATCGGGGCCCTGGGCGCCGCGCTCGCGAGCGTCGGCGTGGGGGCGGCGTTCGCCATGCTCGTCGTCGTCCTGCGCAGCCTCCTGCGCAAGGCGACGGATCTGCAGACCGAGATGGCCGAGGTGGTCTGATGGCGATCATCGTCGACCTCGAAGTGCAGCTCGCCCAACACAACATGTCCGTCGGCGAGTTCGCCGCTGCCGTGGGCATCACGCCCGCCAACGTCGCCGTGTTGAAGAACGGCCGCGCGAAGGCCGTGCGGTTCACCACCCTCGACGCGATCTGCCGCACGCTCCGGTGCCAGCCGGGTGATGTGCTGCGCTGGGTGCCCGACGACGGCGTGGAGGAGGGCTGAGGAACCTCAGCCTCGCCCAGAAAGCCCAGTCCACCTCAGAAACCTCAGCCCTCCCCCAGCACCGCCCGGATCACATGCCGGGCGTTGCGCGCCATCGTCGGGTTGGTCCGCCGGTAGTACGGCAGCGCGATCAGCGCCTGGGAGAGCGTCCGGGCCCGGCCGCGGATCCAGGTCGCCTCGTCCACGTCCAGCGCCTCGCGGAAGACCTTCCGGGCGTCGGCCGGCAGCAGGTTCCACGCCGGGAACAGGTCGCAGGCCGGATCGCCCACCCCCATGCATCCGAAGTCGATCACGGAGGTCAGCCGGCCGCCGGTCACCAGGAGATTGCCCGGCATCAGATCGGCGTGCAGCCAGACCGGCGGCCCGTCCCAGTGCGGGGTCCGCAGCGCGTCCTCCCATACGGCGGCCACCGCATCGCAGTCCACGGCCTCCTCCGGGATCCCGCGCAGTGCCTCGATCGCCGACCGGGTCTGTGTGTCGAGCGAGGCGAGCGGCCCGCCGCGGTAGGCCGCCGGCGCCCCGCGGAAGGTGAGGCTCCGCATCGCCGCCACGAACCCGGCCAGATCCCTGGCCAGCGGCACCGGCTCGCTCAACGCGCCCGCCTCGGGGTTCTCCCCCGTCAGCCACCGGTACACCGACCACGGCCATGGATATCCCTCGGCGGGCTGCCCGGCCGCGAGCACCTCGGGGATGACGGTGGGGAGCAGCGGCGCAAGGCGGGGCAGCCACTCCTGCTCCGTCGAGACGTCCGGGGCCCCGCCCTGCACCAGCGGCAGCCGTACGACCATGTCGTCGCCGAGCCGGTACATGGCGTTGACCGTGCCACCGGACGGAAACCGCTCCAGCGCCAGCCCCGCCCAGTGCGGGAACTGCCCGGCGATCAGCCGCCCCACGAGGTCGTCGTCGAGCGGGTACCGGCCGGGAGGGATCTGCCCTGTGCTGCTCATGGGGCGTCATCCGACCGCCGGGCGGCGGCAGACGTCAAACGCTTTTCGGGACCGACGAACCGGCCGGTGCGGCGGGCCGGTCAGCGCACCGAGGCGGCCGGCGGGCGTTCCCGCAGGGCGCCGTAGGCGAGGAAGTACGCCGGCACCCGGTTCAACCAGCGTGACCTGGTGAGCAGTTCGGCCAGCCGCTCGGCGCGCCGCGGGTTGCCGAACGGCGGCCGGCCGGTCAGCACCGGCTCGATGACCCGGGTGTGCGCCACCCGTTGCAGGCCCTGGGTGAGCACCGTCGTCGGCCACCGGCGGCGCTGGACACCGCGCACGTCCCGCAGGCCCACCGCCCCGGCGCGCAGCGGTTCGACGAGGTACCGTGCGGCGGCCACCGCGTCCTCCACGGCGAGGTTGATGCCGATGCCGAAGACGGGTGACATCGCGTGCGCGGCGTCACCGATGCACAGCAGCCCCGGCCGGTGCCAGCGCCGCAGCCGGTCGAGGCGTACGTCGAGCAGTTTGACCTCGTCCCAGGACTGCACGGCGTGCGCCCGGTCGGCGAGCCAGGGAACGGCCCGGGTGAACTGGCCCATGAACGCGTCCAGGCCGGCGGCGCGGCGTTCGGGGTCGGTTCCCTTGGGGATGAGTCCGGCGCACTGCCAGTACTCGCCACGGTCGATCATGGCGGTGAGGAAGCGGTCGCCGACGCCGCCCACGAGCCCGTGCGGATCGCCGTCCCGTCGCGGCAGCCGGAACCACCAGGCGTCCATCGGGCAGGCGAACTCCTCCAGCCCCAGTTCGGGCAGCATCCGGGCCAGCGAGCCGCGGCCGTCGCAGGCCACGGTGAGGGTGGCCCGCAGCTCCCCGGTCCGCCCGTCGGACGTCCGGTACCGCACGCCGGTGACTCGGCCCCGTTCCATGAGGAACGACGTCGCCTCGGTGTTCATCCGGACGGAGAACGACGGCTCCTGCCGGGCCTCGTCCACCAGGAGGTCGAGCAGGTCCCACTGCGGCACCATCGCGATGTAGTTGAACCTGCCCGGCAGCGCCCCGATGTCGCCGACGGTGACCAGCGAACGGCCCGGCCCGAGGGGCAGCTGAACGCTCGTCACCCGGCGTTGCGGCAGGGCCGCGAACCGCTTGCCCAGGCCGAGGTCGTCCAGCAGCGCCAGCGTCGAGGGGTGCACGGTGTCGCCGCGGAAGTCGCGCAGGAAGTCGCCGTGCTTCTCCAGGACGGTGACCTCCACGCCGGCCCGGGCCAGCAGCAGGCCGAGGACCATTCCGGCGGGACCGCCGCCCACCACACAGCACGTGGTCCGTTCCATCGCCACCGCTCCTTCCGCGGATCCCGGGGGCCCGCCACACCCGCACCGGCAGGCGCACGGGCCTCAGCACAGGCATATATGCCCGTACGCCCCGGTGGCCAGACCCGGGCCGCGCCGACCCGGGTCCGCTTGGCGGAGCGTGCGTCACCGCATCACCGCCCGGGACCGGCTCACCAGGTGTGGGCGACGTCCACGATGAGCTGGTTGCCGGACTGCTGCACCCGGAACGGGAGCTTGGCCCGGACACCGAGGCCGATCTGCGTCTGGCCCTCGAAGCTCGTCCCGAAGCGGGTGTCCTTGAAGGTGCGGTATCCGCTGATGTTCACGCCCGGCAGCGGCTTGCCGGCCGTCCCGGCGTAGGTCTGCTTGCCGGTCGTCGGGTCGTAGCTCGGCGCGGAGACGTAGACCTGGAGGATGGCACCGCCCTGGACCGGTATCTTCTCGCCGGATCCGTCCTGGTGGAAGGCGTCGACATAGCCGACGTGGTAGCCGACCTTGCCGGTGGCGCCGCCGAGGTCGAAGACCATGCGGTCGTAGCAGGTGTTCTGGCTGGTGGTGATGTTCTTCAGCGGCTGGGCGCTCGCGTCGGTCGCCGACTTGTCGAGGCTCCCCCAGTTCGTCGTGCAGGCGGTGACCGTGCTGTGCGTGCCCGCCGGGCCGGTCGCGGCGCCGGCCATTCCGGCCGTCCCGAGCACCCCGGCGCCCGTCAGGACGACCACCGTGGCCGCTGTCGCCAACCGTCGCATTTCTGCCCCCAAAGGAAGGTGAAGGATGAAGTCCGCGCGGTAGGACCGATAGGACGGCACCCACGTTGCCCGAGGGGCGCATTTCGGTCAGCGCGCGGCGGAAGTTGTCGTGAAAACGGGGTCGCCGGCCGGGCACGGGCAGCGTCGCCGGCCATCGGGCGGGCCGGCCGGTCAGCGGACACCGTGCGGCCGGAACTGGATGCTGATCCGCGGTCCGACCGCCCGGGTGCTCTTGGGTATCGCGTGCTCCCACGTCCGCTGGCAGGAGCCGCCCATGACGATCAGATCGCCGTGCCCGAGCGGCCGCCGGACGCTGCTGCCGCCGCGACGCGGCCGGAGCAGCAGGTCCCGCGGCGCGCCCACGGACAGGATGGCGACCATGGTGTCCGCCCGGCTGCCGCGGCCGGTGCGATCGCCGTGCCAGGCCACGCTGTCCCGGCCGTCGCGGTAGTAGCAGAGCCCGGCCGTGGTGAACGGTTCGCCCAGTTCGTCGGTGTAGTGGGCGGAGAGCGCGTCCCTGGCCTCGGTGAGGACGGGGTGCGGCAGCGGGTCGTCGGCCTGGTAGAAGGCGAGCAGTCGCGGGACGTCCACGACGTGGTCGTACATCTGGCGGCGCTCGGCCTGCCAGGGAACGTCGGTGGCGAGCCGTACGAACAGGGCGTCCGCGCCGCTCAGCCAGCCGGGCAGCAGATCGATCCAGGCCCCGTCGCCGAGCTCGGTCCGGCGTATGCCGTACAGCGGGCCGAGTCGGATCTCGTCGGTCTGGTCGAAGAGCGAGCCCTGGAGTTGCGTGCCCATGCCTCCAGCGTACCGAGCGATTCGAAAATCTGTTCTGTCAGGCGTCCGGCACGGTCGCCGGTCAGGGCTTCCCGGTCGCCGCCCGGTTCCGCCCCTCGGCGGTCGCCGCCAGAGCCCGTTCCTCCGCGCCCGCCAGCCAGAAGTACACCGGCGGCAGCACGAGCTCCAGAACGGTCAGCGGGACCTGGAACCACTGCGGCGGGCCGTACACCGCGAGGGAGAGCAGCCGGCCGAGCCCGCCGAGCAGGAAGATCCCGGCGAGCGCGCGCACCGCCTTCGCCGGGATCGGTGACTGCCGGGCCGCCCAGATCCAGGCCAGGCCGTACCCGAGGAAGACCGCGTTGTAGAACCGCTCCCGGCTGTCCACGGTCGGGCCGGCCGAGCCCTCGCCCGGTACCGAGGCGATTCCCAGCACGAGATGGAAGGCCCCGATCGCCACACAGGCGATTCCCATCGCCCACACCAGCCACCTGAGTAATTTGTCCATGACTTCTTGCCCCTGGTCTCGTGCGGCTCAGGTCGTTGCCTGGTCCGTTGCCTGGTCCGTGGCGCGCCGGCGTGCGGCGGCCGCCCGGGCGGGGTCGCCGAGCAGGTCGGCGAGGCGGGCCTTGGCGGACCAGTTGTACGGGCACACCGGGCGCAGGTTACTGCGCTCGCTGAGCAGCGTGCCGGCCAGGTCGGTACGGCCCGCGTGCAAGGCCGCCTCGACCAGGGTCCGCTGGAGGGCGTCCCGCTGGGCGTGGCTGCCGCCGAAGTCGTTGAGGCGGTGGCGGACGGGCAGCAGGTGTTCCACGGCCGCGGCGTGGTCGTGCCGGCCGTAGGCGATCAGGGCGCGGCAGACCGGCAGGCCGATCTCCGCGGTCATCCACCGGTTGGAGACCGCGGGGGCCGAAGTCACCCAGTTCTCCCGGTCCTTGACGAGGCGCTCCGCCCGGTCGATGCGGTCGGCGCCGACGTAGGCCATGACGGCATGGGCGTCGTTGAAGGCGTAGTGCGGACCGTCCGCGCGGCGCTCCCAGGCGTCGGCGAGCCGGGCCCAGCGGGCGCCCTGTTGCTCGCCCGCCAGATGGAGCCGCCACAACAGGGCGGCGGCGTCCAGGAGTTCCATCGCCGCGCCCGGGGACCCGTCGTGGTGCAGGGCCGCGTCGTAGATCTCCAGGACCCGGGACGTGTTGCCGGTCTCCAGGGTGAAGAGGGCGTAGTGCCACCAGGTGTGGACGGTGAGGAGGGTGTCGCCGGACCAGTTGCCGGTGCGGTCGTCCAGGAAGCGGATGCCGTCGGCGAAGCGTCCGCGCATCTCGTAGGTGTGCGCGACGCCGTGGATGCCCCAGACGTCGTCCGGGTGCTGGGCGAGGGCGGCCAGACCGGTCTCCTCCGCGCGTTCGTAGTGGCCGGACTCCTCCAGGCCGAAGGCGTACATGCCGAGCAGCGGGCCGTGGTGCGGATCCTGCTCGTCCCAGGAGTCCAGCGCCCCGCCGACCCGGTCGCGCAGGCGCTGGGCGTCGCCGGTGAGGAAGTCGTGCTGGTGCCCGGCGATGAGGGCGAGCACGTCGCGGGGGAAGGCCACGGTGAGGTCGCCGAGGATCCGCCCGGCGCCGTGCATGTCGCCGTCCAGCCAGGTCGTCGCGGCGGCGAGGTGCATCCGCTCACGGGGCGTCAGTCTCCCCTCGTCCAGGCCGGCGAGGAAGCCGTGGAAGGCCGTACGGGCCTCGGCCGCGTCCTTCTCCTCGGTGCCGAGCACGCCCAGATACGCGGCGAGGGCCTGGCCCATCACCGACCGCGGCGAGTCGGCGAGCACGGCCCGGGCCGAGTCCGCCACCCGCGGCCGGAAGAACAGCAGGTCGTCCAGGGCCTGTTCGTAGTGGCGGAGGGCTTCGGTACCGGTGTCGCTCATCACGTGCCCGTGGCGGTCCGTGGTCATGGGGGCTCCTGGTGCCGGGAACATCGTCGCTGTTCACCATCGTCCCCGGGACGGGCCGGGTTCAGCAGGCCATTCAGCCGGAACTGGCCTGATCGGGGTACCCGGGGCGGCCCGGGGCCCTTCCGGAACGGCGCGGCAGGGGCCCGGCAGAATGACCTTGTGCACGGGCATGCGGTGCCCTGCGGTGCCCGCCGCGTGGAGCGACGCGGGCAAGGGAAACGCTGCGAGGGGAGCAGGTTGTGCGGAGTGCCGTGGTGACGCCGGGGGGCGACCGGATGCGGTGGGTGGAATGTCCGGGGGCCGGTCCCTGCCGGGTCTATGTGCACGGACTGGGCGCCGCGTCGCTCCCTTACTTCGCCGAGGTGGCGGTGCACCCCCGGCTGGCCGGCCACCGCTCCCTGCTCATCGATCTGCTCGGGCACGGCATCAGCGACCGCCCCACGGACTTCGACTACACCCTGGAGTCGCACGCCGATGCCCTGGCCGCCGCCCTGGAGTCGGCAGGGGTCGCCGGTGCGGAGCTGATCGCGCACAGCATGGGCGGTTCGGTGGCCATCGTGCTGGCCGCCCGGCATCCGCGGCTGGTGTCCCGTCTGGTGCTCGTCGACGCCAATCTCGATCCGCTCGTGGCGGCGCGCGGCACCGGGGGCAGCCGGGACATCGCCTCGTATTCCGAGGAGGAGTTCCTGGCCTCCGGCTGGGCGGAGTTCGGCGAGCGGGCGGGGGCGCACTGGTGGTCCACCATGCGCCTGGCCGGCCGGGAAGCGCTGCACCGCAGTGCCACTCACCTCGTACGCGGGACCTCGCCGACCATGCGGGAGCTGCTGCTGACGCTGGCGATCCCGCGCAGCTACCTCCTGCCGGAGGCCGACGGCCCGCTTCCCGGCGCCGACGCCCTCACCCGGGCCGGGGTGCGGGTCGTCGCCGTCCCGGACTGCGGGCACAACATCATGCTCGACAATCCGACGGGCTTCGTACGGGCCACCGCGGCGGCGCTCACGCCACCCAGTGGGGCCGACGGGCGGCGGACGGGACCGTGAGGTCGGCGGCGAGGGCGGTGGCCATGCGCCGCACCGCCTCGCGCAGGGTGTCCGGCGGGGTGGTGTAGGGAATGCGCAGGCGCTGTTCGAAGACGCCCGGGTCGGTGGCGAAGTAGGCACCGCCCTCGATCCGGACGCCGTGCTCCAGCGCCCGTTCCGCCAGGGCCGAGGCGACCGGCTCGCCCAGGTCGGCCCAGAGCGACAGGCCGCCGGGCGGCAGGCGCCAAGTCCACCGCGGGGTGTGCTCGGCCAGCGCCGCGGCGAGGGCGGCGCGTTGCCGGCGCAGCTGTTCCAGGCGGGGCGGCAGCAGCTCTGCGGCCCGCGCCAGCAGGGCGAGGGCCAGCAGTTGGTCCACGACGGAACCGCCCATGTCGGTGGCGACGCGCTGACCGGCGAGTTCGGTGACCAGCCGGGCGGGGGCCCGCAGCCAGCCGATGCGCAGACCGCCCCAGTGGGTCTTGCTCATCGATCCGATGGTGATGACCTTGCCGGTTCCGCCGGGCGTGGCGTGTGAGGCGAACGGCGGCGGGGCGGGAACGTCGAGGGCGAGATCGGTCAGGGTCTCGTCGATGACCAGCCAGGTGCCGGAGCGCCCGGCCGCGCGCAGGGTGCGGACGCGGTCCGGCTCGGGCATGAGACACCCGGTCGGATTGTGGAAGTCCGGTATCAGATAGGCCAGTTGGGGCACGGTCTGATGCAGTGTGGACTCGATGATCTCGATGTCCCAGCCCTCGTCGGTCACCGGGACCGACACGGTACGGACCTGGGCGCGACGCAGCGCCTCCAGGGCGTTGGGGTAGGACGGGTTCTCCACCATGACCCGGTCGCCGGGCCGGCACAGCAGCCCGATGACGAGGGTGAGGGCGTGCTGGGCGCCGGACGTCACCAGGATCTGTTCCGGGAGGGTGGGCAGGCCACGCCGGGTGAAGCGTTCGGCGAGGGCGGCGCGCAGTTCCGGCAGGCCGTAGGGGTGGTAGCCGGGAGTGGGGGCGTGCTCGGCCAGTCGCGGGGCGACCTCGGCCAGGGCGTCGACGAGTGTCTGCTCGGGCAGCCCGGGGGCGGCTCTGGCCAGGTCGATCGCGGTGTCCTGCGGGCCGAGGAGCCGTGCGATGCCGCGCGGGGTGCGGCCCTCGGGCAGGTCCGTCCAGGTGCCCGAACCCTGCCGGCTGCGCGCGTAGCCGCCCTCGCGCAGCAGGTCGTACACGGCGGTGACGGTGGTCCGGCTCGTGCCGAGCGCGACGGCCAGTTCCCGTTCGGCGGGGAGTCTGGTGTGCAGGGCGATGCGGCCGTCGAGGACCAACGTGCTGATGGCCTGGGCGAGATGACGGTAGGCGGGCCGGGCCCCCGCCGGGTCGGGCAGCAACGCGGCGAGCTGCCGGGCCCCCACGGTCCGGCCCGGGCGGGGCGCCCCGGCCGCGGAACGCGACGGATCTGCGTCCACCACACCATTCCCCTGCAATTGGCCGTGTTCTCCGGGCCGATCACTCTACAGAGTTGCCTCATTGGCCTGGAGAGAGGCATCACCACCATGGACCCGGACCGTCGTCATCAGGAGGCCGTGCCTCCCTCACCGCCCCCGTTGCCGTCCCCTCCCCCGCTCACCTACGTCCCCCTCGGTGAGCGCCCGTCGCGGCGCCTGCCCCAGCTGTTCCTCGGGCTCACCCTCTACGGAGGCAGCCTTGCGCTCATGGTGCGGGCCGGGCTGGGCCTCAGTCCCTGGAGCGTGCTGAACGAGGGGCTGGCGGAGCGCACCGGCCTGAGCTTCGGCACCCTGACCGGTCTCGTGGGGGCGCTCGTCCTGCTCCTCTGGATCCCCCTGCGGCAGCGGCCGACGTTCGGCACCTTCGCCAACATCGTGGTCCTGGCGGCCTCGTCCGACCTCGGCCTCCGGCTCCTCCCCGAGCACCCCGGGCTCGCCGCCCGGATCGGCCTGCTCGCGGGCGGCGTCCTGCTCAACGCGTTCGCCATCGCTGTCTACGTCGGTGCGCGGTGCGGCCCCGGCCCGCGGGACGGGCTGATGACCGGTGCGTCCGCCGCCAGCGGGCGTTCGCTCCGGCTGGTCAGGACGCTGATCGAGATCACCGTGCTCGTCGTGGGCCGGCTGCTCGGCGGCAGCGTCGGTGCCGGCACCGTGCTGTACGCGCTCGCGGTCGGCCCGACGACCCAGTTCTTCCTGCCCTGGTTCGCCTACCGGAGCCCGGTGGAGGGCGGCCGGGTCAGTCCGCGGCCGCGCCCACGCCGTCGCGGCAGTCCGGGTGGCCCCAGCCGTCCGGGTTCTTCGCGATGGGTTCCCCGGCCGCGTACGAGCGCCCGCAGCGGCAGCGGCCGGGGAACTTCGCCTTGAGCGTGCGGCCGGAAGTCCCGGAGGGGCGGCGGCGCGGCGAGGAGGCCGTCTTCGCCGCGGGCCCGGAGGTGGTGCGGCGACGGGTGCCGGCCGGGCGGACGCTGTCCGGTGCGGCCGGCGGCTCCGGCGACCCGAGGGCGCTGCCGGCGGCCTCCTGGACGGTCGCGGCCTGGCTGGCGGCGCGGTCGGCGAAGTCGTTGAGCCGGTCGCCGTCCACCTGGTGCGCGGGCACGTAGCGGAATTCCACCGTGCGGCCGGCGAGCAGTTCGTCGATGCGGACGACGAGTTCCTGGTTGGCGACAGGCTTGCCGGAGGCGGTCTTCCAGCCCTTGCGCTTCCAGCCGGGCAGCCAGGTGGTGACGGCCTTCATGGCGTACTGGGAGTCCATCCGGATCTCCATCGGCACGGCCGGGTCGGTGGCCGTGAGCAGGCGTTCCAGTGCCGTGAGCTCCGCGACGTTGTTGGTGGCGGTGCCGAGGGGACCGGCCTCCCAGCGGACGACGGTCTCCCCGTCATCGGCGAGCACCCAGGCCCAGCCCGCGGGTCCCGGGTTTCCTTTGGAGGCGCCGTCACAGGCGGCGATCACGCGTTCAGCCATGCCCGCGATCATGCCAGGCCAGGGGCTGCGGGGCGAAGTCGCGCAGAGTGCGGTGATCGCTACGCACGGGGCGGGGCCGGGCGGGGTGCGGGGGCCGCTCCTAGGCTGGTGGAACGGACGGTTCCGCCGCTGGGAGAAAGCGTGTGGGGGCGGAAGGGTTCGGTGGGCCGCGCACCGTCACGGGAGAGGCCGTATGACGTACCGCTTCAGCGCGAACGACCAGTTCAACTACGAGATCCTGCTCGCGCTGGGCTCGGCCTGGCGCCGGGGCGCGGACGTGGGTGAGGTGCTGTCCACCGCTGCCACCCTCACCGCGGACGCGGACGACGGGAACGGCGACGAGAACGGCGACGGCGCGAGCGAGGGCGAGGCCTGGGTGCGCGCCTGGGGCGGACTCGGCCGGACGGTCCGCGCACGGGCGGAGAAGTGCGCCGCCCAGGGGCGCGCGGTCAGCGCGCGGGACGGGTACCTCCGGGCGGCCGGATACCTCGGCATGGCGCTGGCGGCCGTCGATGCCTGCCCCGACCCCGAGGCCCGGCTCCGTGAGCTCTTCGCGGAGCACCGCACCTGCTTCGGCCGTTTCGCGGCCGCAGGGGACCCGCCGGCCGAGCCGGTCACCATCCCGTACGAGGACCGCACGCTGCCCGGCTACCTTTTCGGCCCGCCGGACCGTACGGGAGCGCTGCCGACGGTGATCGTCAACAACGGCAGCGACGGCCCGATCTCGGCCGCCTGGACGCTGCTCGGCGCGCCCGCGGTGGACCGCGGGTACCGCGCCCTGCTGTTCGACGGCCCCGGCCAGCAGTCCCTGCTGTTCGAGCACGGGGTCCCCTTCCGCCCCGACTGGGAGAAGGTGATCACGCCGGTCGTCGACTTCCTGACCGCGCGCGCCGACGTCGACGCCGAGCGGCTGGTCCTCGCCGGGATCAGCCAGGCCGGTTACTGGGTGCCCCGCGCGCTCGCGTTCGAGCACCGCATCGCCGCCGCGGTCGCCGATCCCGGGGTCGTCGAGGTGGCGGCGAGCTGGTGGCCGCATCTGGGCCCTGAGCTGCGCGCACTGTGGGAATCCGGCGACCGTGAGACCTTCGACCGCCTCCTGCACGAGGCGATGGCGGAGTCCCCCACGCTGGGGGCGATGTGGCGCTGGCGGGCCAAGCCGTACGGCATCGAGTCGCCCTTCGACCTCCTCACCGAGGTCTCCCGGTACACCGTGCTGCCGGTGGCCCACCGGATCACCACCCCGCTGCTCATCACCGACCCCGAGGGCGAACACTTCTGGCCCGGCGCGTCGGCACGCCTCCACGAGGCGCTTCCGGGCCCCGGGGAACTGATCCGCTTCACGGAGGCCGAAGGCGCCCACCTGCACTGCGAACCGCTGGGCCGCGCCCGCTTCGAGCAGCGCGTCTTCGACTGGCTCGACGAACGGCTGGGCATCGGTTCCGGGGACGCTCTTGAAAAAGAAAGGAAAATGTCCTGAGCCCCTAGATGATTGAGTCCGATGTTCTTAGTGGTCGTAGGCGATCAGGGATCGTTTGATCTTGGCGCCGGTGGTCCAGTTGTGCCAGATGCAGGCTGC
>NZ_JBFACE010000050.1:0-49880 GCF_040640655.1 Streptomyces sp. NPDC021749 | reverse complement strand
ACATCGGCGATCCCTTCGAAACCCAGACGAGGCAGTGCGCGCTGCACCGCCTGCCCCTGCGGGTCGAGGATCTCCGGCTTGAGCATGACGTCGACTACGACGCGTGCCACGGGCACTCCCGGTGGTGTGGTGCGTAAGGCGGTGCCCTCACAGTACCGTGTTCGAAAATCTACGCGCATAGATATCCTGCCTGCCCGATCACGGTGCGGTATCGGGCGGAGTGCACCCCAGGGAAAATCCTCGAAAAGATCCGGAGGCCGGATTGCGGGAAGACACGCTGACGAAATTAACTGGGCTTCACAATGCAATGCCCATCGCTGTACAAATGAAAAAGCATTGATCCCAATCAGCCGGATCCGGAGCATCACCCCACGTCAACACGGGGTCGCTCCACGAAAGGACCGATATCCGTGGCGCAGCGCGTAGTAGTAACGCTCTCCGATGACATCGACGGAGGAGAAGCCGCAGAGACGGTCGCCTTCGGATTGGACGGGAAGTCGTACGAGATCGACCTCAATCCCGCCAATGCGAAGAAACTGCGCGGCGCCCTCGCTCCCTTCGTCGAGGCCGGCCGTAAGCGGGCCAAGTCCGGCAAGGCCTACACCCGTACCGCGGTGACCCCCGACCCGGCCGCCGTCCGCGCCTGGGCCCGCTCGCACCAGATGGACGTCCCGCCGCGCGGCCGGATCCCCAAGAAGGTCTACGAGGCCTTCAACGCGGCGAACCACTAACCGACTTGCCGGCGTCCGCCGGCCCGGGCGCAGCCGACTTGCACAGCACCCCTACTGATCAGCTAGAGTCTGGAGCACGCCGAGGGGCGAGGCCGAAAGGCCGGGCCCCGAGGAGTCACGCGGGTGTAGCTCAGTAGTAGAGCGCCCCCTTTCCAAGGGGGAGGCGCAGTGTGCAATCCCTGTCACCCGCTCTGACAGTCTCGACCAGTCTTTTGGATCAGGTAGAGTAGCTGTCGCGCCACCGGTGAAAGCCGAGTGGATGCCTGCGGACGTAGCTCAGTTGGTAGAGCGCAACCTTGCCAAGGTTGAGGTCGCGAGTTCGAGCCTCGTCGTCCGCTCAGAATGAAGGCCCCGGTCCTTGTGACCGGGGCCTTCTGCATTTCCCGCCGACCGCCCGGAATCATGATCTGCAGGAATTGGCGTGAGGGATGTCACGGGCGCAGTGATCGAGAGGGAAGAGAACGCGTCGGGAGCTCGCAGATCGTTTTCCGGGTTCCGGGCGACGGCCACCGGCGGAGAAGGCGCGGACCCTCCGGGCCTTGCCGGCGGAAACTGTTTCGCCGGCTGGGGAGTTGGCGTTCGAAGGGGGCGGGCTCCCGGCTTCCGACGGCGCCGGGGCCGGTGTGCGTCTGGCGCCGGGGCCGGTGTGCGTCGACCGACCCTCGGTGGCCGCGTGAGCCGGCCGGGACGGATCCGTCCTGCGGCGGCGGTCCTCGGACGCCCCCAGGGTTGGCTATAGTGGACCCCGCACCGCGCGGTGAGCGACTGGAAACAGGAGCTCGGCACGGAGCATGCGGACGTAGCTCAGTTGGTAGAGCGCAACCTTGCCAAGGTTGAGGTCGCGAGTTCGAGCCTCGTCGTCCGCTCCATGGAGGAAGAGCCCCCGGTCGGTGACCGGGGGCTCTTCCCTTTGTGTCCGGCTGGGCGTCCGGCGGCCGTTACGACCAGCTCAGGCCGGTGAGGCGCTCGTACGCCTCGATGTACTTGGCGCGGGTGCGCTCGATGACCTCCTGCGGGAGGGCGGGCGGCGGCTGCTCGCCGGTGCGGTCCCAGCCCGAGGCGGGCGAGGTGAGCCAGTCGCGCACGTACTGCTTGTCGAAGGACGGCTGGGAGCGGCCGGGCTGCCACTGGTCGGCGGGCCAGTAGCGGGAGGAGTCCGGGGTGAGGACCTCGTCGGCCAGGACGAGGGTGTCGCCGTCGAAGCCGAACTCGAACTTGGTGTCCGCCAGGATCAGTCCGCGTTCGCGGGCGATGTCGCGGGCCCGGGCGTAGACGGCCAGGGTCAGCTGGCGCAGCTGGGCGGCGGTCTCGGCGCCGATCTGGCGGGCGACCTCTTCGTAGGAGACGTTCTCGTCGTGGTCGCCGACCGCGGCCTTGGTCGCGGGGGTGAAGATCGGCGCGGGGAGCTCGGAGCCGTCGTCCAGGCCCTCGGGGAGCGCCAGACCGCAGACGGTACGGCTCTGGCGGTACTCGACGAGGCCGGAGCCGGCGAGGTAGCCGCGGGCCACGCACTCGACGGGGACCATGCGCAGCGACTTGCAGACCAGGGTGCGGCCCGCCCAGTCGGCCGGGGCGCCGGGCGGGAGCTCGGTGGACAGCACGTGGTCGGCGGCCAGGTCGGAGAGCTGGTCGAACCACCACAGGGACAGCTGGGTGAGCACCCGGCCCTTGTCGGGGATCTCGCTGGGCAGCACCCAGTCGTAGGCGGAGATGCGGTCGCTGGCGACCATGATCAGCTCACCGGCGGCGTTCTGGTAGAGGTCGCGCACCTTGCCGGTGTGAAGGTGGGTGAGCCCCGGGACCTCCACGGGCTCAGGCTTTTCTACAAAACCGGACACGCTTCCTCCGCGTAGGTTGATCCAGGAGTCGTACCGATTCTCCCGTACGCCGAGGTACGGCGATGCCGCAGGGGTGCGGGGGCCCGCTAGGCGGGCTTGAGCGGGTCGTGGCCCATGCTCATCAGGCCGTGGCGCCAGGAGTCGCCGCCGGCCTGGGGGTCGCGGGAGGCGTCCCGTTGGGAGCGGACGGTGTCGCAGACCTGCGCCATGATCCGCGCGTCGTCCGCCGTGAGGTCGGTGCGGCGCTTGCCCAGGATCTCCAGGACCCGGCGGCCGGTGCGCTTGCCGGCCCGGTCGGGGACCTCCTCGGTCTCCTCGCCCGCCGCGTCGGTGCTCAGCCAGTCCTTCAGCTCGCGCGAGGTCATATTGACCAGGGCGTGGAACTCGTCCCAGAGCGTGTCGCTCACCGGTCCGGACTCCGCCATGACATGCCTCCAGAAGTCGGCCGTACGTCGGGTCTGTCGATGGGTTCCCGGCGCCCAGCGGCGACAAACCAGGGAGAACCGGGCGTATTTCTTGGGCGGTGGGGGCCGGCGGGCGGCCGGTTGGGCTCTTGAGGTGGTCCGCGGGGCGGCGGCGGTACGCGGCGCGCGGGAGCGGTTATTCCTCCCGGCATGAAGGTGAACCCCATCGAAATGCAGAAGTGCCTCGGCGGCGTCGAGTACCCCGCCTCGAAGGACGCCATCGTCAGTGAGGCCAGTCGCCACGGCGCCGGCAAGGACATCATGGACGCGCTGAAGAAGCTGCCGTCGAAGGAATATCCGTCGCCGGCGGAGGTCAGCAAGGAAATCGGCAAGGAGGGCTGAATCACTCCGCCTGTGATGGGCGGCGCGCGCCCCGGGTAGGTGACGGCTGGGAAGGGAGGCAGAACCATGCAGCATCACGAGTTCCTCGCTCTGGTGCAGGAACGCGCCTCACTGCCGGACCGGGGCGCGGCCGAACGAGCGGTCCGCTCGACGCTGGAGACGGTGGGCGAGCGGGTACCTTCCGGGCTGGCCCGGCACATCGCGGCGCAGTTGCCGCACGAATTGGCGGGCCATCTGACCCGGGAGCCGCAGCGGTCCGGCGGTTCCGCCGGGCCTTCGGCGGAACGGCCCGGCGGCCCTCCGGGCGACGGCGAGCGCTTCGACCTCACGGTCTTCGCCGCGCGGGTCGCCTGGCGCGGCGGGCTCTCCGAGCAGGCGGCCCTCCAGGAGGCGGCGGCGGTCTTCGAGGTGCTGGACGCCGCGTTGGCCCCGGAACTGATGGAGCACCTGAGCCACTCCCTGCCGCACGACATCCGGGAGCTGCTGCCGACGACCAGGGCCGAAGACGCGTAGCCGCTGCGCTCGGCGGTGCCGTGTAGGTAGCTGGGTGTCCCGGCGCGGGGCTCGTTGCGCGCGTACGGGGGCGCCGCGAAGCGGAACGGCGAGAAGCCCCGCGGCAGGACGGCCAGGTACGTACGGGGCGCCGCGAGCGCGATCGTGGCGGGGCGGGGCGGGGCGGGGCGGGGCGGCCAAGTGTGTGGGCGGCGGGCCGAAGTGCCTAGTCCCGTTTGCAGATGCGGTCGAGGAGGTTGGCGGTGGCGCGTTGGATGCGTTCGTCGACGTGGCCGGGGCGGTCCAGGGCGGGGGACCAGGCGAAGGTGCCGGAGGCGAAGACCAGGGCGCCACTGGGGGCGCGGTAGAGGGAGGTCTCCTGATGGCGGCGGTTGCCCTCGCCGTCGCGGTACGGGGAGTGCGCGAGCAGGATGCGGTGGGTGTGGTCGGGGAGGCTGGTGCGGGGGAAGTAGCGGTCGGCCTCGCCGGCGACCAGGCCGGGGAGTTCATCGCCTTCGTGCGCGCCGGTGGCCTCCCAGAGCCAGTGGTCGACGTTGCGGACGATCATCGGGGCCGGCTCGGGGACCCGGCCGGCGTACTGGATGCCCAGCAGGCGCTGCTCGGGGTCGCCCAGCTCGCGCCACAGGGCGGGGCGGCCGGGTCCCTGGCGTTTCCGGCAGGTGAGCAGGGAGTCGGGGCTGCCCGAGGGGGACGGGGCGAGCTCGACCTGCCAGTACATGGTGTTGGCGGAGAGGAAGACCAGGGAGGTGCCGGTGTCCCGGGCCAGCTCGACCGTGCGGCGCATCGGCACCGACCAGTACTCGTCGTGGCCGGGGAAGACCAGGCCGCGGTAGCGCGAGGGGTCGACCCGACCGGCGTGCAGATCGCGGGCGTCGGCGTAGGCGAGGTCGTAGCCGTAGCGCTCGGCCCAGCGGATGAAGTCGTAGGCGTGGCCGACGTGCAGGGGCAGGCCGGCGCCGGCGTAGGGGCGGTCGAAGGAGACGGTGGTGGCGGCGTCCTGCTCGCCGAGCAGGGCGCCCTTCTCGTCCCAGGCGTGGTAGAGGCTGGCGCCCGTACAGCCGTCCTCCGGGAAGAGGTTGTACGCCTGCCAGGTGATGTCGGGCAGGAGGAGCAGGAGGTCGGCGGGGTGGTCGTCGCGGACCGTGAAGGGGATGTGGGAGCGGCAGCCGTCGGCGGTGGTCAGGACCGCGACATAGGCGCCGAGCTGCCAGAACGCGGGGACCTGGAGGCGCCAGGACAGCCACCAGTGGTGGCAGGAGACGGTGCGGCCGGCGGCCATCGGGGGCGGCTGGACGATGCCGGACAGCCGGGGGCTGGTGGTGATCTTGGAGGCGCCGGCGCCGGCGTAGTGGCCGATGCGGTAGACGTCGATGCTGAACGGCTGGGGCGGGTCGACCGAGATCCGGAAGTCGATGGCCTCCCCCGGCGCCACCGCGCCGGAATTGGCGAAGCCCTTGATCTGGCCGTGCACGTCATCGGCGGTGCGCGGGCCGTCGAGCTTGCGGGGCGCGGGGGCCCGCAGATCGCCCTGGGCCACGGCGGGGTCGACGTACCAGGGGATGATGCGGCCGGAGTCGAAGTAGTTCTCGCTGCCGCGCAGCCAGGGCAGCGGGCCCTGCCCGAACGGGTCCGTGACCGCGTGGGCGAGGGCGCCCGACTCCCAGCGCCTGATCTGTTCCGTCGCCACCTTCCACTCCCCTCCCGCGTCCCCCACTGGCCGCGGCCGCTCGGGCCGGCGTTGCGTCCGGCTGGGTGAACCCGGCCACCCCCAGCACATCACATTACGCACTTACTCCATCACCCTTCGTCGTGAATTCAGATGCCTGTGGCTCCGAATCACGAAGGGAACATCACGAAGGGAACATTCAGCCGGTACGGCGGGGCACGTACGGCCCGGGGTCACACCAGGCGGACCGGCTTCTCCGGGCGCACGCCGACCGTCGTCAGCCAGCCGCGGAGCGGGCCCGCATCCCCGTCGTCGACCAGGCTGAGCACCGAGCTGCCCAGGTCGGACCGGCGGGCGCCGTTGACCAGCAGTGCGGGGCCGTCGAGCCAGTCCAGGCCGGGGACCGCGCCGGCGGTGTCCACCGCGGCGCAGCAGACCATGGCCGTGACGTGGTCGGCGAGCAGCTCCCGGCCCGTACGGGGCGGCTGCAGCGGGAACAGCGGCAGGCCGCCCTCCGCCAGGCCGTCGCCCCAGGCCACGCCCGCCGCGGCATCCTGGGCCGGACCGCCGCGGGCGGCCTGGCGGGCCGCCTCCTCGCGCTCCTCGCGCTCGACCTCCGCGCCCAGCCGGGCGGCGACCAGGTCGCCGGCGTGCGCGCCCTGGGTGAGCCGGTCGATGACCCGGTCGAGCGTCGGGCCCGGCGGCGCGGCGGACGCGGACGGCGGGCCGCCGGGACGCCCGTCGCCGGGCCGGTGGTCCGCCGGGCCGCCGCGGCCCGTGGGCGTACCGGCCGGGCTGCCGGCGTACGAGAAGGACGGGGCGGGGGACGGCTCCACCGGGGGCGTGGCCGGGGCGGGGCCGAGCGCCGGGGTCGGGAGGTCGTCGAGGACGCGGTGGAGGCGGGCCGCCTCCAGGCGCCACTTCCGGTCCACGACCTCTTCCGGGTACTGGTTCCAGCCGACCGGTGACCAGTCGGGTCCGGGCTCGGCCGGACCGCCGTGGAAGAGCCGGGCGGCCAGCAGGGAGGCGGCGCGGTCGATGGCGCCGGGCTCCTCCAGGAGGTCGCAGGCGGGGCGCTCGCCCAGCCGGGAGGCGAAGCCGTCGGCGAGGCGGTCGCGGCGGGAGAGCTCGGTGAGCGCGGAGACCACTCCGGCGTCCAGGCGGGACGGCCAGCGGCCCATCCGCCAGGCGGGCAGCGCGACCCGGGTCAGCAGCCGGTCCCAGCCCGCGTAGGCCAGGCCGACCTGCTCCTGGGCGACGATCCGCAGGCCGTAGTCGACGGTCTGGGCGCGCTCGGAGGCGGCGGCCGCGACGGCCCGTTCCATGATCGTGGCGTGTTCGCGGCAGGCGCGGAGCAGCAGCCGGGCCACCCGGCCGGCGAAGCGGAGCGCGGGGCCGCGCAGCGGGCCGCGGGCGCGGGCGGCGACCGCGACGGCGGCGTCCAGGCCGCGGATGAAGCGGCGGGCGGCGGCTATGTCCGGATGCGCGGACGGGCCCGTGCCGGCCACTACGGGGGCCAGCAGGGCGCGCAGCTCGGCGACCCGCATCCACCACAGGAACGGTGAGCCGATCACCAGGACCGGGGCCTCGGCCCGGCGCCCGGCACCGGACGCGGGCCCCCCGGCGCCCCGGGGCGGGCCGTGGGCGCGGTGCGTACGGTCCTCCAGCCAGCTGTCGCAGTCCGGGGTGAGCGCTATGGCGGACGGCGCGGGGACCTCCAGCCGGTCGGCCAGGTCACGGACGAGGCGGTAGAGGTCGGGGGCGGATTCCTCGGTGAGCGGCACGGAGGGGCTCAGGGCCGGCCGGGCGCGCGCGATCACGGCCCCGACCAGCGCGGCCAGGAGCAGGCCGACCAGCGCGAGTCCGCCGGCCACCCGGCCGGCCGGATCCCAGCCCGGGCCGAGACGGCCGGTGGCCCGGCCGACGGCCAGCACCACCGCCACCGCCGCGGGCAGCAGCGCCACGGCCAGCGCGGCGCCGCGGATCCGCAGCACGGCGAGGGCACGGGCACGCGCCGCCAGGACGCCTGTTTCCGGACTTGCCACGAGCCTGTACACCCCCTGCTGTCCTGATGGAGCCGGACGGAGAGAACAGTGGACGGACGCCTTCGAACATTGCGCGGTGTGGTGGAGCGAGCTCACTCACCACCACTGTGGCACCGGCCACTGACATCGCAATGCCGGTGAGCCACTTGCCGGACGTCCCCATGGCCACCGCACCGGTAGCGGACGCGGCGGCTGCAGGACGCTTGCGCGGCACCCTAGTTGCGGGGCCTCGTCCCGTCAGCCGGAATCTGGCGTGGTCACTCGATGGAATGGCTTTGGGCAAAGCCGGGAACCGGCGGTGCGGCGCCGTGGGCCCGGGGGCGCGGGACCCACGGCGCGGGCGGCTCAGGCGCCCGCGGCCTCCGCGGCGGCCTTGGCGGCGATGTCCGTACGGTGCTGGGAGCCGTCCAGGGAGATCCGGTCCACGGCCCGGTAGGCGCGCTCACGGGCGGCGGCGAGGTCCGCTCCGGAGGCCGTGACGGACAGCACCCGGCCGCCCGCACTGCGCACCGCGCCGCCCTCGTCGAGCTTGGTGCCGGCGTGCAGCACGTAGGCGTCGGGGGCGTCCTGCGCGGCGACGTCGGCCAGGCCCTCGATGACGTCGCCGGTGCGCGGGGTGCCCGGGTAGTTGTGGGACGCGATGACGACCGTGACGGCCGCGTCGTCGCTCCAGCGCAGCGGCGGCAGCGCGGCGAGGTTGCCGGTGGCGGCGGCCCGCAGCAGCCCGCCGAGCGGCGTCTTGAGGCGGGCCAGGACGACCTGGGTCTCCGGGTCGCCGAAGCGGGCGTTGAACTCGATCACCCGGACCCCGCGGGAGGTGATCGCCAGGCCGGCGTAGAGCAGACCGGAGAAGGGGGTGCCGCGGCGGCGCAGCTCGTCGACGGTGGGCTGCAGCACGCTCGCCATGACCTCGTCGACCAGCTTCGGGTCGGCCCAGGGCAGCGGGCTGTACGCGCCCATGCCGCCGGTGTTGGGGCCCTGGTCGCCGTCGTAGGCGCGCTTGAAGTCCTGGGCGGGCTGGAGCGGGACGACGGTCTCGCCGTCGGTGATCGCGAAGAGCGACACCTCGGGCCCGTCGAGGAACTCCTCGATGACCACGCGGTCGCAGGCCAGCGCGTGGGCGCGGGCCTGCTCGACGTCGTCGGTCACCACGACGCCCTTGCCGGCCGCCAGCCCGTCGTCCTTGACCACGTACGGCGCCCCGAAGGCGTCCAGGGCCTCGTCGATCTCTTCCGGGGTGGTGCAGACGTAGCTGCGGGCGGTCGGGACGGCCGCGGCGGCCATCACGTCCTTGGCGAAGGCCTTGGAGCCCTCCAGCTGTGCGGCGTCGGCCGACGGGCCGAAGACCGGGATGCCGCGCTCGCGGACCGCGTCCGCGACGCCCGCCACCAGGGGCGCCTCGGGACCGACGACGACCAGGTCGGCCTCCAGGCGCGCGGCGAGGTCGGCGACGGCCCGGCCGTCGAGGGCGTCGACCCCGTGCAATTCGGCCACCTCGGCGATGCCGGCGTTGCCGGGGGCGCAGTGCAGCGCGGTGACGTCGGGGTCGAGGGACAGAGAGCGGCACAGGGCGTGTTCGCGGGCGCCGCCGCCGATGACGAGGACCTTCACGACAGGCAGCCTAGACGAGTGGGCCGGGCGGCCGGACGGCGGACGGGCCGTCCGGAAACCGTCCGCCGCCGTGACGGCGACTCTTTCGGGTGAGATTCCCCGCCGTCCTCTACCCGATCCCGCACCACTTCTGGGCGGAAAGAGCGGGACCTTGGAGCCGAGGCCAGCCGTTCGGCGGTAGGAAGGGGGCGGCGCGCCACGGCCGTCCCGTACTCCCCCACGGCCCGAAAGGCATGGGAGGGACCCCCGTCGCAGGCACCGCACGTATCCGTTCCGTAGAGCGCGCAGAGAGGGAGTGCACGGGTGAGTCAGCCGGAGATGCAGCCCGAGGGGCCCCCTCAGCACGGGCACGGGGACCGCCCGCTCCGCCGGTACGGCGTCCGGGGCCGGACCCGACGGGACGTCGACGGCGTCCGGGGCCGGGCCCGACGGGACGTCGGCGGGCGGGCCTTCCCCCCGGGCGGCTGGGGCGATCCGGGCGACCGCCTCACCGCGCTCTACCTCTGGACCGAGGCCGGTGCGCTGCGCACCGCCGACTGGTACCTGCACGACCGGCTGGCCAAGCGCCGGGGCGCCCGGGTGCTCCGGCTGGGTGCCGCGGCCGGGGTCACGGGGGGCGGGGTGCTGCCGCTGCTGGACCTGGCCGGGGTGTGGGAGGGCGGGGCGCCCTGGGGCTGTCTGTCCCTGCTGCTGGCGGCGGTGTGCGTGGGCTGCGACCGGTATTTCGGGGTGACGGCCGGCTGGATGCGGGACCTGGCGACCGCGCAGGCGATCCACCGGCGGCTGGAGGCGCTGCAGTTCGACTGGGCGTCGGAGGGCATGCGGGAGGTGCTCGGGCCGACGGAGGGCACCGCGGGCGAGGCGGCCGAGCGCTGCCTGGGGCTGCTCCGGCGGTTCCACGAGGACGTCGGGGAGCTGGTGCGGGCCGAGACGGCCGACTGGATGGCGGAGTTCCGGACCGGGCCGGCGCCGCGGGCCACCCAGTCCGCGGAGCCGTGGGCGGCCCCCCGCCAGGAGCACGCCGGGCCGCCGGGCCGGTACGCGCTGCCGCACCGCGGCCGCCCCAACATGCCCCGCCAGCGCCCGCCGGAATCACCGCGCTGACGGCGGGCGGGGCGACGACGCTGACGGCGGGCGGGGGCGACGACAAGCCGCGCCCCGCCGCCCGCCGGATCAGCTGAAGACGATCATCGAGCCCTGGCCCAGGCTGCGGGTGGCCGCCGCGTGCAGACCGAGCCAGACATGGCGCTCCCGGGCGAACGGGCCGTCGTCCATGGGCACCGCCCCCACCCGCTCCTCCAGGGAGGTCGGCCCGGCCGGCGGCTCCGGTGCGGCCGGCGGATTGGCCGGATCGATACCGAGGGATGGCGCAACCAGTTCCAGGTCCCGCAGCAGACCGTGCGAGGAGCCCAGCGGGCCGCCGCCCTCCAGCAGTTCGTCGTTGGCGAGCGGGTGCGGGAAGTCCACCGGGACGTACGCGCCCGCGTGGTCGTAGTGCCAGACCAGGTGGGACTGCTGCGCGGTGGTCTCGAACATCTCCAGCAACTGCTCGTAGTCACCGCCCAGTTCGTCGACCGGGGTGACCTCCAGGCCGCACAGCCGCAGCAGGTAGGCGCGGCGCAGGAAGTGCAGTGCGTCGTAGTCGAAGCCCGCGACGGGGGCGACGTCCCCGGACAGGCCCGGCATGTAGCTGAAGACGGGGACCGGTGGCAGTCCCGCTTCCGTCAGGGCCTTGTCGTAGGCGGCGAGCTCTTCGGAGAACGGGTTGTCGGGGCTGTGGCACAGCACATCGACGAGGGGTACCAGCCACAGGTCACATGCCACGGGTGAGGACTCGCTTCCGGTCGGGGACAAGGACACCGGCGCACGCACAGCTACGGGTGCGGCCCATTACGGCCGAGTCGGGACAGCGTAGTGCCCGCGGCGCCATCCGACGAGAGCGGGCGCGCCCGGCGGCCACCGGCTAGCGGACCACGGCCAGGGCGTGCGCGTTGTGCTCGGCGATCAGCTGCTGGGCGGCGGCCAGGTCGCGCTGGACCAGGGCGTCGGCCAGGGCGCAGTGGCCGTGCCAGAGGCGGTTGGCGAGGTCGGGGGCGCGGCGCAGCAGCGGCACCGCGTACATCCAGGTCTGGACCCGGATGCGGTCCAGGAAGTCGCTGATGTAGGCGTTGTTCACGATGTTGCCGAGCTCACGCCAGAACCGCAGGTCGTAGCCGATGAGCACGTCCAGGTCGCCGGCCCGGGCGGCCCGTTCGGCCTCGTCGGCGCGGCGCCGGATGGAGATCAGCACCTCGGCGGGGGTGGCGGCGAGCGCCTCTTCGGCGCCGCTGCGGAAGATCCCCTCGATGACCAGGGTGCGGGCCTCGACCATGGCCCGGAAGTCGTCGGCGGTGAAGGCGTGGACCTTGAAGCCGCGGTGCTGTTCGACGTCGAGCAGTCCCTGGGCGCAGAGGTCGAGCAGCGCCTCGCGGACCGGGGTCGCGGAGACGCCGTACTGCTCGGCGATCTCCTTGACGGTGAACGGGTGGCCGCACGGCAGCCGGCCCGCGAGCACCTCGTCGCGCAGGGCGTCGGCGATCTGCTGGCGCAGGGTGCTGCGACGTATGACTGTGCTGTCTCCGCCGGCGGCCATCGTGTGCGTCTCCTTAGACGTCCCTGACCGCGGGTGGCAGCGGCCCCCGCCAACCATAGGCGAGGGCCGCGGGGTGCCGCTGCGTGCGGCGGCCGCTCAGGCGGCGGGGGCGTCAGTGCGTGTGGGCATCGGCCGCCGCCAGTGCCTCGTCGAGGGCGGCCAGGCCCTCCTTGGCCTCGGCCTCGGTGATCGTGCAGGCCGGGACGACGTGGGTGCGGTTCATGTTGACGAACGGCCACAGCCCGCCGCGCTTGCAGGCCGCGGCGAATTCCGCCATCGGGGCGTTGGCCGCACCGGAGGCGTTGTACGGCACCAGCGGCTCGCGGGTCTCCTTGTTCTTGACCAGGTCGAGGGCCCAGAAGACGCCCAGGCCGCGGACCTCGCCGACGGACGGGTGCCGCTCGGCGATCTCGCGCAGCCCCGGCCCGATGACCTTCTCACCGATCTCGGCGGCGTTCTCCACGATCCGCTCCTCGGCCATCGCGTTGATCGTCGCGACGGCGGAGGCGCAGGCCAGCGGGTGGCCGGAGTACGTCAGCCCGCCCGGGTACGGCCGCGTGTCGAAGGTCGCGGCGATCTCGGCGCTGATCGCGACACCGCCCAGCGGGACGTAGCCGGAGTTGACGCCCTTGGCGAAGGTGAGCAGGTCGGGGGTGACGCCGAAGTGGTCGGCGGCGAACCAGTGGCCGGTGCGCCCGAAGCCCGCCATGACCTCGTCGAGGATGAAGACGATGCCGTAGCGGTCGCAGATCTCACGGACACCGGCGAGGTAGCCGGCCGGCGGGACCATGATGCCGGCGGTGCCCGGGACGGTCTCCAGGACGATCGCCGCGATGGACTGGGGCCCCTCGAAGGCGATGGTCTGCTCCAGGTGCGCCAGCGCGCGCTCGCACTCCTGCTGCTCGGTCTCCGCGTGGAACGGCGAGCGGTACAGGAACGGGCCCCAGAAGTGGACCACGCCGGCGGAGGCGGTGTCGGAGGGCCAGCGGCGCGGGTCGCCGGTCAGGTTGATCGCCGCGGCGGTCGCGCCGTGGTACGAGCGGTAGGCGGACAGCACCTTGGCGCGGCCGGTGTGCAGCCGGGCCATCCGGACGGCGTTCTCCACCGCCTCGGCGCCGCCGTTGGTGAAGAAGATCTTGTCGAGGTCCCCCGGGGTGCGCTCGGCGATCAGCCGCGCGGCCTCGGACCGGACGTCCACGGCGAAGCCGGGCGCGAGCGTGCACAGCTTCCCGGCCTGCTCCTGGATCGCCGCGACGACCTTGGGGTGCTGGTGGCCGATGTTGGTGTTGACCAGCTGGGAGGAGAAGTCGAGGTAGCGGTTGCCGTCGTAGTCCCAGAAGTACGACCCCTCGGCGCCGGCGACCGGCAGCGGGTCGATCAGGCCCTGCGCGGACCAGGAGTGGAAGACGTGGGCGCGGTCGGCGGCCTTGACCGCCGCCCCGGCGGCGGGATCGGCGGCGGGAGAGGGGTGCGTCGTGGTCACGGTCAGTACCTCGGATCGGGTCGCTCGGGTCCGCCGAGGGATCGGCACGGCGAACGCCCCCAGCGTAGGGATCACGGTCCGCGGCCCGGTACCGACAGTCTGTATGGCGCTCACCACGCCCGCGGACACACTGTCGGCCGCCCGCGCGGCGGCCCGGAGGAAGCCCCAGGCCGCTCCATGGGCCCGCTCACGGCCGCGGCTCGCCCCTCCGCCGCCCCAGCAGGGCTTCCATGACCACCAGGGGATCGGGCGCCGCGGGCACGTGCGGCGCGCAGCCCGGGCAGGCGTAGACGTTCCAGCCGGGCCCGCTGTTCCCGTGCACCTCGGCGACGAGAACGGGCTCGTCCGTGATCCGCTCACACCTCACACACATGCGCAGGGGCAGCGGCCGCCCCGCGGCCCCGGTGGCCTCACCGGTCCCCTCCCCGCTCATCGGGCGACCTCCACGCCGTGGATCCAGTACGGGCCGGGGGCGTCGACACCGAGCGTGGCCAGTAGCAGGGCGTCCCGCCGAGCCCGCTGCTCATGCGCCACGAGGTAGGGGCGGACGAGGGGCGAGGCGTCACCGTCGATCGGCGTCTCGATCACCGGCCGACGCGGCCTGCGGTGCAGGGTCACACGGGGCTCGGGGACGGCGCGATGACGCCCTTGCGGACGGGGAGTTCGGAGAAGCCCCCACCGCGCGAGGCAGCGGGCAATACGCTGAAACATGTCGACGTTCTCTCTCGAAATTGCGCGTTGACCATGCCCCCGGACCGGTCGCGTCGGTCGCGGGGGTCTGTCGTTGCGGATCACTACGTTCCGTGCCTACATCGTTGCCGTGCGGCATAGGCTGCGGAAGGCGGTAGCTCCTTACTTCTCAAGCCGTAAGGACGGAAGTGACCCTTTGGCCAACGAAGTTGACCCCTCGTCATCCATGGCAGCCCTCTTCGGACTACGGGTCCGCAGACTCCGCGAAGCGGCCGGACTCACCCAGTCCGAGCTGGGAAAACGCGCCCATACGCACAGCACGCGGATCAATCAGGTCGAGCGCACGACGGGCTCCAAGCCGACCCTGAAACTGGCCCAGGCCCTGGACGGGGCCCTCGCCGCCGACGGCTTGCTCATCGACCTGTGGCCGTACGTCCACCGGGAGACGTTTCCGGACTGGTCGCGGAAGTTCATGGCGCTTTCGGAGCGAGCGGTGGCCATCAGGGAGTACGGCGCGGCTGTCGTGCCAGGCCTACTCCAGACCGAGGACTACGCCCGCGAAGTTCTGAGCGTCGGGCTGACGTTGAGGAGCCCCGAGCAGTTGGAAGAGCGGCTGGCCGCTCGACTCGGTCGTCAGGCGCGGCTCGCACAGCCCGACGGGCCCGACCTCTGGTTCGTCCTCGATGAAGCGGTCTTGCGGCGGCCCATCGGCGGTCCGGCTGTGATGCGGGCCCAGCTTGCCCGCCTGCTGAAGGCGGCCGACGATCCGCGCATCACTCTTCAGGTCCTGCCCTTCGGCAGCGGTGCCCACGGCGCCATGGGCTGGTCGCTCACGGTGCTGACGCTGCCGGACGGCCCGGAAGCGGCCTACATCGAAGGCGGCCACAGCGGCCAACTCATCGAGGAGCCAGAGGAGGTGAAGTCATACGCGGTCACTTACGATCAGGTTCGGGCTCTGGCCCTGCCACCGAACATGTCGCTCGACATGATCCGATCCGTCATGGAGGGGACTTACCTTGCTGAGCGCATCCCGTCCCGATCTGAGCACCGCAGTCTGGCGCAAGTCCAGCTACAGCAACGAGGAGGGTGGCAGCTGCGTCGAGGTCGCCGAGGGCTTCCCCGGCGCCGCCGCTTGGCGTAAGTCCAGCTACAGCAACCAGGAGGGTGGCAACTGCGTCGAGGTCGCCCCCAACCTCCCCGGCATCGTCCCCGTCCGTGACTCCAAGGACCCCCACGGCCCCGCGCTCGTCTTCCCCGCCCGCTCATGGGCCGCGTTCGTGGGAGCCGTCAGAGCGGACGAGTTCGCGGGCTAGCCGGTGGAAAGACCGTGTGGACGGCCTTCCGCCAGTGGGCCGCAGCCAGGTCCGGGCGGAGGGCGGACAGCCCGCCGCAGTACTTGGTGAAGTCCGCCGCCCGGACGCCGTAGCCGTGTAGCCACCGGTCGGCCGCGGTCGGCCGGCCGGTGGTCCTGGTCTCGACGAGGACCAGCCCGCCGTCGGCCTGTACCGTGCGGCCGGTCGCCAGGTCGCGGCAGTGCAGCGCCGCGTCACAGGTGATGCGCTGGCCGTCCGCCACGAACGTGGTGCGGGTGTATTCCGTTTCCAGGGCCAGGGCCAAGTCGGCGGGGGCGGCGATGCCGTACGAGCGGTCCAGTACGGAGGCCAGGAAGCCGCGCGGGGCCGGGCCGAGGGGCTCGTCCTCCGGCAGCAGCGGCTGCCGGTGCTTGACCGTTTCGCCGCGCCGCCCCCTCAGCTTGATCTCGAACTGCCGCTGCCCGGTGTCCTCGTAGCGCCGCTCGCGGATCAGATAGCCGGGCCGGTCGCCCTCCCTGTGGTCGTGAAAGAAGCGCAGGTCAGGGGTGTCGTAGTGGACCGAGCGGTAGCGGAACCAGCGCCGCCCGTTGATGCACAGCACGACGAACGGGCCACCGGGCCGGCGCCGGTCGGTCAGTTCGGCGGCGAAGGCGGCGAAGAGCTCGACCGGGACGAGGTAGCTGTGTCCGAAGCGGGCCAGGAGTTCGGCCCGTGCCTGGACGTCGGCGAGCGGTACCGGACGCGCGGCCATGGCGGCGCGGACGAGGGCTCGTAAGGCGGGAATCACACGGTCTCCTCGGCGGGCGGGGCGGGGACGGACGATCGTGCGGAGGCGGGCGAACGGGCTGTGCTCGTGCTGGTTCTACGTTCCACACCCGTGCAAGGTTCCGCCACACGGAATCCGACATCCGCCAGCGCGAAGGCGACAGCCCCCGCGCCGTGCCGTCAGCGCACGTAGTTCTTCAGAGCCTCGGTGTCGAGGGTGATGCCGACCGGGTCGGGGAGGGTGACCTGCTCGCCGAAGGGGGCACGGTGGATGTCGAGGTAACGGCCCCGCTCAGGGTCGGGGTTGGTGTGGACGACGACCTCGCAGTAGTCGCGGTCCACAAGGAGGTGGATGGGAATGCCCACCGCTGCGTAGGCGGCCGGCTTCTCGTGCCGGTCGCGGCGCTCGGTGTCGCCGTCGTACGAGGTGACCTCGACGGTCATCAGGACACCGTCGGGGTCCGACCACTCACCGTGCCCGAGGAAGTGTTCGTCCGCCGCCAGGACGCCATCCGGCCGGGCCCGACCTTGGCGGTATGCCTCGACCTTCACGCCGCGGCCGGTCGCATGCAGCCAGAGATCGGGGCGGTGCTGCATGCAACGCTTCTGCAGCCACATGATGATCGTGTCGTGGTCCCCGTCGGCCATCGGCTTTTCCTCGATCCGTCCGTTGATGAACTCCAACGTGACGGTCTCGGGCGCGGCGGAGGCGATCTGCTCGAACTCCTCCACCGACATGTATGACGTGCGCTCGGCCATAACCGTCATGCTGCACTCCTTTCGAGAGGAAGGCCAGTGTCGCCAGGCAGGGACAGTGCCGGTGGCATATTCCGCCCCAGATCACCCGTTCGAGCACATGGGGCGCACGTACAAGGGCCCGCGCCCCGTCCTCTGCGGACGGTGCGCGGGCCCTGGTGTTCAGCCGGTCCCTACGACAGGAACGAGTTGATCTCGATCGTCTCGTCGCGGCCGGGGCCGACGCCGATGGCCGAGATCGGGGCGCCGGACATCTCTTCCAGTGCCTTGACGTAGTTCTGGGCGTTCTTCGGCAGGTCGGAGAAGGACTTCGCCTTGGTGATGTCCTCGGACCAGCCCGGCAGGGTCTCGTAGACCGGCTTCGCGTGGTGGAAGTCGGACTGCGAGTAGGGCAGCTCCTCGACGCGCTTGCCGTCGATCTCGTACGCCACGCAGACCGGGATCTGCTCCCAGCCGGTGAGCACGTCGAGCTTGGTGAGGAAGAAGTCGGTCAGGCCGTTCACGCGGGTCGCGTAGCGGGCGATGACCGCGTCGAACCAGCCGCAGCGGCGGTCGCGGCCGGTGGTGACGCCCCGCTCGCCGCCGATGCGGCGCAGTGCCTCGCCGTCCTCGTCGAAGAGCTCGGTCGGGAACGGGCCGGCGCCGACGCGGGTGGTGTACGCCTTGAGGATGCCGATGACCCGGCTGATCTTCGTCGGGCCGACGCCGGTGCCCGTGCAGGCGCCGCCGGCGGTCGGGTTCGAGGAGGTCACGAAGGGGTACGTGCCGTGGTCGATGTCGAGCAGCGTGCCCTGGCCGCCTTCGAAGAGGACGACCTTGTCCTCGTCGAGGGCGTTGTTGAGGATCAGGGTCGTGTCGGCGACGTAGCCCTTGATCTGGTCGGCGTAGCCGAGCAGCTCCTCGACGACCTGGCCGGCCTCGATGGCGCGGCGGTTGTAGAGCTTGGTCAGCAGCTGGTTCTTGACGTCGAGCGCCGCCTCGACCTTCTGCGTGAGGATCGACTCGTCGTAGAGGTCCTGGACGCGGATGCCGACGCGGTTGATCTTGTCGGCGTAGGTCGGGCCGATGCCGCGGCCGGTGGTGCCGATCTTCCGCTTGCCGAGGAACCGTTCCGTCACCTTGTCGACGGTGATGTTGTACGGCGTGATCAGGTGCGCGTTACCGCTGAGCAGCAGCTTGGACGTGTCGACGCCGCGCTCGTTGAGTCCGCTCAGCTCGGAGAGCAGGACCGCCGGGTCGACGACGACACCGTTGCCGATGACCGGGGTGCACCCCGGCGAGAGGATTCCGGAGGGGAGGAGATGCAGCGCGTACTTCTGGTCGCCCACGACGACCGTGTGGCCGGCGTTGTTGCCGCCCTGGTAGCGCACCACGTAATCGACGGATCCACCGAGCAGGTCGGTGGCCTTCCCCTTGCCCTCATCACCCCACTGAGCACCGAGCAGCACAAGTGCGGGCACAGGCGTACACCCCTTCCGGGCGGGGCATGTCCAACGTGCGTGGATGGCGCGACGCCCGCGTGTTCACGCGTCCGTCATCGCTCAAGCCGTCGAACCGGTGCCCCGGAATAGACGAAGCCCCTGGCGCAATAGCGCAAGGGGCTCTTGCACCGAGATGCTACCTGAGGAAGGACCGAGGTGTCGGCGCAGCCTTCTGGGCACTCTCCCGTGGACTCCGTTCGGGGGTGCCCCCTGCTGGTGGTCATCGATCCGGTCGCGCGCAGTACGGACGGGGAATCCGTACGGATCGCCCGGGATGTGCTGTGTGCGGGCGCGGGGGGTGCGGGGGCGAAGATCTGCCTGCCGGAGGGGCCCGAGGAGTTCGCGCGGGCGCTGGCCCGGCGGGGGCAGCGGCGGCCGGTCGTGATCGGCGACGACCGGGCGTTGTTGCAGGTCGTGGGGCTGCTGCACAAGGAACGGGAGCTGGCCGGGGTGCCGGTGTCGATGGTCCCGGTGGGGGCGCCGGCCGCGGTGGCGCTGAGCCGGTCGCTGGGCGTCCCGCAGGACACCGTCGCCGCGGCGCGGACGGTGCTGGACGGCGCGGAGCGGGCGATGGACCTGCTGACGGACGACAGCGGCGGGATCGTGCTGGGCGGGCTGCGGATCCCGGGCGGGCGGGACGGGGGACGGAACGGCGGACGGCGGGCGGTGGCCGGGCCGGGGCGGGTGTTCGTGCCGGGTGCGGCCGGGCCGGTGGACACCGGGGAGCGGGTTTCGGGTGCGGTGCCTTCCGGGGCGCCGCGTACGGGGTCCGGAGCGCCGGGTACGGAGTCCGGGGCGCCGGGTGCCGACGGGAACGGGCCGTGGTGGGGGCCGGCCGCCCGGACCGCGCGGACGGCCCTGGCGCTGCTGGCCCCGGCGGCCGGGCGCTGGGGGGCGTTGCGTACGGAGGCCGGGGCGGCGGGCGGCCGGCGCGTGCGGGTGCCGGGGCAGCGGCTGCGGATCGAGGCGGACGGGGTGCTGCTGGCGGATCTGGACCGGCCGGTGCGCGGGGTCTCGGTGGTGCCGGGCGGGCGGGCCGGGGCGGGGTGGCCGGGCGCCGGGGCCGGTCGTGGCGTGGGGGGCGGCGACGGCCGGGGGGACGGCCGGGACGGCGACGGGGAGTTGGCCGAGGTCGTGGTGCACTGGCCGGGCGGTGGCCACCCGGTACGGGCCCGGGCGCGGGCGGTGACGGTCTCCGGCGCGGACTTCCACTACCGGGCGGACGCGGTGGTCGGCGGGCCGGTACGGACCCGCACGTGGACGGTGCAGCCGGGGGCCTGGCGGTTGCAGCTGCCGCGGCGGGGGTGAGTGGCGGGGGTGAGTGGCGGGCCCTGGGCCGTACCGCTCAAGCCTCGTGCCCCGCTCAGCCCCCCTGCCCCGCTCAGTCCTCGGTGCCGCCGTAGGCCGCGCGCAGCTGGTCGCGGTGGTCGCGCCAGCGGTCCAGCAGGGCGGGCAGTTCCTTCTGCAGGAATTCGAAGAAGACCAGGGTCTCGTTGAGCCGGCGGCCGGCCGGGGAGGTGGGGCCGAGGCTCTCGACGCCCTCGCGCAGGGTGCCCTCCCAGCGGGCGAGGACGTTCTCCCGGCGGGTCAGCGCCTCGTACCACTGGTCGCTGTGCACGCGGTAGCGGTCGCGGCGGGAGCCCGGCTCGCGCTCGCGGCTGATCATGTCGACCTGGGAGAGGTAGCGCACCGCGCCGGACACCGCTGCGGGGCTGATCTGGAGCCGTTCGCCCAGCTCGGCGGAGGTCAGCACGCCGGAGTCGGAGGCGAGCAGGCAGGCGAAGACGCGGGCCGGCATGCGGGCCATTCCGGCGTCCACCAACTGGGCCGCGAACCGCTCGACGAACTGGGAGATCGCCTCCCGGGCGCGCGGGTCGTCGGCAGCCCCCCGCCCGTCGCCGCCGTCCGTTCCGGCCGCACGTTCCGCATTGCTCATGTCCGCATCCTCTCCCCTGATCAGCGCCACCCTTCCCTGATCAGCGCCACCCGCTCAACTTTATATGGTTTCTTAACTTCACAAATTTATGAAACTAGCGTAGCTTCCAAAGCATGACCAAGCCAATCGCCCCCGCTCCCGCGATCCGGGTCGAGGGTCTCCACAAGTCCTTCGGGCGGACCCATGCGCTGGACGGCCTCGACCTCACCGTCGAGGCCGGTGAGGTACACGGCTTCCTCGGGCCCAACGGCGCCGGGAAGTCCACCACCATCCGCGTGCTGCTCGGCCTGCTGCGCGCCGACCGCGGCACCGCCCGGCTCCTGGGCCGCGACCCCTGGCACGATGCCGTCGCCCTGCACCGCCGCATCGCCTACGTCCCCGGCGATGTCACCCTGTGGCGCAACCTCTCCGGCGGCGAGGTCATCGATCTCTACGGGCGGCTCCATCAAGGCAGCGGCGCGAAGCGCCTCCCGTGGAAGGGTGGTGGCGGGCGACGGGCGGGCCTGGACCGGGGGCGGCGGGACGAGCTGCTGGAGCGCTTCGAGCTCGACCCGACCAAGAAGGGGCGCACGTACTCCAAGGGCAACCGGCAGAAGGTCGCCCTGGTCGCCGCGTTCGCCTCGGACGTCGATCTGCTGATCCTCGACGAGCCGACCTCCGGGCTCGACCCGCTGATGGAGGAGGTCTTCCAGACCTGCGTCGCCGAGGAGCGCGACCGCGGCCGTACGGTGCTGCTCTCCAGCCATGTGCTGTCCGAGGTCGAGGCGCTCTGCGACCGGGTCAGCATCATCCGCAAGGGGCGGACGGTCGAGTCCGGTTCGCTCGGCGAGCTGCGGCACCTGACCCGTACGTCGATCGTGGCCGAACTGGCCGGGCAACCCAATGGACTGGGCGCGCTGCCCGGCGTCCATGACCTGGACATCCAGGGGCACCGGGTCAGGCTGCAGGTCGACACCGACAAGCTCGACGCCGTGCTGCGCGCGCTGGGCACCTCCGGGGTGCGCAGCCTGACCAGCACCCCGCCGACCCTGGAAGAGCTGTTCCTGCGGCACTACCAGGACGACGTACGGGGCGGGACCGACGTACGGGGTGGGGCCGACCGCGACGAGACGGGGGTCAGCCGATGACCGCCGTGGCCGCCGCGGTGCCCGCCGGCACCGCCCGCTCGCGCCAACTGGCCGGTACCGGCGCGCTGTTGCGGCTCGCCCTGCGCCGCGACCGGGTGATGATCCCGGCCTGGGTGCTCTGCCTCGGCCTGGTCGTGGCGAGCATGGGCTCGTCCTTCGAGGCGCTCTACGACACCGCCGCCGAGCGCGCCGAACTGGCCGGCTCGATGACCGCCAACGGTTCGCTGCGTGCGCTGTACGGCCCCGTCTTCAGCGACTCCCTCGGCGGTCTGATCGCCTGGCGGATGGCCGGGTTCGGGGCGGTGCTCGCCGCGGTGATGAGCCTGCTGATCGTCGTCCGGCACACCCGCGAGGAGGAGGAGACGGGACGTCAGGAACTGCTGTCCGCCGCGATGGTGGGCCGCCGGGCACCGCTGACCGCGGCCCTGCTGGCGGCGCTGCTCGCCAATGCCGCGCTCGTCGTGCTGATCGCGGCGGGGCTGGCCCGGTCCGGCCGGCCGGCCGCCGGTTCGCTGGCACTCGGGCTCGCCATCGGCGGCACCGGCATGCTCTTCGCCGGACTGGCCGCCATCACCGCCCAGTTGACCGAGAGCGCGCGGATGGCGAAGGGACTGACCGGTGCGGTGCTCGGCCTCGCCTTCGCGCTGCGCGGCGCGGGCGATGCCGCCGACGCCACCGCGGACTCCCCGCTCACCTGGGTCTCGCCGCTCGGCTGGGCGGAGAACCTGCGGGCGTACGCCGACGAGCGCTGGTGGGTGCTGCTGCTCTTCCTGGCCGGCACCGCGCTCTCCGTGGGCGCCGCGTACGCGCTGACCGCCCGCCGCGACCTCGGCATGAGCTTCCTGCCCGCCCGGCCCGGTCCGGCGGTCGCTCCGCGCTCCCTGGCAGGCCCGTTCGGCCTGGCCTGGCGGCTGCAGCGGACGACCCTCGGCGGCTGGACGCTCGGTTACGTGTGCGCCGGCGTGGTCTTCGGCGGGATCGCCGAGGGCGCGTCCGACATGGTCGGCGGCAACCGGCAGACCCGCGAGATCTTCGAGCGGATGGGCGGACAGGCCGGGCTGACCGACGCCTTCCTGGCCACGATGGTCGGCATGCTCGGCATGGTCGCCGCGATCTACGCGGCCGGTGCGGTGCTCCGGCTGCGCGGCGAGGAGACCGCCGACCGGGCCGAGCCGGTGCTGGCCGGAGCGGTGGGCCGGCTCCGCTGGGCCGCCGGCCACCTGCTCGTCGCCTACGCCGGCACGGTCGTCGTCCTCGGCTTCGGCGGACTGGCGCTCGGCGTCTCGTACGGCATCTCGGTCGGCGACCCCGGCGGCCGGGTGGGGCCGGTGCTGGCCGCCGCGCTCGCCCAGGTCCCGGCGGTCTGGACGCTCACCGGTCTGGCGGTGCTGACCTTCGGGCTGCTGCCCCGGGCCACCACGGCCGTGTGGGCGGTGGTCGGCGGCTGCCTGGCGCTCGGCTGGATCGGGCCGTCGCTGAAGTTCCCCCAGTGGGCCATGGACCTCTCGCCCTACGGCCATCTGCCCAAGCTCCCGGGCGCCGAGGCCACCGCGAGCCCCTTCGTCTGGCTGCTGGCACTCTCCGCGGTGTTCCTCGCCGCCGGCCTGGCCGGGTTCCGCCGACGCGACCTCGACTGACCCGTCCGGCCGTTTCACGTGAAACGGCCGCCCACGGACGTACGCCGCCGTTTCACGTGAAACCCCAACTCGCCGACGTACGCCGCCGTTTCACGTGAAACACCCCACAGACGTACGCCGCCGGAGCTGTAGCGGACTCCGGCGGCGTACTCGCGTCCACAGGCTGTGGATCCAGGGTCGGGCTTCCCCAGGCGCTCTCAGTTCCACGGGTCGGTGAACGACCGGCCGGGCACCGGCTTGGCGATGAGTGCCACGGCGATGAAGAAATTGACCTGGCCGATCGCGAACATCAGGGTGGCGAGCGCCTTGGCCTCATAGTGTTCCGCTGCCTGGGCATACAGCTCGTCGGAGACCCTCTCGCCGTGCGCCGACGGCTGCAGCACGGCTTCCACGAGTGCCAGCGCGGCACGCTCGGCACCGGTGAAGTACGGCGAGTCCTGCCAGGAGGCCACCGACGTGATGCGCTCCTCCGACTCCCCGGCCTTGCGCAGGAAGCCCGTGTGCAGAACCGTCAGGTAGGTGCTGCCGACGATCTGGCCGGCACGCAGCTGGACCAGACCGATCGTGGAGCGCGGTACCGAACCGTTGCCGGTGGCCTTGAACAGCGCCGCCGACACCGCTGCCAGCTCGGGCACGAGCTCCGCGGGGTCCTCGGTCATCCGCGGAACCATCGGGACCTCAGCCGTGATCGAACGTGCTTCCATCGCCGTCTCCTTTAGGGCCTTGATGTTGCTGTCACCGCCCTGACGGATCGCGACGCAGAAATGTGACCGAGGGACGACAGTCGTTCGGATCCGGCTCGGACCTCGCCCCGTCGGACCGGTCTCAGGCCCCCGGCGTCACCAACCGGACCTCGTACGCGAACACCGCCGCCTGCGTGCGGTCGCGCAGGCCGAGCTTCACCAGGATGCGGCTGACATGCGTCTTCACCGTCGATTCGGCGACGACGAGATGGGCCGCGATCTCCCCGTTCGACAGGCCCTGGGCGACCAGCACCAGCACCTCGGTCTCGCGTTCCGTCAGATCGGCGATGCGCTCCTGGGCGGGGGCGCGGGGCGTGCCCAGCCGGGAGAACTCCGAGATCAGCCGCTTGGTGACGGTCGGGGCCAGCAGGGCCTCGCCGGAGGCGACGATCCGCACGCCCTCCGCGAGCTGGCCGGCCGAGGCGTCCTTGAGCAGGAAGCCGCTGGCCCCGGCGCGCAGCGCCTGGTAGACGTACTCGTCCAGATCGAAGGTGGTCAGGACCAGGACCTTGGCGTCCGCATCGGCGGCGACAATCTCGCGGGTCGCGTCCAGCCCGTTCATCTCCGGCATGCGGATGTCCATCAGGACGACGTCGGGCTTGAGCTCCGCGACCTTCCGCACCGCCTGGCGGCCGTCCACGGCCTCGCCGACGACCTCGATGTCCGGCATGGCATTGAGCAGGACGGAGAACCCTTCGCGGACCATCACCTGGTCGTCGACGATCAGCACCCGGATCATGCCGCACCCCCCTTCGTGGTGGTCTCGGACGGAGCGACCGGGATGAACGCCGCGACCTCGAAGCCGCCGTCCTCGGTGTGGTCGGCGGTCATCTCGCCGCCCAGCATCTGCACCCGCTCGCGCATGCCCAGCACACCGTGACCCGCCCCCGGGGAGGGCTTGGCCAGCCGGCTCGGGGCGCCGTTGACGATCCGCAGGCCCAGCCCGCCGAGGACGTAGGAGATCTCCACCCGGGCCTCGGCGCCCGGCGCATGGCGCAGCGTGTTGCTCAGCGCCTCCTGCACGATCCGGTACGCGGAGAGCTCCACGCCCTGCGGCAGCGGACGCGGCGCACCGGTGATCACCGCCTCGACGGTCAGTCCGGCGCCGCGGACGCTGTCCAGCAGCGAATCGAGGCTGGCCAGCGTCGGCTGCGGGGCCTCCGGGTCCACCTCCCTGAACGCGTCCGGATCCTCGGAGCGGACCACGCCCAGGATGCGACGCAGCTCGGTCAGCGCGGCCACGGCGTTCTCGCGGATCGTGGCGAAGGACGTGGCGAGCTCGGGCGGGGTGTTCTCGACCCGGTAGGGGGCCGCCTCGGCCTGGATCGCGATCACGGACATGTGGTGGGCCACCACGTCGTGCAGCTCTCGGGCGATGGTGGCGCGCTCCTCCAGCAGCGTGCGCCGGGACCGCTCCTCGGCGGTCACGGTCTGCGTCTCCACGACCGTCCGGCGCTCCTCGCGCCAGGCGCGGACCGCGGCGGCGGAGATCAGCACCACACCGGCGAAGACCGCCACCGGCGGCATATCGCCCGGGTCCCCGCCGGTGAACGCCGTCAGCACCGCCGCCAGCGCGAAGGTGACCAGCCACATCTCCACCGCCAGCCGCGGGCGGGTGCGCAGCACCACGAGGACCATCGTGGCGAGCAGGGTCATGAAGGGGGCGGCGGCGAAGTAGGAGGTGTAGGGGGAGAGCGCCGCGGCGGCGAACACCGACAGCCCGAAGGCGCACAGCGACAGCCAGAAGGCGCCCACCGGCCGGAAGAGCGTGATCGCCGGCCCGGCGGCGACCAGCAGGCTGAAGCCGGCGGCCAGGACGTTCTGCACCGGCCCGACGCCGTGGACCGTGGCGAGGGTCGCCAGGAAGACCAGCGCCGAGAAGCATCCGACGATGAGGTGCGGCAGCCAGCGCGCCCAGTGCCGCAGCCGCTCCGGCAGCCACGAGACCCACCGGTTCACCTTGGCGTCCTCCAGCGGCGGCATCGGACGGAAGGCGAAGGCGTCGACGAACAGGTCCTGGCGCAGCCGATGCAGCGCACCATGAGCTATCCGGGCCTCTGAGCGCAGGGAGCCCTGCTGCTGAGTCTTCTCGTTCACGCAGACAACGGTAAGCAGAGACGGACCGCCGGGCGTCCCCACCAATGGGGATCTGCCGGGGTCCGTCTCAAGTACTACCTGGTCGGCGCGGTACCGGAGATCAGCCGGGGATCACCGCGGAACGGGCCCCGGCAGCAGCCCGCACAGCGTGGCGCAGGCCGGGGTGCCCGGCGTCACCGGGGCGTAGTGCCCCACGCCCGGCAGCTCCCGCAGCTCCGTGCCGGCGGGGTGCGCCGCGGCGTACCGGCGGGAGAGCTCCGGCGGGACGTCCGGATCGTCGGTGCCGTGCAGGATCGTCACCGGGACGCCGGCCGGCGGACGGCGCACCGGATCGGCGACGGCCAGCCGCTCCGCCAGCCCCGGGCCCGGTCCGAGCAGCTCCGCCACCGCCCCGTCGCTGAGGCCCAGCTCATGGGCGCGCGCCAGATCGGCCACCGGCGCGACGGCCAGCACCCGGGCGACCGGCGTGCCGGGACGGGCCGCGGCGAGCAGCGCGAGGTGGCCGCCCGCCGAGTGCCCGACCAGCACCGGGCCGCCGGCACCGGGAGCCTGCGCCACGACCGCGTCGACGCCGGCCGCCACGTCCTCGAAGGTCTCCGGCGCGCCGCCGCCCGCCCCGACCCTGCGGTACTCGACCAGCGCGACCGGCCGCCCCTGCCCGGCCAGCGCGGCGGCCAGCGGCGACAGATGACGCCGGTCGTAGGCCGCCCGCCAGAACCCGCCGTGCAGCAGCACCACCGGCCGACCGGCACCGGCGTCCCACGGACCGTAGAGGTCGACGACCTGGTCCGGGTGCGGCCCGTAGGACACGGTGCGGTCCGGCGCCACCGGGGCGAGCCCCAGCAGCGCCGACTCCTCGTCCGCCGCGCTCACCCGCCGGCTCCGGGCACCACCGCGTCCGGCTGCGCGCCCAGCACCTCGCCGAGCACCCGCGCCGCCCGCTCCGCGTCGGCGAAGGAGGTGTAGAGCGGGGTGAAGCCGAAGCGCAGCACGTCCGGGCGGCGGAAGTCGCCCACCACGCCGCGCCGGATCAGCTCGTCCATCACCTCACCGGCGCCCGTACAGGCGAGCGCCACCTGGCTGCCGCGCTGCCGGTGGTCGGCCGGGGTGACCGAACGGACCCGGCCCGGCGGCACATAGGCGTCCACGCACTCCAGGAAGAAGTCGGTCAGCGCCAGGCTCTTGGCCCGCACCGCGTCCATCGACACCCCGTCCCAGACCTCCAGCGCCGCCTCCAGCGCCAGCAGCGACAGGATGTCGGGGGTGCCCACCCGGCCGCGCCGGATGCCGTCGGCAGGGGTGTAGCCGGGGTCCATCGCGAACGGGTCGGTGTGCGAGTTCCAGCCCGGCAGCGGCGACTCGAACCGCTCCTGGAGACCCTCGCGGACGTAGAGGTACGCCGGCGAACCCGGGCCGCCGTTGAGGTACTTGTACGTGCAGCCGACCGCGAGGTCCACACCGTACGCGTCCAGGCCGACCGGCAGCGCGCCCGCGCTGTGGCACAGGTCCCAGATGGCCAGCGCGCCCGCGGAGTGCAGGGCGGTGGTGATGGAGGGCAGGTCGTTGAGCCGGCCGGTGCGGTAGTCGACGTGGTTGACCAGCGCGACCGCGGTGCGTTCGGTGACCTCGTCGGCGATCCGGGCCGGCTCCACCGGCCGCACCGCGAGCCCGGTCATCCGCGCCGCCGACCGGGCGATGTAGCCGTCGGTCGGGAAGGTCGTGGCGTCGACGAGGATCTCCGTGCAGCCCTTCCCGGCCATCCGGACGCCGCCCACCACGGCCTTGAAGATGTTCACGCTGGTCGAGTCGCCGACCACCACCCGGCCCGGGCCGGCCCCGATCAACGGCGCGATCTTGTCGCCGATCCGCTCGGGCGCGGTCCACCAGCCGGATTCGGTCCACGAGCGGATGCGCAGCTCGCCCCACTCGCGGGCGATCACGTCGGCGATCCGGCCGGGCACCGCGCGGGGCAGCGCGCCGAGCGAATTGCCGTCCAGATAGACGGTGTCGTCGAGGACGAAACGCTCACGGACCGCGGCGAGCGGATCGGCGGCGTCCAACTCCCGTGCACGTATGGCCAGTTCACTCCCGGATGCGGGAGCGGCGGGGGTCTCGGAGGTCTCAGACATGGCTGCGCGCCGTCCACAGCTCGGGGAACACGTTCTTGCGGGCCCGCTTCTCCAGCCAGGCGACGCCCGCGGAACCACCGGTACCCATTTTCGCCCCCATCGCCCGCCGGGTCGCGACCAGATGGTCGTTGCGCCATCGCCAGACCAGCTCGGCGACCTCGGTCAGCGCCTCGCCCAGCCGGACCAGCTCGGAGTCCTGGTCCCCCGCGTAGATCTCCGCCCAGACGGCCTCCACCGCCGGGTCCGGCTCGTAGCGCTGCGCCGGGTCCCGCTCCAGTACGGCCGCGGGGACCGGGTGGCCGCGGCGGGCCAGCAGCCGCAGCACCTCGTCCCACAGACTCGGCTCGTGCAGCGCCTTCTCCAACTCCGCGTGCGCGCGCGGGGCGCCGCGGTGCGGCACCAGCATCGACGCGGACTTCTCACCGAGCAGGAACTCCAGCCGCCGGTACATCGCCGACTGGAAACCGGAGCCCTCACCCAGCGCACTGCGGTAGGCGTTGAACTGGGCCGGGGTCAGCTTGGCCAGCGGCTTCCACGCGGCGTTCAGCGCCTCCAGCTCGTAGGCGGAGCGCCGCAGCGCGTCGACGGCCACCGGTATGTCGTCACGGCGCAGTGCCTCGGCCGCGGTGTGCCATTCATGGACGATGACGGTGAACCACAGCTCCATGACCTGGGTGGTGACCAGGAAGACCATCTCGCCGGGATCCTCGGAGAGCGGGTGCTGGAGATGGGTGAGGACGTCCGCCTGGACGTAGTCCTCGTACGGGGTGGTACCTGCGAAGTCGAGGTTCGGGGTCTCAGGCTCCTGAGCCCCGCCGGTTACCTCGTGGGACATCGCTGTCTCCTCGAAACGTACTCCGGGTAGCGGTCCGCCCCTGCCGAATCCGGCACGGGGGCCCCGGTCCCCACCGGGCATCTTCCGCAATGGTCCCCGGCAAGTGCAAGGCCCGCCTGGTCAGGGGGCCAGGCGGGCCACGGCGGGTGCTCCGCGGGTCCGGCGGGTCAGCCCAGGGTCTGGGCGGCCGTCGGCGAGGAGTCCTTCAGGAACTGCGTGCAGCGCTCGTACTCGTCCTGCTCACCGATCGCGCCGGCGGCCCGGGCGAGGGCGTGCAGCGCCCGCAGGAAGCCGCGGTTGGGCTCGTGCTCGAACGGCACCGGGCCGTGGCCCTTCCAGCCGGCCCGGCGCAGCGCGTCCAGACCGCGGTGGTAGCCGGTACGGGCGTACGCGTACGACTCGACGACCCGGCCGCCCTCGAACGCGTCGTCCGCGAGCTGCGCCCAGGCGAGCGAGGACGTCGGGTGCTTCGCGGCCACATCGGCCGGCGCGGTACCGGCCGCGAGCGCCTCGCGGGGCTCGGGGTCGTCGGGGAGGTGGGTGGGGGGCGGTCCCCCCAGCAGGTTTTCGTGAATGGGCATGCCCTTAGTCTCCCCCACGGGGTGGCTGTGGCGGCCCTGCGCACGTACCCGGCCTTCCGCCGCGGGGCTTCGCTCCTCATTGCGCCCTCGGAAGCGATGCCCCCACACCAGGCCCTACGGCCCGTCCCCTCCCGTTGGAGGGAAAGGGGAGGTGGGTGGGGGTGGGCGTGGTGGCTCAGGTGGCCGGTCGCCCGGGTCCAAGGGCGGCGAGGCCACTCCGCAGTGGTAGGTGCACTCGGGGTGGCAGGGTTCCTTGGCGGGTGGGGGGCGGGGCGTCGGGCGGACGGTGAGCCAGGCGATCAGGGCGCCGGCCAGGAGGACGGCGGCGCACAGGGGCATGGCGCGGCGGAAGGTGGCGGCGAATTCGCCGGCCGAGCGGTAGGCCTCGGGGCCCATGCCCGCCAGGAGGGGCAGGGCGGCCACCGCGACCAGGCCCGCGGCCCGGGCCGCCGCGTTGTTGATGCCGCTGGCCAGCCCGGCCCGGTCCACGTCCACCGACGCCAGCACGGTCGAGGTGAGCGGCGCGACCAGCGTCACCATTCCCGTGCCCAGCACGACCAGCGCGGGCAGCACGTCGGCGGCGTAGGAGGCGCCCGGGCCGACCCGGATCATCAGCAGCATCCCGGCGGCGCACAGCACCGGTCCGGCGGTGAGCGGGATCCGCGGCCCGATGCGCTGCCCCAGTTCACCGGCGCGGGCGGAGAGCAGGAGCATCAGGCCGGTGGTCGGCAGCAGGGCGACACCGGCCTGGAGCGCCGAATAGCCCGCGACGACCTGGAGCTGGAGGACGGCCAGGAAGAAGAAGCCGCTGAACGCCGCGTAGACGCACACGGTCACCGCGTTGATCGCGGAGAACAGGCGGATGCGGAAGATCGCGAGCGGCAGCATCGGGTCGGTCCGGCGTCCCTCGACGCGGACGAAGACCACCCCGAGCAGCACACCGGCCACCGCGGGGACGATCACCCCCGGCGAGGCGCCCCGGCCGGGCGCGGCGATCAGCGCGTACGTCACCCCGGCCAGCGCCAGCGCCCCCAGCGCCGCGCCCGCCACATCGAACCCGCCGCGCCGGTCGGCGGCCCGCTCCCGGGTCTCGGGGACGTGCCGCAGCGCCACCGGCACGCACACCAGCGCCAGCGGCACGTTCACGAAGAACACCCAGCGCCAGCCGGGGCCGTCCACCAGCCAGCCGCCGACGAACGGTCCGATCGCCGCGGCCACCCCGCCCAGCCCCGACCAGGCACCGACCGCACGGGCCCGGTCGCCCGGCCGGAACACCGCCTGGATCAGGGCGAGCGAACCGGGCGTGAGCAGTGCCCCGCCGACCCCCTGCAGCGCCCGTGCGGCGATCAGCACCCCGGCGTGCGGCGCCAGCCCGCACAGCAGCGAGGCGGTGGCGAACCAGACCACCCCGATGACGAAGACCCGCCGCCGGCCGTACCGGTCCCCCAGCGCCCCGCCCAGCAGGATCAACGCGGACAGAGTGAGCAGGTAGGCGGTCACCGTCCACTGCAGAACCGCCAGGTCGGCGTGGAGATCCTGCCCGATCCGGGGCAGTGCGACATTGACGACGGTGCTGTCCAGCATCGCCATCCCGGACCCCAGCACAGCGGTCAGCAGGACCCACCGCCCCTGTGCGGATCCCAGCCCGACGTCGCTCATAGCCCGAGCGTGCCCGCGATCCCGGCCCCTCGCACGACAAAGGGGGCGGACGCCCACCGGCGCCCGCCCCCTCGGCCCGAAGCCCCGCACCCGGAAGACGGGTACGGGCGGAGAGTTACTTGATCTTCGTGCCCGTCGAGCGAAGGTTCGCGCACGCCTCGGTCACCCGCTTGGCCATGCCGGCCTCGGCCAGCTTGCCCCAGCTGCGCGGGTCGTAGGTCTTCTTGTTGCCGACCTCGCCGTCGACCTTCAGCACTCCGTCGTAGTTGCGGAACATGTGGTCCGCGATCGGACGGGAGAACGCGTACTGCGTGTCGGTGTCGAGGTTCATCTTGACCACGCCGTTCTCCAGCGCGGTGGCGATCTCCTGCTCGGTGGAGCCGGAGCCGCCGTGGAAGACGAAGTCGAACGGCGCGGCCTTGCCGTACTTGGCGCCGACGCCCTCCTGGAGGTCCTTGAGGAGCTCGGGGCGGAGCACGACGTTGCCCGGCTTGTAGACGCCGTGGACGTTGCCGAAGGAGGCGGCGAGCAGGTAGCGGCCCTTCTCGCCCAGGCCCAGCGCCTCGGCGGTGCGCAGCGCGTCGTCGACGGTGGTGTAGAGCTCGTCGTTGATCTCGTGGCTGACGCCGTCCTCCTCGCCGCCGGTCGGGGTGATCTCGACCTCAAGGATGATCTTGGCGGCGGCGGCCTTGGCGAGCAGCTCCTGGCCGATGGCCAGGTTGTCGGCGAGGGTCTCGGCCGAGCCGTCCCACATGTGCGACTGGAACAGCGGGTTCTGGCCCTTGGCGACGCGCTCGGCGGAGATGTCCAGCAGCGGGCGGACGTAGCCGTCGAGCTTGTCCTTGGGGCAGTGGTCGGTGTGCAGCGCGACGGTGATGTCGTACTTGTCGGCCACGACGTGCGCGAACTCGGCGAGCGCGACCGCGCCGGTCACCATGTCCTTGTTGTGCTGGCCACCCAGGAACTCCGCACCACCGGTGGAGATCTGGATGATGCCGTCGCTCTCGGCCTCGGCGAAGCCGCGCAGCGCGGCGTGCAGCGTCTGCGTCGACGTGACGTTGATGGCCGGGTAGGCGAACTTGCCTGCCTTCGCCCGGTCCAGCATCTCGTTGTAGACCTCGGGAGTTGCGATGGGCATCTGTCCGCTCCTTGTATGTGCGGGTGTGCGTTCTTGGCCCTGACCTGGGACGGCGACGTTGCCGAGCACATCTTCCCAGACTCCGCGGATTGCTCCACTCCCCCCATCCGGCCACCACGCGAAAGTGGCGGCCGGTTTCCCGTGAAACCAACCGCCACTTGGCGAAACCGCAGGTCAGCGCGTTTCTCCCGCGTCAGCGCCGGATGCCTGGCGACCCTCAGGCGAGCCCGAGGTCGCCGAGCTGGAAGCCCGTGATATAAGGCAGCCCGGCGTCGGCGATCGCGGACGCGGCGCCGCGGTCGACGATCGTGGCCACCGCGACGACCTCGGCGCCCGCCTCGCGGGCCGCCTCGACGGCGGTCAGCGGGGAGCCGCCGGTGGTGGAGGTGTCCTCGACGACCAGGACCCGGCGGCCCTTGATGTCGGGGCCCTCGATGCGGCGCTGCATGCCGTGCGCCTTCTGGGCCTTGCGGACGACGAACGCGTCCAGCCGCCGGCCGCGCGCGGCGGAGGCGTGCAGCATCGAGGTCGCCACCGGGTCGGCGCCCAGCGTCAGCCCGCCCACCGCGTCGTAGTCCAGGTCGGCGGTGATGTCCAGCATCAGCTGCCCCACCAGCGGCGCGGCCTCGCCGTCCAGGGTGATCCGGCGCAGGTCGATGTAGTAGTCGGCCTCCTTGCCGGAGGAAAGCGTCACCTTGCCGTGCACCACGGCCTTGTCCTTGATCTGCTGCAGCAGCTCGCCGCGCACGTCGTCACTCATGGTCTTGAGCTTATGCGGTGTCCCCGGCAAGGCTCCGCCAGCTCCAGGTCATGGAGATCTCCAGCGGATCGATGGGGGTGACCAGCCGCGGCAGGGTGTTGAGGCCGTTGGGCGGGCCGGACTGCGGTTCCACGCAGACCGCGGCCTCCTGCTCGTCGTAGACCACCACCCACTCGGCGCGGCTGGTGACCTTCAGTTCCAGACGGCCCGGCCAGGTGAGGGTGGCGGCGACCCCGCGCGGGGTGCCGAAGCAGTCGTCCCACGGGCCGGGCCGCGGGGTGATCCGCCGGCCGGTCGGGAGGTGGTCGGGGCCCCGCTCCTCCTGCCACTCGGGCAGGAAGTCGAGGTGTACGTCCTGCCCCTCGCCGAGGTTCCGCCGGAACCACGGGTGCCAGCCGGCCTGCGCCGGGAAGGAGTCGTCGGTCGCCTCAACGCCCATGGTGAGGGTGAGCGAGGCGCCGTCCGCTGCGAGCTCGACGAGCTGGGTGACCCGCCCCGGGTACGGCCAGGGGGCCGCCGGGTCGGTGAGGTCGTAGGTGAAGGCCGCCTCCGTCGGGCCGGTCCGGGCGGTGCGCCAGTGCAGGTTGCGGCCGGTGCCGTGGATCGCGTGCGGCGGGGCGTTCAGCGGCATGCGGTGCAGCTCGCCGCCGTTGCGGAACTCGCCGTGCGCGAGCCGGCCGCACCACGGAACCATCGGGAAACAGCCGTATGTGTCGCCCTGCCGCAGCAGTTCCGTACCGCCGACGCGGAGGCTTCCGATCCGGCAGCCGTTGTCCGGCCGGACGGTCACTTCGGTGTCTCCGGCGGCGAGCCGTACCCCGGACGGCGCGCCGCCCTGCGTGGTGTTGTCGGTACTCACGGGGCCCGACCCTAGCGGTGCGCCGGGCCGCGCCGGGGGACGCCGCCGGGCGTCGCGGTCAGCGGCGGCGGCGCAGCACCCGGCCGACGACGACGGCGGACGCCAGCACCACCGCGGCGGCCGGCGCCGCCCAGCGCAGGGTCAGCGAGGTGGCGTGGGGCTCGGGTGCGGGCACCGGCGCGTACCGGCCGCGCGGCGGGGCGTGGTCGACCTCCTCGGCACTGCGCCCGATCATCGTGCGGCGGGCGTGCGCGGCCTCGGCCGGGGCGACCTCGTCCAGGTCGTCGTCGTAGGTGAAAGCGGTCTCCTCGACGGCGTCGCCCGCGTCGGCCAGGTCGGCCTCCTCGATGGCGTCCTCGTCGCTGAGCGGGTCCAGGGCGGGCGGCGGCACGTCGCTGTCGAAGACGCCGGTCGGGGCGGGCCCGTCGGCGACCGGGTGCTGCCGCAGGTCGTCCGCGAGGTTCTCGGCGAACCGGTCCAGCAGCCGGCGCCCGGCGGTCTCGGCGGCCCGGTCGGTGGCCTCGGCGAGCCGGCCGTCGCTGTGGACGGTGCCGGCGCAGGCCAGGGTGGTGCCGGGGCCGGGGTCGGTGGCCGGGGACAGCCGTACGGTCAGGGTCAGCGCGACCGCTCCGTCACCCACGGATTCGGCGCCCTTCGCCTCGACGGTCAGTTCGGCGGTGCCGTCGTCACCGGGGCCGCCGTCGGCCGGCTCGCTGACCGTGAGACTGCCGCGGTAGGTGATGGTGGAGCTTCCGATGCGCAGCCGCAGCCGGCCCTCGGGGCGGTGCGGGGCGGCATCGGCGTCGAGTTGGACTCCGGGGACACAGCGCGCCACCCGCTCCGGTTCGGTGAGCGCCTGCCGCACGGTCCGGACGGGAAACGGAACGTACACCTCATGCTCCATGACACGGGAGCCTACCCAGCAGGCCGGGACACGTGCCCGCGCACGCACAACTTTCTGCGCTCCGGCCCGGGTCCGGGCCGTCGCGCGTACGCTGCCCCGGCCCGCGGAACGGGTCAGTACTGGTAGCGCGGGTGCATCAGCGTGGACGCCGGGAGGCCGGGGATGCGGTCGCGGAGGTCGCCGTGCCGGGCGGCCCCCAGCGCCTCGCGGGTCACCGGCGGAAGGGGTGCGTCGGGCGCCGGGCCGAAGCGGGGTCGGTGCCGGGCGGCGAGCACGAAGCCCCAGTAGCGGGGCGCCGGTCCGAGGGTGAGCGGTTCGCCGGTCGGCCCCGGCGTGGGGTCGGCCGCGCGGTCGGGACCGGAGAAGGACGCGGGGCGGCCGGGCATGCGGTACGGGTCGGTGGCCAGGCCCACCGAGCGGACCGTGGCGTCCACCGTCCAGTACGCCCGGGCCCGGCCGACCGGCGGGCCGGCGTGCACCACCAGGCGTCCGCGGTCGGCCAGCAGCCGTGCGGCCAGGCCGTAGAACTCCTGGGAGTACAGCTTGGTGCTGGCGGTGATGCCGGGGTCGGGGAGATCGGAGACGATGACGTCGTAGGGCGCCGGGCGGTCGCCGGAGGCGTTCCGGTCGCGCAGCCAGTCGAAGGCGTCGGCGGTGACGACGTGGACCCGCGGATCGCCGAGCGAGTGGTCGTTCAGGCGGGTCAGGCCGGGGTCCGTACGGGCCAGCCGGAGGACGCCGGGGTCGAGTTCGACGACGGTCACCGAGCGGACCGCGCGGTAGCGGAGGATCTCGCGTACGGCCAGGCCGTCGCCGCCGCCGAGGACCAGGACCCGGGCATGCGGGCCGGCGGCCATCGCCGGGTGCACCAGCGCTTCGTGGTAGCGGACTTCGGTGTCCCCGCTGACCCGCAGCCGGCCGTCGAGGTACAGCTCCAGCGGCCGGCCGGAACCTTTCCTCTCCCGTCCCGCACCGGTTCCGGTGCCGCCGGTCAGCACCACTTCCTGCACGTCGGTCTGCACCGCGACCCGGGCCGCCGAGCCGTACACGGCCCGGCGCGCGGCCCGTTCGAAGGGCGCGGCCAGCACTACGCCGGCGGCGAGCAGCGCGAGCACGAGGACGTTCACCACCAGCAGCGTCCAGCGGGCGCGGGCGGTCAGGTCGCGGCGGAAGAGCCAGAGCACCAGGGCGCTGCCGGCCACGTCGTTGACGGCGCCGGTGACCAGCGCGCCGGACAGCTGGCCGAGGTTCGGCAGCAGCAGGAAGGGAAAGGCCAGGCCGCCGACGAGGGCGCCGACGTAGTCCGCGGCGAACAGGTCGGCGACCGCCCCGCCCGGGTCCTGCCGCCGCACCCGCTGGATCAGGGTCATCAGCAGCGGCACCTCGGCGCCGATCAGCACACCGATGACCAGGGAGAAGGCGACCAGCGCGGTGCGGGCCTGGGCGAACCAGGCGAAGCAGGCGTAGAGCGCCATCGCGGAGCTGCCGCCGACCAGCGCGAGCCCGGCCTCGACCGCGCCGAAGCCGACCGCCGCCCGGCACCGCAGCCGCTTGGCGAGCAGTGCGCCGATGCCCATCGCGAAGACCATGACGGACAGCACGACGGACGCCTGGGTGACCGAGTCACCCACCAAGTACGTGGCCATGGCGACGAGTTCGAGTTCGTAGACCAGTCCGCAGGCGGCACAGACGAAGACCACGCAGAGCACCAGCAGCCGGCCGAGCCCGGCCGGGACGGGCAGCCGCGCCGACGTCATGGCCTCCGGCCGCCCGAGGGTGCCGGTGAGAGCGGACTCTGGCGGGTCGATCATGCGTGAACGCTACGTGACGATTCCGGACCTATCGGTCACCCACACGAGTGCACTCTGCGGGCTACACGCGTCAGTTGGGCGAGACTGGAGCGCAAGTCCGCGGCGGACGTCGGACATTGCGCGCCCGCGCACACCACACCGCGCGCACCCCGCCGACCTTCCCCACGCCCGGCGTGTACCCGCCCCTAGACAGCCGCGACCGGCGCCCGTACGACCACCCGCGTCCGGGTGGCCACCAAACGACCCTCCTGCGGGTACGCATGCCAGGTCCGCCAGCGCACCTGGTCCCGCTGGCACTGCGCCAGCAGCGCCGTGAAGGCGTGCGGCGAACCGGGGAACGTCCCGGCGAGCCCGTACGGATGCTCGGCGACCAGCGCGAGCAACTCCTGCGCGCGCCCCGCGAACGAACCGCGCGACAGGGTCTCCACATGCGCGGCGAACTCGTACTCCCAGTCCCCCAGGCGCTTGGCCACGCCGAGCGGCAAGGGGGTGCTGCTGCCCGGCATACAGGCGACGGTCTCGGAACACGTCCCGCGTTCCTCTTCGAGAATGACCTGGTGGGAGGCGCCGAGCAGCCTCAACTGGACCTGGATGTCATGGAGTTGGAGGTCGAGCACGGCCAGGGCCGGCAGGGGTTCCCTGTCCAGCGCCCAGGCCAGGTCGGATGCACGGGTATCGGTGTACGCCGTCTTCAAAGTGGTGAGCATGGGTCGGCTCCGCAAACACGCAGTGGAATGGTGGGCCGGCCCGCCCGTGAAGGATCAGGAACGTACGCCTGCCTGCCGGCTCGCGCCCACGTGGGATCGGAGAACGTGGGGGATTCTCTATGAAGAGGGAATCATGAATGCCCGGTCGCCCACAGCGGTTTTACCCATGTTCTCCGGCTTTCCATCCCCTAGAGGGCCTAGCAGCTCAACTGTTCAACTGCCTTGCGCCCAGCGGGTGTTGGCACTCGCCGACGGCCCGCCGGGCGCATATGCGGACAGATATGGGCCACCCGCATGTGTGCGGTTCAGGACCCGCCGCCACCGCAGCCGCCACCGCCGCCGCACGAGTGGCCGCCGTGGTGGCCACCGCCGTGATGCCCCCCGTGATGCCCACCGTGGTGGCCGCTCGCACCCGAGTCACCACCCGCCCACCAGCTGGCGCCGGACGAGCTCCCGCCGCGACCGCCGCCCCCGCCCCGCACGGCCAGGGCCACGACCCCGGCCACCACCGCACAGATCACCAGGAAGAACAAAATCCCCATCGTCATCTGCCACACACTCCTTTCGCTCCCCCGAAGCGTGAGGCCCCTCCCACTCCCTTCGGGCAGTGGGACAGCAACGCTCCGTCCGGCGCCCGATGCGCCGTCCCGGCCCCTCCCGGGCCGCCGGCCGCCCCCGTCGGCGACCGCTTCCGTCCTTGTGTGCTGGGGCTGATGCCCCTGCCCTCCCCGTCTCAAAGCACAGTTGAGGAACTCCAGAGGTTCGGCGCAGGATGGCGCGCATGGACCGACCGCTGCTCAATCGCCGCCTCGCCGAATTCGGCACCACGATCTTCGCCGAGATGTCGGCACTCGCCGTACGCACCGGCTCCATCAACCTCGGCCAGGGCTTCCCGGACGCCGACGGCCCCGAGGAAGTCAGGGAGGCGGCGGTGCGCGCGCTGCGCGACGGCCGCGGCAACCAGTACCCGCCCGGCCCCGGCATCCCCGAGCTGCGCACCGCCGTCGCCGCCCACCAGGAGCGCTTCTACGGCCACCTGGGCCTGTCGTACGACCCCGACACCGAGGTCCTGGTCACCGCCGGCGCCACCGAGGCCATCGCCGCCGCGCTGCTCGCCCTCCTCGAACCGGGCGACGAGGTCGTCGCGCTGGAGCCGTACTACGACTCCTACGCCGCCTGTATCGCCATGGCGGGCGGCCGCCGGGTGCCGGTGACCCTGCGCGCCGAGCCGGAATCCGGTACGTACCGCCTCGACCTCGACGAGCTGCGCGACGCCGTCACCGACGACACCCGCCTCCTCCTCCTCAACACCCCGCACAACCCCACCGGCACCGTCCTGACCCGCGAGGAGCTCACCGCGGTCGCCGAGCTGGCCGTGGAACGCGATCTCCTCGTGATCACCGACGAGGTCTACGAGCACCTCGTCTTCGAGGGCGAGCACCTGCCCCTCGCGTCCTTCCCGGGCATGCGCGACCGCACCGTCACCATCAGCTCGGCCGGCAAGACCTTCTCCTTCACCGGCTGGAAGGTCGGCTGGGTCACCGCGGCGCCGGAGCTGATCACCGCGGTCCGCTCGGCCAAGCAGTTCCTCACCTACGTCTCCGCCGGCCCCTTCCAGTACGCCGTCGCCGAGGCCCTGGCCCTGCCCGACGGCTACTACAGCGGGCTGCGCGACGATCTGCGCACCAAGCGCGATGTGCTCGCCGCCGGCCTGGCCGACGCCGGCTTCCGGGTCTTCCGGCCCTCCGGCACGTACTTCATCACCACCGACATCCGCCCCCTGGGCGGCGCACTGTCCGAAGAGGGCGACGGCTTCGCCTTCTGCCGCGCCCTCCCCGAACGGGCCGGCGTCGTCGCCATCCCCAACGCCGTCTTCTACGACCACAAGGACCAGGGCGCCCCCTTCGTCCGCTTCGCCTTCTGCAAGAGCGTCGAGGTCCTCCAGGAGGCGGCGGGGCGGCTGAAGGCACTGGCGGCCGGATAGCCGGCGCGGGCGGGCACACCAACGACGACGCGGGCCCCGGAGCGGATGCTCCTGGGCCCGCGCAGCCGGGTCCGGGGTGAAGGGGGCGTCAGCCCTCCTCGTCGCCCGGCTTGTCGTCGGAGTCGCCGTCGATCTCGGCCTCCAAACCGAGCTGCTCGACGATCCACTTGTCGAATTCGATGGAGGCGCGGACCCAGCTGACCGTGCTCGACACGAAGTGTTCGAGCGAAACACCGGTGCCGATCAGCATCGATGCCTCACCGATCAGACGGACCGTGCCGTCGTCATGGGTGTGGGTGTAGGCCTTGGGCCACAGCGTCCGGCGGTTCCAGTCGTCGATCGCCTCCAGCAGCTTCGACTTCTCGTCGAGGCCGTGGACGCGGTCGTAGAACGTGCGGACGGAGAAGATCTGCTGCTCCTCCTCGCCCCGGAACATGAAGTACGTGCGGAACTGCTCCCACGGCGCGGCGAGGTCACCCTCCTCGTCGACTACGTACTTCAGCTCCATCTGGTCGAGGAGCTGCTTGACCAGGTCCTGGTCAGGCAGGACGGGACCATCAGGCCCCGACGGCTGCGGTTCGGGCTGGCCCCCGAAATTCGGAATCGAGGACGGGTCGATGCTCACCGTGGAATTCCCTTCGTATGGTCCCTGCCATCCTCCCCCACATCAGCCCCGTCCTGGCAAGCCCGGACGGGGCCGGTGCGGGCAACGTGTAGGTCAAGGGAACGATCCCCCCGGCGGGACCGCGTCCGGTCAGACCGCGGCGCGCCCGGCGGCCGCCACCGTCAGCCGCTCCCCGTCGCCGTCCACGTCCACCCGTACGGTGTCGCCGTCGAGCACCTCGCCGGCCAGGATGGCCCGGGCGAGCTGGTCGCCGATGGCCGTCTGCACCAGGCGGCGCAGCGGCCGGGCACCGTACGACAGGTCGGGGGCGGGGGCGTCGACGACCGGTTCCCGGCCCAGCCAGGCGAGCCAGTCCAGGGCGCGGTCGGTGACGTCCAGGGTGAGCCTGCGGTCGCCGAGCCGGCGCTGGAGATGGGCCAGCTGGATCCGGGCGATCCGCTGCAGCTGTGCCGTGCCGAGCGCGTGGAAGACCACCACGTCGTCGAGCCGGTTGAGGAATTCGGGCCGGAAGGACGCACGGACGGTCTCCAGCACCTTCTCCTTCTTCTCCTCCTCCTTCAGCAGCGGGTCCATCAGGAACCCGGAGCCCAGGTTGGAGGTCAGGATCAGGATGGTGTTCCGGAAGTCGACCGTGCGGCCCTGGCCGTCCGTGAGCCGGCCGTCGTCGAGCACCTGGAGCAGGATGTCGAAGACCTCGGTGTGCGCCTTCTCCACCTCGTCGAGCAGGATCACGCTGTACGGGCGGCGGCGGACCGCCTCGGTCAGCTGGCCGCCCTCCTCGTAGCCGACGTAACCGGGCGGCGCGCCGACCAGGCGGGCCACGCTGTGCTTCTCGCCGTACTCCGACATGTCGATCCGGACCATCGCCCGCTCGTCGTCGAAGAGGAAGTCGGCGAGCGCCTTGGCCAGCTCGGTCTTGCCGACGCCGGTCGGGCCGAGGAAGAGGAACGAGCCGGTGGGCCGGTCCGGATCGGCGATCCCGGCGCGGGTGCGGCGGACCGCGTCCGACACCGAGCGGACGGCCTCGGTCTGGCCGATCAACCGCTTGCCGATCTCCTCCTCCATGCGGAGCAGCTTCTGGGTCTCGCCCTCCAGGAGGCGGCCGGCCGGGATGCCGGTCCAGGAGCTGACCACGTCGGCGATGTCGTCCGGGCCGACCTCCTCCTTGACCATGGACTCCTTGGCGGCCTCCTGCTCGGCCTCGGCGGCCGCGGCCTCCTCCAGTTCCCGTTCGACGCCCGGGATCTCGCCGTAGAGCAGCTTGGAGGCGGTGTCGAAGTCGCCGTCCCGCTGGGCGCGCTCGGCCTGGCCGCGCAGTTCGTCGAGCTTCTCCTTCAGCTCACCGACGCGGTTGAGGCTCTGCTTCTCCTTCTCCCACCGGGCGGTCAGCCCGCGCAGCTCCTCCTCCTTGTCGGCAAGGTCCTTGCGCAGCTTCTCCAGGCGCGCGACGGAGCCGGCGTCGGTCTCGTTGCGGAGCGCGAGCTCCTCCATCTTGAGGCGGTCGACGGCGCGCTGGAGCTCGTCGATCTCCACGGGGGACGAGTCGATCTCCATGCGGAGGCGGGAGGCCGCCTCGTCGACCAGGTCGATCGCCTTGTCGGGCAGGAAGCGGGAGGTGATGTAGCGGTCGGAGAGGGTGGCCGCGGCGACCAGCGCGGAGTCGGCGATCTGCACCTTGTGGTGCGCCTCGTAGCGGCCCTTGAGGCCACGCAGGATCGCCACCGTGTCCTCGACGGTCGGCTCGGCGACCAGCACCTGCTGGAAGCGCCGCTCCAGCGCGGCGTCCTTCTCGATCCGCTCGCGGTACTCGTCGAGCGTGGTCGCACCGACCATCCGCAGCTCACCGCGGGCCAGCATGGGCTTGAGCATGTTGCCCGCGTCCATCGACGAGTCCCCGCCGGCGCCCGCACCGACGACGGTGTGCAGCTCGTCGATGAAGGTGATGATCTGGCCCTCGCTGGACTTGATCTCCGCCAGAACGGTCTTCAGCCGCTCCTCGAACTCACCGCGGTACTTCGCGCCCGCGACCATCGCCCCCAGGTCCAGCGCGACCAGCCGCTTGTTGCGCAGCGACTCGGGCACGTCGCCCTTGACGATCCGCTGCGCCAGCCCCTCGACGACGGCGGTCTTGCCGACGCCCGGCTCGCCGATCAGCACCGGGTTGTTCTTCGTACGGCGGGAGAGGACCTGCACCACCCGCCGGATCTCGTGGTCCCGGCCGATGACCGGGTCGAGCTTGCCCTCGCGGGCGGCCGCGGTGAAGTCCGTACCGAACTTCTCCAGCGCCTTGTACGTGCCTTCCGGGTCGGGGTTGGTCACCCGCTGCCCGCCGCGGTTCGCCTCGAACGCGGCCAGCAGCTTCTTGGCGGAGGCGCCCTGCTGCTCCAGCAGCTCGCCGGTGCGCCCGCCCTTGGCGGCGATCCCGATCAGCAGGTGCTCGGTGGAGACGTAGTCGTCCCCGAGGTCCTTGGCGCGCTGGGTGGCGTCCGCGATGGCGGTCAGCAGCTCGCGGTCCGGCTGCGGCGGGGACACCGTCGAGCCCTGCGCGCTGGGCAGCGCGGCGAGCTGCCGCTCGGCGCCGTTGCGCAGCGCGGCGGCGTCCGCTTCCACGGCGGCCAGCAGGTCCATGATGTTCTCGTTGTCCTGCCCGGCCAGCAGCGCGAGCAGGAGATGCGCGGACGTCATGTCCGCGTGCCCGGCGGTGACCGCCCGCTTGTTGGCAGCGCTCAGCGCCTCTCGGCTCTTGTTGGTCAGCTCCGCGTCCACGGCCTCGTGATCCTCCTCGTACTCGTGCCCATACCCGGTACTGGCGCACGTTCCCTGAGCCAATCCTGCCTATGCCAACGTGCGATAAGTTGAGTCTATTCCACTCAAGGCTCATCCGTGCGAGGGAATTGCCCCGGAATATGCCACTGGCACTGACCACCCGGGGGACGCGGCATCGTCAACGAGCAGGTGTATGGGCAGTCGGCGACGGCCATGCAGGTCTCGGGCTACAAGGGACTCGTCCTCGCCGGCTCGGGTGACCAGCCCGCGGACCACGCGATTCCCGCTGCCACCATCGCCCCACGCTCACTGCGTCTCTTCCGGGGCGCCCCACCGTGGATGCCCAGCGACGGCGTTGCCATGGTCGCCGAGGCGACCTCGGCCAGGCCCCATAACGACCGCGAGGGCAAGAGACGCGCCTATGCCCGCGCCGGTCTTCCGCTGCACCTCCTCGTCGACCGCGACAGGTCCACGGTGACGCTGTTCAGCGAGCCTTCCGCGGAAGACTACGTGGGCCACACCGCCGTGCCCTTCGGCAAACCCGTCCCCCTCCCCGCCCCCTTCTCCTTCGGCCTGGAGACGGTCGAATTCCTCTGACCGCCGGTCCGGGGCCCCGGGGCCCGGTCTACCCTGACCCCCATGGCCCACGACCTCAGCGCCCTCTCCCCCGAGTACCTCGCCTTCTGGGACGAGTACCTCATGTCGACGCTCACCACGCCGCGGCCGGACGGGACGCCGCACGTGGTGCCGGTGGGGGTCACCTACGACGCCGGGCAGCGGATCGCGCGGGTCATCACCCGCAAGGACAGCACCAAGGTCAAGAACGTGCTCGCCGCCGGGCCGGACGGCGCGCGGGTCGCCGTGTGCCAGGTCGACCGGGGCCGCTGGGCGACCCTGGAGGGCATCGCGCGGGTGCGGACCGAGGCCGGGGCGGTGGCCGACGCGGTCGCCCGGTACGCCGGGCGGTACGGGCGGACGCCGGCCCCCAACCCCGACCGGGTCATGATCGAGATCGCGGTGACCAGGGCCATGGGACGCGCCTGAGCGGCCGAACCACCTCTGGTCCACACCTGTCCGAAAACGGGCGCTCCGCATCCGGCGGCATCGCGCCACCTGGTACCCAAGGACGACGGGGACCGAACAGCACCGGGCAACGACGAGCGGCCTCGGCCTCGTCCCGGGCAGAAGAAGGCAGCTGGAGGCGCCATGGCGTCGGCTTTGCGCATCGTGACGACCGTTCCGCGCCGTCCGCACCCCGCCCGGCCGCGCCCCGCCCGGCCACGCCCGCACGCCGAGCTCTGCCCGCGCTGCGGCGGCCAGCTCGCGGTCAATCAGGACGGCTGGAAGATCTGCCACGCCTGCGGGTACGCCTCGCCACCCGGTACAGCCCCTCCACCACGGGCCGCCCTCGGGGGTATCGTCGCCCCCACAGTCGCCACGCCCCGGAGGGCACGATGAACTCGGTCCGAGTGACGGCGATCGCCTGCCTGATGCCGCTGTCCGAGCTGGACGAGGATCCGTTCCTGGTCGATGACCGCAGCCAGCACGACATGTGCAAGCAGTGGGCGGCAGCCCGTGAGTACCACCTGACCTGCCAGCTCACCCTGCATCAGCTGCGCGCCGACCACAGCGCGCTGTGGCGCGACGTGGAAAACGGCCTGGTCGACGTGTTCGTGACGCCCAATCGGCGGGCGCTGGAGAACGCCATCGACGGCGCCGACGAGTTCAGCGCCCGGTGCGCGGCGGCCGGCATCCGGCTGGAGACCGCCGACCTCGACGAGCCGGTCTACACGCTCGCGATGAAGTCACAGGTGCACCGCCGGCTGTCGATGCCGACGGCGGGCTACAACGGCTGCTGAGCACCCGCCGGGGCCCTTGCCGGCCGCCCCCGTTCGCCCGCCCGGACACGGCGAAGGGCCGGGGCGGCTCCTCACCACCCCGGCCCTTCGCCGTAGTACCACCGCGCCGCGCGGCGCCCGTCACTCGGACCGCTTCGGCCGCCACACCACCAGCGCGCTGGTCTGCTGCACGTCCTGATACGGCACCAGATCGCGCCGATAGGAGGCGTGCACCGCGGCCTCCCGCTGCTGCATCGCGCTGGCCGCGCCCTCCAGGGCGCCCTGCAGCTCGGCGACCCGCTGCTGCAGGGCCGCGACCTGGTTCTCCAGTTCGATGATGCGCTTGATGCCGGCGAGGTTGATGCCCTCGTCCTGGGACAGCTGCTGCACCGTGCGGAGCAGCTCGATGTCCCGGGCGGAGTAGCGGCGGCCCCGCCCGGCCGTGCGGTCGGGCGAGACCAGCCCCAGCCGGTCGTACTGACGAAGGGTCTGCGGATGCAGGCCGGAGAGCTGAGCCGCGACGGAGATGACGTACACCGGCGACTCTTCGGTCAGTTCATACGGGTTACGACGCTGCCCGCCCCGGCTCTCCATCTCAAGCTCCCTTCGCGGCCTGGAACAGCTCCTCCCGCGGGTCGGCCCCCGCGGTCGCCTCGCGATAGGACTCCAGCGCTTCCCTCGCCTGGTCGCTGAGGTCCTGGGGAACGACGACCTCGATGGTGACCAGCAGATCACCCCGGGTGCCGTCCTTGCGGGCCGCGCCCTTGCCCCGGGCCCGCATGGTGCGTCCGTTGGGAGTGCCGGCCGGCAGCTTCAGCGTCACCGGCGGACCGCCCAGCGTCGGCACCTTCACCTCGCCGCCGAGCGCCGCCTCCGGGAAGGTGACCGGCACCGTGACGGTGAGGTTGTCGCCCTTGCGGCCGAAGACCGGGTGGGCGCCGACATGCACGACCACGTACAGATCACCGGCCGGGCCGCCGCGCTCACCGGGAGCGCCCTTGCCGCGCAGCCGGATCCGCTGCCCGTCCGAGACGCCCGCGGGGATGCGGACCTGCATCGTGCGCGCGCTGGTGGCCCGTCCGCTGCCCTTGCAGACGTCGCACGGGTCCTGCGCGATCAGACCGCGGCCCTTGCAGTCGGCGCACGGGTCGGTGAGCGAGAAGCCGCCGCCCGCGCCCCGGCTGACCTGGCCGGTGCCGACACAGGTCGGGCAGACCCGAGGCGTACCGTTTTTGTCGCCGGTGCCCGAACAGGCCTTGCACGCCGCCTGGCTGGACATCCGCAGCGGGACCGTGGCCCCGTCGACCGCCTCGGTGAAGCTCAGCGTCACCTCGGACTCGATGTCCTGGCCACGCCGCGGCTGGGTACGCGTACCCGCGGCGCCGCCACGGTTGAACAGCCCGCCGAAGACGTCCCCGAGCCCGCCGCCGAAGCCGCCGGCACCGCCGCCGCCACCCGAGCCCCCGAACAGGTCGCCCAGGTCGAAGTTGAAGCTGCCGCCGCCGCCCGGCCCCGGCCGGAAGCCGCCGTTGCCGAACAGCGCGCGCGCCTCGTCGTACTCCTTGCGGCGCTTGGCGTCGCCCAGGACGTCATTGGCCTCGGAGATCTCCTTGAAGCGCTCCTCGGCCTTGGCGTCGCCCTTGTTGGCGTCCGGGTGGTTCTCCCGGGCCAGCTTGCGGTACGCCTTCTTGATCTCCGCTTCGGTGGCGTCCTTGGGGACGCCGAGGACCTTGTAGTAGTCCTTCTCGACGAAGTCCTTGGTGCTCATCCCCGACGTCCCTCCTCCCGCGCGGTTCTTCTGTTCGTGCTCACGTCAGCCCTCTTCCGGGCCACCGCTCTCCTCGTCCGAAGCCTTGGCGTCCTCGTCCGAGGCGGACTTGGCGCTCTGCGCGCCCGGCTGCGGTTCGGCGACGGCGACCCGCGCGGGGCGGATCGTTCGCTCACCGATGCGATACCCGGGCTGCAGAATCGCCACGCACGTCGTCTCCGTGACGTCGGGCGCGTACGAGTGCATCAGGGCCTCGTGGATCGTCGGGTCGAAGGGCTCGCCCTCCTTGCCGAACTGCTGCAGACCGAGCTTGGCGACCACGGTTTCCAGCGACTCGGCGACCGACTTGAAGCCGCCGACCAGCTCGCCGTGTTCACGCGCCCGGCCGACGTCGTCGAGCACGGGAAGGAGCTCGGACAGGAGGTTCGCCACGGCGATCTCCTTGACCGCGACCCGGTCCCGTTCCACCCGACGGCGGTAGTTCTGGTACTCCGCCTGGAGCCGCTGGAGGTCCGCCGTGCGCTCGTTGAGCGCCGTGCGTACCTGGTCCAGCTGCGCCTGGAGCGCTACGTCCTGTACGTCCCCGGCCGGGGCCGAGCCCGCCTTGTCGGCGGACTCGGCTTCCTGCGCCGCGTCTTCGGGGGTGGCGGCGTCAGAGGGGACGTCGGGCTTCTCCTCGAAGCCCGGGGTCTCCTCCGTCACGCGGCACCGTCCTTCTTGGGCTTCTCGTCGTCGACGATCTCGGCGTCCACGACGTCGTCGGCGGCGTCGGCCTTGGCCTGCTCACCGGCGGCGGCACCCTCGGCGCCCGCCGCGGCCTGCGCGTCGGCGTACATGGCCTGGCCGAGCTTCTGGGAGACGGCCGCGACCTTCTCGGTGGCGGTGCGGATCTCCGCGGTGTCCTCGCCCTTGAGCTTCTCCTTCAGCTCGCCCACGGCGGTCTCGACCTCGGTCTTGACCTCCGCGGGGACCTTGTCCTCGTTGTCCTTGAGGAACTTCTCGGTCTGGTAGACGAGCTGCTCGCCCTGGTTGCGGGCCTCGGCGGCCTCGCGGCGCTTGTGGTCCTCGTCCGCGTAGCGCTCGGCCTCCTCCCGCATCCGGTCGACCTCTTCCTTCGGCAGCGACGAGCCGCCGGTGACGGTCATCTTCTGCTCCTTGCCCGTGCCGAGGTCCTTCGCGGTCACGTGCATGATGCCGTTGGCGTCGATGTCGAAGGAGACCTCGATCTGCGGGACGCCGCGCGGGGCCGGCGGCAGACCGGTCAGCTCGAACATCCCGAGCTTCTTGTTGTACGCCGCGATCTCGCGCTCGCCCTGGTAGACCTGGATCTGCACGGACGGCTGGTTGTCCTCGGCGGTGGTGAAGATCTCGGACCGCTTGGTCGGGATCGTCGTGTTCCGCTCGATGAGCTTGGTCATGATGCCGCCCTTGGTCTCGATACCGAGGGACAGCGGGGTGACGTCCAGCAGGAGGACGTCCTTGACCTCACCCTTGAGGACACCGGCCTGCAGGGTGGCGCCGATGGCCACGACCTCGTCCGGGTTGACGCCCTTGTTGGCGTCCTTGCCGCCGGTCAGCTCCTTGACGAGCTCGGCGACGGCCGGCATACGGGTCGAACCGCCGACCAGGACCACGTGGTCGATGTCGGACAGCGCGATGCCGGCGTCCTTGATCACGTTGTGGAACGGGGTCTTGCAGCGCTCCAGGAGGTCCGCGGTCAGCTGCTGGAACTGCGAGCGGGTGAGCTTCTCGTCCAGGTGCAGCGGGCCCTCGGCCGAGGCGGTGATGTAGGGCAGGTTGATCGTGGTCTCGGTGGACGACGACAGCTCGATCTTCGCCTTCTCGGCGGCCTCGCGCAGACGCTGCAGCGCCATCTTGTCCTTGGACAGGTCGACGCCGTGGCCGTTCTGGAACTGCTTGACCAGGTAGTCGACGACGCGCTGGTCCCAGTCGTCACCACCGAGGTGGTTGTCACCGTTGGTGGCCTTCACCTCGACGACGCCGTCACCGATCTCCAGCAGCGAGACGTCGAAGGTGCCGCCACCGAGGTCGAAGACCAGAATGGTCTGGTCGTCCTTCTCCAGGCCGTAGGCCAGGGCGGCCGCGGTGGGCTCGTTGACGATGCGCAGGACGTTGAGACCCGCGATCTCACCGGCCTCCTTGGTGGCCTGGCGCTCGGAGTCGTTGAAGTAGGCCGGAACGGTGATGACCGCGTCGACGACCTTCTCGCCCAGGTACGCCTCGGCATCCCGCTTGAGCTTCTGCAGGATGAAGGCGCTCATCTGCTGCGGGTTGAAGTCCTTGCCGTCAATGCCGATCTTCCAGTCGGTGCCCATGTGGCGCTTGACCGACCGGATCGTCCTGTCGACGTTGGTGACCGCCTGGCGCTTGGCGACCTCGCCGACCAGCACCTCGCCGTTCTTCGCGAAGGCGACGACGGACGGCGTGGTCCTGGCGCCCTCGGCGTTGGTGATGACGGTGGGCTCACCGCCTTCAAGAACACTGACGACGGAGTTCGTCGTGCCCAGGTCGATGCCGACCGCACGTGCCATTTCGATTCCTCCAGCTGACTTGAGTGGAACAGGCTCAAGAGTGCAACACCGAGGAAAACCTGTCAACAGAGCTGAGTCGAGTCCACTCAACTTTTATGTCGCCCTTATCCTCACCCGGCCACCACCATGGACGCCCCACCTCGACGCAGGGTTGCCTTCGCGACACAGATCACCGGCCGGGCGCCTTCATGGCACCGGGGAGAATGGGTAACCTCAGCCGCAGACCCAAAAAGTTACTCAGTAGTAGTCCGCTGAGCCCGCTCAGCGCTCTCCGTCTTCCGCTCTCGCAGGTCCGAGGAGCCCCTCATGCAACTCGCCGCGATCATCGTGTCGCTGGTCCTCATCGCGATCGGTGTCGCGCTGTTCGGCCGCGCCATCCTGCAGATCTACCGCCAGATGCGGCTCGGCCAGCCCGTACCCGCCGGCACCCGCACCGATGCCCCCGTGCAGCGTACGGTCACCGTGGTCAAGGAGTTCCTCGGCCACACCCGTATGAACCGCTGGGGCGTCGTCGGGGTCGCGCACTGGTTCGTGGCGGTGGGCTTCTTCTCGCTGCTGCTGACGATCGTCAACGCCATCGGCCAGCTCTTCAAGGCCGACTGGCTCCTTCCGGTCATCGGCGACTGGGCGCCGTACAACGTCTTCGTCGAGTTCCTCGGCACGATGACGACGCTCGGCATCCTCGCCCTGATCGTGATCCGCCAGCTGAGCAAGCCGAACAAGCCGGGCCGCAAGTCCCGCTTCGCCGGCTCCAACTTCGGCCAGGCGTACTTCGTCGAGGCCGTCATCCTCATCGTCGGCGTCTGCATCTTCATGCTGCACGCCCTGGAGGGCGCCCAGCACCACGTGGACGCCTACGAAGCGTCGTTCTTCATCTCGTACCCGGTGGTCGCCTGGCTCAAGGGCCTGGACGTCGCGACGCTCCAGAACCTGACCTACTTCTTCGCCGGCCTGAAGATCGCGACCTCGTTCATCTGGATGATCACGGTCGCCCTGAAGACCGACATGGGTGTGGCCTGGCACCGCTTCCTGGCGTTCCCCAACATCTGGTTCAAGCGCGAGGCGGACGGCGATGTGGCGCTGGGTGCGCTGCA
>NZ_JBFACE010000049.1:18197-52290 GCF_040640655.1 Streptomyces sp. NPDC021749 | reverse complement strand
CGCCCGGTTACATTCCGAACCCGGAAGCTAAGCCTTTCAGCGCCGATGGTACTGCAGGGGGGACCCTGTGGGAGAGTAGGACGCCGCCGAACAATCTTTGTGGGAAAGCCCCGCACCGTATGGTGCGGGGCTTTTCTGCGTTCCGGATACGAGAATCGCCCGGGTGGGCTCCGGGTATGCCCGTAAGGTCTGGGCATGCGCTATGACCTGGTCATCTTCGACAACGACGGGGTGCTCGTCGACAGCGAGCCGCTGTCCAACACGATCCTGGCCGGCTATCTCACCGAGCTCGGGCACCCCACCTCGTACGAGGAATCGATACGCGATTACCTGGGCTCGGCGACGCACCGCATTCACGAAATGGTGCTGGAACGGACGGGACGGCGGTTGCCGGAGGACTTCGACGACGTTTTTCACGGGCGGGTCTTCGCGGCTTTCGAGCGCGAACTGCGGCCGGTGCCCGGGGTGACGGACATCGTGGAGAAGCTGGCCGCGGAGGGCATTCCGTACTGCGTCGGGTCGTCCGGGAGCCATGAGCGGATCCGGGTGGGGCACCGGACGACGGGGCTGGACCGGTGGTTCGCGCCGGAGAGGGTCTTTTCCTCGCAGGACGTGGGGCGGGGTAAGCCGGCGCCGGATCTTTTTCTGCATGCGGCACGGGAGATGGGCGCGGCGCCGGAGCGGTGCGTGGTGATTGAGGACAGTCCGCTGGGCGTGCAGGCGGCGGTTGCCGCCGGGATGGACGTCTACGGGTTCACGGCGATGACGCCGGCGGCGAAGCTGGCGGAGGCCGGTGCGACCGCGCTCTTCGGCCGGATGACCGAGCTGCCGGATCTGCTGCTGCGGTAGCGCCCCCGGGGCCGGCACCTGGTGCCCGAGGGGAATGAGTCGCCTGGTGCCTGACGGGGATGAGTCACCTGGTGCCCGGGGCATGAGTAAGGGGAGTGACGGGGGATCACCCGGCGGGCGGAGGTCGGAATTGCTGGTGTGATCCATCTACCCAGCGGTAGCGGGGAGTTCTACGCTGAGCGGCCATGACGGCCCCTCTGGTACCGGGAGCGCAGCTGCGGCACGGCCGGATCTCGCTCACCCTGAGCTTCTTCGTCCAGGGTGCGGTCTTCGCCCTCCTCGTGACGCGCATCCCGGCGATCCAGGAGCGGTACGGCATTTCGGACGGGCTGTTGCCGGTCTTCCTGGCGGCGGTGCCGGTGCTGGCCGGCGTCGGGAGCATCGCCACCGAGCAGGTGGTGAAGCGGGTGCGGCCGAGCCGGGTGCTGCGGTGCGTGCAGCCGGTGGTGTGTCTGGCGCTGCTGGCCGTCGGGTCGGTGGGGTCGATGGCCCAGGTCGCCGTGGCGCTGGCGGCGTTCGGGCTGTCCGTGGGGGCGCTGGACGCCTCGATGAACATGCTCGGGGTGAGCCTGCAGCGCGCGTACGGGCGGAGCATCATGCTCGGCTTCCACGCCGCGTACAGCCTGGGCGGGATCGTGGGGGCGTCGCTGGCCTGGGCCGGGGCGTACTGGAAGCTGTCGCTGGGGCTGCTGTACGGGCCGGTGGTGGGGGTGCTGGTGCCGCTGGCGGTGGTCGTGGGCCGGTGGTTCGTGGACCAGCGGGACGCGGCCGGGTCCGGGCCCGGGCCCGCCGGGCCGGTGCCGGCCACCCCCACAGAAGCCGCCGCTCCCGCCGCTCCCGCTGCCCCCGCCGCGCCGGTCACTCCGGTCGCGATGCGGTGGCTGCTGCCGCTGTGTCTGGTGATGGCGTTCGCCTATATAGGCGACTCGACGGTCTCCAACTGGAGCGCCAAGTATCTGCAGGAGGTCTTGGGCAGTTCCGAGCAGCTCGCCACCGTTCCGTACAACGTCTACATGGTGACCACGCTGCTCGGGCGGGCGGTGGGGGACCTGGGGGTGCGGCGGTTCGGGGCGGTCGCGGTGGTGCGGTGCGGGACGGTGGTGGCGGCGGGCGGCTTCGCCGTGGTGGCCGCGGCGCCGGGGGCCTGGGCGGGGATGGCGGGGTTCACGCTGCTGGGGCTGGGGCTGTGTGTGATCGTGCCGCAGACGTTCGCGGCGGCCGGCCGGTACGCGTACGACAGCCAGGGCGCCGGAGCTTCGGACATGGCCGTCGCGCGACTGAACATCTTCAACTACGTGGGCTTTCTGATCGGTTCTCCCTTGGTGGGGGCGCTGGGCGACGCCTGGAGCTATCGGGGGGCGATGCTGGTGCCGATGGCGCTGGTCCTGGTGACGCTCGTGTATGCCAGATCGTTCGGTGCGCCGCGGGCCGGATACGGTGACAGGCATGAGCGGCCGCGCACAGCTGATGTGGGATGAGGCAGTAACGGGCTACGACTTCGGGCCCGGGCACCCGATGGATCCGGTCAGGCTCGCGCTGACCATGCGCCTGGTCGAGGCGTTCGAGCTGGACCGCGGGCCGTTGAAGGTGGTCGCGGCCAAGCCGGCCGGGGACTCCACACTGCGGCTGGTGCACCGCCAGGACTACATCGAGGCGGTCCGCAGGGCGTCGGCGGACCCGGCGGCCGCGGAACTCTCGTACGGGCTGGGGACGGCCGACGATCCGGCGTTCGCGGGGATGCACGAGGTGTCCGCGCTGATCGCCGGGCAGTCGGTCGGTGCCGCCGAGGCCGTGTGGCGCGGTGACGCGGCGCACGCCGTCAACTTCGCCGGCGGGCTGCACCACGCGATGCCCGGCGGTGCGTCCGGTTTCTGCATCTACAACGACGCGTCGCTGGCGATCGGACGCCTGCTGGAGCTGGGCGCCGAGCGGATCGCGTACGTCGATGTGGACGTCCACCACGGCGACGGGGTGCAGGCGGCCTTCTGGGACGATCCGCGGGTCCTGACGATCTCGCTGCACGAGCATCCGCGGACGCTGTTCCCGCAGACCGGCTGGCCGGAGGAGACCGGTGGGGAGGGCGCGGCCGGCAGCGCGGTGAACGTGGCGCTGCCCGCCGGGACCGGCGACGAGGGCTGGCTGCGGGCGTTCCACGCGGTGGTGCCGGAGCTGCTGGGCGCGTTCCGCCCGCAGGTGCTGGTGACGCAGCACGGTGCCGACACGCACTTCGAGGACCCGCTGGCGCACCTCGCGGTGAGCCTGGACGCCCAGCGGGCAGTGGCCGAATCCTGTCACTCGCTGGCGCACGAGCACGCGGACGGGCGGTGGGTCGCGCTCGGGGGCGGCGGCTATGCGGTCGTGGACGTGGTGCCGCGCAGCTGGACCCATCTGACGGCGATCGCGGCCGGGCGGCCGATCGAGCCGACCGCCCCGGTGCCGGAGTCCTGGCGGCACGAAGTGTTCCGGCGGACGCGTCAGTTGGCGCCGCAGCGGATGACGGACGGCCGGATGCCGCAGTGGCGCGACTTCCTCAACGACGGCTACGACCCGGCCGACCGGCTGGACCAGGCGGTGCTGGCCACCCGACGGGCGGTGTTCCCGGCGCACGGTCTGCTGCCGTAGCGGAGGCCCGCGGTACGGGCGGCGGACGCATGCCCCCGGATGTGTGACTACCCGTCGGTTGGGGCATCGACCGTCCGGCCAACGGGTCAGCATGGGCGGCGTGTTGGCCACCGGGGATCTGCGGGCGCATCTGGTCGGGGCGCGGCTGGCGGGGACGATCGCGACGACCCGGGAGCAGAGTCTGGGGCGCTACCGGCTCTTCGCAGCGCGCGATCCGCGGGTGCTGCTGGGGCTGGACCCTGAGCGGGAGTGGCCGCTCCCCGCACTCCTGCGGCTGATGGGGCAGAAGTGCGGAGTTTCGGTCGATCCCGCGCGCACTTCCGGCCCGGACGTGATCGATCCGGATCGTACGATCGCGGCGCTCGACCGGTTCGCCGACCGGATCGGTGTCGCCGCGGCCCGAGCGGAGCCGGTGCTGCTCGGCACCGGACATCCGCAGGCGTTGCTGGAGTTCTACGCCGGCCTCGCAGACGCCCTCTCGGCGGCGGGCTGCCCCGTCCTCACCCCGGCGTATGGCGTCCGTGTCGACATAGCGACCCGGTTCGGCGTACGTACCCGGGCCCTGGACTACGTACGGGGAGTCGCGATGTTGCGAGAGACCGGCGTGCGGGGCGCGTCCGGGGCGGGGGGCGTGCACACCCACTCACCGCTGCCGGTGCGGACCGTTCTGGCGGCGGCCGCGGACGCCGGAGGGCCGCTTCCCTGGCTGGTGATCGGGGACCACGGATGGGCCTGCGGGGCAGGTCAGCTGGGCATTGAGGCGATCGCGCTGGCCGATTCGGACGACCCGGCTCCGTTCGTCGGACAGGCCGAGGGGCGACTGTCGGAGGTGGTGCCGCTCGATGACGCCGTACCGGCCGCGTCCTACCGGCCACTCATGCGATACATCCTGGAACGTGTCGGTCTGTCATATTAGGCGGCTGTTCGCTGCTCCTCTTCCCCACTCGCATCACCCGCCCCTAATCTGGGGAGTGAGCGCATAGCGACGAAGAGTCACCGGAGGGGAAGCCGGTGACCGTCTTATGCGGAAGGTGCAGGTGTGTTCATGGCTGCTGACCAGAGGCCTCTGAACGAGGTCGTGTTCCTTACGGTGGCGGAAGTCGCCACGGTGATGCGAGTGTCCAAGATGACCGTGTACCGCTTGGTGCACAGCGGTCATCTGCCCGCGATTCGGGTGGGGAGGTCCTTCCGGGTTCCGGAGCAGGCGGTCCACGACTATCTCCGGGAGTCCTACGTGGGGGTGGAATCGGCCTGATGGGCACCTCGCCGACCCTCGGATTACGTCGTTCGCCCGGCGCCGGGTAGGCTGGCCCGATGTAGGTAGTGTGGGCTCGGACGCCCCGCACCGAGTGATTCGAAGTGAGCGAGGGTAGTCGTGGGCTCTGTTATCAAGAAGCGGCGCAAGCGGATGGCCAAGAAGAAGCACCGCAAGCTGCTCAAGCGCACCCGTGTTCAGCGTCGTAACAAGAAGTAAGCGACGCTGATCGCGATTTCGCAGCCCCCCATCGCCTGGTGCGGTCGGGGGCTGCGGCGCGTTGTGGGCCGTATGGACGGTGGTGGGACGGAAATGTCGTCGTGGGCATCCCGTGGTCATCACTGCGCAACACCGACCCGATAGCGTTGACCGCACAGCTGGGCTACGTGCAGGTCGCGGCGGGAAGGTAGGGCTGATCTTGGGCAAGGTCGTGCTCGTCACAGGAGTCGCACGGCAGCTGGGCGGCAGATTCGTCCGCCGGATCCAGCGTGAGCCGGACGTCGACCGGGTGATCGGGGTCGACGCCGTGGCACCCGAGCACCATCTGGGCGGCGCCGAATTCCTCAAGGCCGACATCCGGCACCCGGCGATCGCCAGGGTCCTGGCCGAAACCCGCGTCGACACCGTGGTTCACATGGACATCAACGGGACGCCGTTGGGCAAGCGCGGCGGCCGCGCCTCGGTGAAGGAAACCAACGTCATCGGGACGATGCAGCTGCTGGGCGCCTGCCAGAAGGCCCCGAACGTCGAGCGCGTGGTCATCAAGTCCAGCACCAGCGTCTACGGCTCCGCGCCCCGCGACCCGGCCGTCTTCACCGAGACCACCACCCCGAAGTCGCTGCCCAGCGGAGGCTTCGCCAAGGACATCGTCGAGGTCGAGGGGTACGTCCGCGGCTTCGCCCGGCGCCGGCCCGACGTGGCCGTCTGCATCCTGCGGTTCGCCAACATCCTCGGGCCGTGCGCGGATTCCCCGCTCGCCGAGTACTTCTCGCTGCCCGTGCTGCCCACCGTCCTCGGTTACGACCCGCGGCTCCAGTTCGTCCATGAGGACGACGCGATCGACGTGCTGCGGATCGCCGCCGCCGCGCCGCGCCGGGGCACGCTCAACAGCGGCACCTTCAACATCGCCGGCGACGGCGTCCTGCTGCTCTCGCAGACCTCCCGGCGGCTCGGGCGGCCCACCCTGCCGCTCTTCCTGCCGACGGTGACCTGGGCCGGCACCGCGCTGAGGTCCGTCGGCATCACGGACTTCTCGCCGGAACAGATCCGGCTGCTCACGCACGGCAGGGTCGTCGAGACGACGCAGATGCGCGAGACACTGGGGTTCCACCCCAAGTACACGACGGCGGAGGCCTTCGCGGAATTCGCCCGCAGCCGTGGCCCCGGGCTGCTGCCGCCCGAGTGCCTCGCCCGCACCGTCGACCGGCTCGCCGGCGTGCTCACCGCGCGCCGGAGCGCGGCCAAGTGAGGAGGACACCCACCATGGCGGACGCCAAGGTCATTCCCTTCGGCGAGGAGCCCCGGGCGCGCCGCAAGGCCCGGCGGGCCGGGCGCGGTACGGCGCTGGCGCCCGTACCGGAGGCCCGGACCGAGCACCCGCCAGCGGCACCCCCGCCGGCCCGGCCCCGCTCGCTGGACGAACGGATCGCGGGCGGCCTGGCGTTCCTGCGCCGCCGGATCACCGGCGACTACGAGGTCGACGACTTCGGCTACGACGCGGAGCTGACCGACCAGGTCCTGATGTCGCTGCTGCGGCCCTTCTACGAGAAGTACTTCCGGGTCGAGGTCAAGGGCATCGAGAACATCCCCGCGGAAGGCGGTGCGCTGGTCGTCTCCAACCACTCCGGGACGCTGCCGCTGGACGGCCTGATGCTCCAGGTCGCGGTGCACGACAACCACCCGGCGCAGCGTCATCTGCGGCTGCTGGCGGCCGACTTGGTGTTCGTCCTGCCGGTGATAAACGAGCTGGCGCGCAAGGCCGGGCACACCCTCGCCTGCGCGGAGGACGCCCAGCGGCTGCTGGAGCGCGGCGAGATCGTCGGGGTGATGCCGGAGGGCTTCAAGGGCATCGGCAAGCCCTTCGCGGACCGCTACAAGCTGCAGCGCTTCGGGCGGGGCGGCTTCGTCTCGACGGCGCTGAAGGCCGGGGTGCCGATCGTGCCGTGCTCGATCGTGGGCGCCGAGGAGATCTACCCGATGATCGGGAACGCCAAGACCCTGGCGCGGGTGCTGGGTCTGCCGTACTTCCCGGTCACGCCGACGTTCCCGTGGCTGGGGCCGCTGGGCGCGGTGCCGCTGCCGACGAAGTGGACGATCCAGTTCGGTGAGCCGATCCCGACCGACGGCTATCCGGCGGAGGCGGCGGACGACCCGATGCTGATGTTCAACCTCACCGACCAGGTGCGCGAAACGATTCAGCACACTCTCTACAAGTTGCTGGTGCAGCGGCGGTCGGTGTTCTTCTGAGGTTCTGCCGGCTGTTGGTGCGGCGTTCGGTGTTCTTCCGGCGGGCCGACCGTGCGGCGGCGCGTGCTGGGAGGAGCATCGAACGCCGCCGCACCGGGCGCGGCAGTGCTGCTACTTCGAGAGGTCCTGGCCGTCGATGCCCAGGCCGGGCAGCAGGCCCGGGAGCAGCGGCGGCAGGGTGACGTCGGGATGGCTGCCGGGGTGGCCTCCCGTGCCGTGGCCGGAGTCGTGCGGGGACGGGCTGCCGGACTTGTCCTGCGGGTCGAGCAGACCGCCCGTGCTGCCGCCGAGCAGACCGTCCTCCTGGGACGGGGAGGCCGACGGTCGGGGGGCGTGCGGTCCCGCGGAGTGTCCCTTGGCGGCGGAGCCGTGGCCGGAGGGGGCCGGGCGGACTTCGGGGCCGGCGCCGGTGCCCGTGGAGGCCGGGGTGTTGTGCGGGTGGTTCTTGCCGTCGGGGGCCTGCGGCAGCAGCGAGCGGAGCGGACCGACCTCTTGGTCTATGGCGTCGAAGACCGAGCTGACCTCGTCGCGGACGTCCGTGAGCTGCACCGGGAGCCTGTCGCGCAGCTGCGACCACGTGCTGCGGTGGGAGCGGGTGAAGGAGTTCAGCGCCTGGATGGGGCCGAGCGAGCCGTCCCGCTCGTACGCCGCGTGCAGCAGCCGGTGGCCCTCGCCCGCGTCGTGCTTCACCCCGGACAGGGCGCGGCGGACCTCGCCGAGCGATTCGTGGTCGAGGTCGGCGGCGCGGGCCCGCTCCATCAGGCGGCGGGCCTCGAACATGCGGGTGGACGCCTGGTCGAGGTAGAGCCGGCCGCGGTCGGAGTCGTCGTCGGCCATGCCGAGCCTGAGATCCTCCATGCCCCGCTTGAGGCCGTAGAGGGAGTCCCCGGGGAGGGCGTCGGAGCTGGCGGCGGCGACCCCGCTGAAGGCCCCGGCCGCGACGCCGATGGTCAGTCCGCCGGCGGCCAGTCCCTTGGAGAGCCGGGAACGCGGCCGTAGCCGGCCGATCGATTTGGCGGCGCGGTGCGCGCCTTTGTGTTCGCGCTGCTCGGGCACCCTGGCACCCTCGGACGGAGTGCCTTCGGCGAAGGCGGACTCCATCGCGGCGAGGAGCTGGGCACGCTGGACAGTCTTGACCTCGGCGGCCATCTCCGGCCGTGGAAGCCTCCCGAGACCGTCGGCGACCGCCAACAGCCGTGTCTCGCCCGGCGTCTGTGCCGGATTGTCGACCTGTTCCTCGGCCGCCGCGCCCTTGAGGACCTGCTCCTCCAGGGCCTGGGCGAAGGCGTTGGCCCGCCGGTGCACCGAGACATTCGCGATCACGGGCGGCACCTCCTCTCGTCATCCCGCACGACTCCCCGGACTGGCATTGACTATCCAGACGGGCCGGACGGTTGCACACCGATGTCCGCGGCCACTCGATCGAGTGAGAGGCAGCGGGCATGGCGTGACCGCATGGAGCCTGCACTCCGCACAACGAGCGGCGCGGCACTCGGGTTACGCACTCACGATGATCTGACCGACCGGGCACGCCCGATCACCGAGAGTGAGCATGGCGCGGCGCACGACGGCGCGGAGAAGCGCGGAACGAGGGGGTGGGGGGTCAGCGGGCGTCTTCGGGGAGGAGGCGCGCGAGGGTGCGGACGGCGCGGTACTGGAGGGTCTTGATGGCGCCCTCGTTCTTGCCCATGACGCGGGCGGTCTCGGCGACCGAGAGGCCCTGCAGGAACCGCAGCGTGACGCATTCCTGCTGCTGGGGGTTGAGCTTGCGTACCGCCTCCAGGAGGGCGGCGTTGGAGAGGGATTCGAGGACCGACTCCTCGGGGCTGCGCTCGACCTCGTTGGCGTCGAGCATCTCTCCGGTGGTGACTTCCAGGCGGAAGCGCGAGGACTTGAAGTGGTCGGCGACGAGGTTGCGGGCGATGGTCACCAGCCAGGCGCCGAAATCGCGGCCCTGCCAGGTGAAGGTGCCGATGCGGCGCAGGGCGCGCAGGAACGTCTCACTGGTGAGGTCCTCGGCCGTGGCGCGGCCGCCCACGCGGTAGTAGATGTAGCGGTAGACCGTGTCGGCGTACTGGTCGTAGAGGCGGCCGAAGGCCTCGGCCTCGCCGGCCTGGGCGCGTTCGACGAGGTCCATCATGCGACGGCTGTCGCTGTCGGCGGGGCGCCGGGCGGTGGTCGTGCCGGCGGCGGCGCGGCGGGTTCTGCCGGCGGCCTTGCCGACCGCAGCGCTCCCGTCGGCCAGGGCGTAGCAGGGGCCGGCGGCGGGGACGGCTGAGGCGAATGCGGGGACGGCGTACGCGGTGGGGACGAAACTGCGCAGGTGGTCGACGAGTGTCGTACGCAGCGTAGCCAGGCCCGAGGCGTCAACCCCGACGTGTGGGTACACGGGACTCCCAGAGGCAGAGCTTCCATCACGTGCAGTGCGGGACCGTTCACTCGTCGTAGGGACGTGTGGGTTCCGGATTGCGTCTGAGGAGAATAACGCTTCGTACAGGCAGCGCTACACCCAGTTGCTCAAATCATCGATTACTTACGGTCCGTGGTGGGTTGGTGACAGATCAAGTATCGAATACTGAGCAACTATTGATCGGAAGGGAACGCAATCTGCCTGGTTGGAAGGCGTGTTGTGGCTGACCCGCGACAAGGGGACTGACGGGGAGACTGCGGGGGTAGGGAGCGTGGATGGCCCGCCGCGCCGACGGGCGATCAGCCCTGGTCAGCGGCGGCGGCGCTGGAGCGCGACCGCGGCCGCGGCACCGCCCGCCAGGGCGCCCACACCGGCCGCCGCGGGGATGCCGATCTTGGCCGCCTTGCGGCCGGTGCGGTAGTCGCGCAGCCGCCATCCGTGTTCCCGGGCGTGCTTGCGCAGCCGGCTGTCGGGGTTGATCGCGTACGGGTGGCCGACCAGCGACAGCATCGGGATGTCGTTGGCCGAGTCGCTGTAGGCGGCGCAGTGCGACAGGTCCAGGCCCTCGGCGGCGGCCAGCGCGCGGACCGCCTCGGCCTTGGCCGGGCCGTGCAGCGGCTCGCCGACGAGCTTGCCCGTGTAGACCCCGCCGACGGACTCGGCGACGGTGCCCAGCGCGCCGGTCAGGCCCAGCCGGCGGGCGATGATCGTCGCGGTCTCCACCGGTGCCGCCGTCACCAGCCAGACCTTCTGGCCGGCGTCGAGGTGCGCCTGGGCCAGCGCACGGGTGCCCGGCCAGACCCGTTCGGCCATGTACTCGTCGTAGATCTCCTCGCCGATGGACATCAGCTCGGAGACGCGGTGGCCCTGGACGATGGACAGCGCGCTGTTGCGGACGTCCGCCATGTGCTCGGGGTTCTCCGAGCCGGCCAGCCGGAAGTAGACCTGCTGCCAGGCGAAACGGGCGAGGTCGCGCTTGTGGAAGAAGTGCCGCTTGTACAGGCCGCGGCCGAAGTGGAAGAGCGCGGCGCCCTGCATGACGGTGTTGTCGAGGTCGAAGAAGGCGGCGGCCGCGGTGTCCCCGACGACCGGGAACTCCGGTTCGGCCGGGGCCTCCTCGACGGCCTGGGCCTCCTCGGCCTCCTGCGAGGTCTTCCGGGCGGCCTCGGCGGCGGCCTCGCCGGCCAGCACACTGCGGGCGGTGGCGGGGCGTCGGCGGCGGGGGATCCAGCCCAGGTCGAAGAGCGCCCCGGAGGGCATCCAGCCGGATCGGCGAGCGGGCGACGAGGGGAAGCGCGTCCCGTGGGGACTCCTGCCGGGCTGGTGGTCGGGCGAGGGGCTGGCCATGGCGCTAGCGTAGCCAGTTTGTTCGGTGCTTCCGGTTACGGGCGCGTGTCCTGTGGGCCGGGAACCGCTGACGGTCGCATTACGGCCGACTCAGGGCGGGTTCGCCGGCACCGGGACGGCTCAGGCGCCCAGGGCCGTCCGCAGCCGCTGCGGGTCGACGCGCCAGAAGTCGTGCTGGGCGCCGTCGATCAGGACGACCGGAATCTGCTCCCAGTACTTGCGGTGCAGTTCGGCGTCCTCGGTGATGTCCTTCTTCTCCCAGGACGCTCCGGTCTCGGCGCAGACCTTCTCGATCACCGCCTGGGCGTCGTCGCAGAGGTGGCAGCCGGGCTTGCCGACGAGGGTGACCAGGCGGTCGGCGGGGCGCTTGCGGGGGCTGCGGCTGAACAAGGGGGCCATGGAGCCATTGTGCCGGGTCGGCGGGGGAGCGGGACGGGCGCCGGGCGGGCCGGGGTCGATTACCATCGGTGGGCGATTTGTAGGTTTCCGGGGGATAGCGGTGAGGAGTGCGCGCGCGTGTCCCCGTCGGTGCTGCCGTGTTGCGCGGGCGGCGCGAGTGAACGGCGTGACGTGGGAGTTGGTTCCACGGAGGGCCGGAAACCGCGCGTGACACCCATCACTTTGGCCGGACAAAGCGGACACCATCTTTGTGCACGCGTTCACAAAGACATAGCCTGCAGTAGACAGGGCGGTCGGGTTCCATACGGTCGCCCGCAGCCCCGCTCTACCCGCAGGAGCACCGTGGCAACTGGCCGAAATCACCGACCGGCGACCCGAAGCCGAGGCATCCCCGAGGCCACCGTCGCCCGGCTTCCGTTGTATCTGCGCGCACTGACCGCGCTCTCCGAGCGCTCGGTGCCCACGGTCTCCTCCGAGGAACTCGCGGCCGCGGCGGGGGTCAACTCCGCCAAGCTCCGCAAGGACTTCTCGTACCTCGGCTCCTACGGGACCCGCGGCGTGGGCTACGACGTGGAGTACCTCGTCTACCAGATCTCGCGCGAGCTGGGCCTGACCCAGGACTGGCCGGTCGTCATCGTCGGTATCGGTAACCTCGGCGCCGCCCTCGCCAACTACGGCGGCTTCGCCTCCCGCGGCTTCCGCGTCGCCGCGCTGATCGACGCCGACCCGGCCATGGCCGGCAAGCCGGTCGCCGGCATCGCGGTCCAGCACACCGACGAGCTGGAGCACATCATCGAGAGCAACGGCGTCTCGATCGGCGTGATCGCCACGCCGGCCGGCGCCGCCCAGCAGGTCTGCGACCGCCTGGTCGCGGCCGGCGTCACCTCGATCCTCAACTTCGCGCCGACCGTGCTGACCGTCCCCGACGGGGTCGACGTCCGCAAGGTCGACCTGTCGATAGAACTGCAGATCCTCGCCTTCCACGAGCAGCGCAAGGCCGGCGAGGAAACCCCCGAGGGCGGCGCCCCGGCCACGTCCGGCCGTGCCGCCGCCGTCGCGGCCGCGGCCGAAGCCGCCGCCGCGGCCGACCGCAAGGGACCGGACGGGGACGTGCCCGCCGTGATGCCGGCATGAGCCTTCTCGTCGTCGGACTGAGCCATCGCAGTGCGCCGGTGAGCGTGCTGGAGCGGGCCGCGCTCGCCCCGGAGGTGCGCGGCAAGCTGCTGCAGGACGCGGTGTCGGCCGAGCCGGTCACCGAGTCCGCGGTGCTGTCCACCTGCAACCGCATCGAGATCTACGCCGACGTGGACAAGTTCCACGCCGGTGTCGCCGAGCTGTCCACCCTCCTGGCCCGCCACAGCGGCGTCGGCCTGGAGGAGCTGACCCCCTACCTCTACGTCCACTACGAGGACCGCGCCGTCCACCACCTCTTCTCGGTGGCCTGTGGCCTGGACTCGATGGTCGTCGGCGAGGGCCAGATCCTCGGGCAGATCAAGGACGCGCTGGCCGTCGCGCAGGAACAGCACACCGCCGGGCGGCTGCTCAACGACCTCTTCCAGCAGGCCCTGCGGGTCGGCAAGCGGGCGCACAGCGAGACCGGCATCGACAAGGCCGGCCAGTCGCTGGTCACCTTCGGCCTGGAGCAGCTCGCGGCCGGCCGGGACGTCGAGGGCTGGGCGCACGGCAAGCGGGCGCTGGTCATCGGCGCCGGCTCGATGTCGTCGCTGGCCGCCACCACCCTCGTCCGCAACGGCGTCGGCGAGCTGGTGGTCGCCAACCGCACCGTCGAGCGCGCCGAGCGGCTGGTGGCCATCCTCACCGAGCCCGGCGGGCCCGGCGCGCGTGGGGGTACCGCCCTGTTCGAGCGGAGCCGAGAACTTGGGGGAGGCCTGACCGCCCGCGCGGTGGCGATGGCCGGCGTCGAGGAGGAGCTCGCGCTCGCCGACATCGTGGTGTCCTGTACCGGCGCGACCGGCCTGGTCCTCACGGGTGGGACGGTCGCCGCCGCCCGCGCCGGCCGCACCGCGCCGCTGGCGCTGCTCGACCTGGCCATGCCGCGCGACATCGACGCCGCGGTCCACCGCATCGAGGGCGCCCACCTCGTCGACATCGAGTCGCTGGCCGACGCCTCCGCGGACGCCCCGATGGCGGCCGACGTGGACCAGGTGCGCGGCATCGTCTCCGACGAGGTCGCCGCCTTCGGCGCCGCCCAGCGGGCCGCGCACATCACGCCCACCGTGGTCGCCCTGCGCACCATGGCCGCGGACGTCGTCACGAGCGAGATCGCCCGGCTCGACGGCCGCCTCCCCGACCTGGACGACAAGCAGCGCGCCGAGATCACCCAGACCGTGCGCCGCGTCGTCGACAAGCTCCTGCACGCGCCCACCGTGCGGGTCAAGCAGCTCGCCAGCGAACCCGGCGGCGCCGGGTACGCGGACGCGCTGCGCGAACTCTTCGATCTCGACCCCCAGACTGTCGCCGCCGTCAGCCGGGCCGATACCCGCGGCGGCAGTCATGAAGCACGGGAGCGGGCATGAAAGACAGCACCAACAGACCACTGCGGCTGGGCACCCGCCGCAGTGCGCTCGCCATGGCCCAGTCCGGGCAGGTGGCCGAGGCGGTGCGCGAGCTCACCGGCCGCCCCGTCGAGCTGGTGGAGATCACCACGTACGGCGACACCTCCCGCGAGCACCTCGCGCAGATCGGCGGCACCGGCGTCTTCGTCTCCGCGCTGCGCGACGCGCTGCTCGCCGGGGACATCGACTTCGCCGTCCACTCGCTCAAGGACCTGCCCACCACGCAGCCCGAGTCGCTCACCCTGGCCGCGATCCCCGTACGGGAAGACCCCCGTGACGCGCTGATCGCCCGGGACCGGCTCACCTTCGAGGAGCTCACCGCGGAACCGGACCGCGTCGCCCGCATCGGCACCGGCTCCCCCCGGCGGATGGCGCAGCTCAACGCCTGGGCCCACGCGCTGGGCCGGCGTGTCGAGACGGTGCCGATACGCGGGAACATCGACACCCGCATCGGTTTCGTCGAGAAGGGCGAACTGGACGCGGTCGTGCTGGCCGCGGCCGGCCTCACCCGCATCGGCCGGATCGACGAGGCGGCGCAGTTGCTGTCGCCCGACGTGGTTCTGCCCGCCCCCGGCCAGGGGGCACTGGCGATCGAGTGCGCCGCCGCCAACGCGGAGCTCGCCGCCACGCTCGCCGAGCTCGACGACCCGGGCACCCGGGCCGCCGTGACCGCCGAGCGTTCCCTGCTCGCCGCCCTGGAGGCCGGCTGTTCCGCACCCGTCGGGGCGCTGGCCGACCTTTCCCCCAGCTCTCGACTTCGCTCGAACAGGGAAGGCCCCAAGGCCGGCGAGCAGGCTGTCACCGAATTGCACCTGCGCGGTGTCGTCGGCACGACCGACGGCAGCACGCTGGTGCAGCTGTCCACCACCGGGCACGTACCCGCCTCTCCCGACGAGACGTCGGTCCCGCAGCAGCTGGGCCGCGAACTCGCCGCCGAGATGCTCGCAAAGGGTGCGGCCGGTCTTATGGGGGAGCGAGCACTTTGAACCCCACCGCCCCGAACCACTCCGCCTCCGGTCAGGTCACCTTCCTGGGTGCCGGGCCGGGTGACCCGGGTCTGCTGACGCTGCGTGCCGTGGAGGCGCTGGCCTCCGCGGACGTACTGATCGCCGACCCGCAGGTGCTCGACGTCGTGCGCGTGCATACGCGCGCACAGGTGGACACACCACTGCAGGCGTCGGCTGACGAGGCGTCAATCCCCGCCGACATCCCCACCCTTAGGGACTCCGCCAATCTTGTCATGGCGGCCGCCCGGGCGGGCAAGCGGGTCGTCCGTGCGGTTACCGGCGACCCCGGTCTGGACGGCAACGTCGCCGAGGAGATGCTGGCCTGCGCCGCCGAGGGCATCGTCTTCGAGGTCGTGCCCGGCATCGCCGCGGCCGTCGGCGTGCCCGCGTACGCCGGTGTGCCGCTGCGTGACGCCGAGGGCACCGACGTGCGCTTCGTCGACGCCCGCAGCGCCGATGACCGCTGCTGGTCGGAGCTGGGCACCAGCGACGCCACCGCGGTCGTCTCCACCACCCTCGACGCGGTGGCCGTGGCCGCCGGCGAACTGGTCACCGCGGGCCGCAAGCCCGACACCCCGATGACCGTCACCGTCGCCGGCACCACCACCCGCCAGCGCACCTGGACCGCCACCCTCGGTTCGGTCGCCCAGGTGCTCAAGGCCGCCAAGGTGCTGCCGTCGCCGGACGGCGGCCAGCCGGTCATAGCCGTGGTCGGTGAGCGCAGTGCCGCCGCGCAGCGCGCCCAGCTCTCGTGGTTCGAGTCCAAGCCGCTGTTCGGCTGGCGGGTGCTCGTACCGCGCACGAAGGAGCAGGCCGCGTCGCTCTCCGACCAGCTCGTCTCGTACGGCGCGGTGCCGCACGAGGTCCCGACCATCGCCGTCGAGCCGCCGCGCACCCCGCAGCAGATGGAGCGCGCCGTCAAGGGCCTGGTCACCGGCCGCTACGAGTGGATCGCCTTCACGTCGGTCAACGCGGTGAAGGCCGTCCGTGAGAAGTTCGAGGAGTACGGGCTCGACGCCCGGGCCTTCGCGGGCATCAAGGTCGCCGCGGTCGGTGAGCAGACCGCCAAGGCGCTGGTCGCCTTCGGCGTGAAGCCCGACCTGGTGCCGTCGGGTGAGCAGTCCGCGGCCGGTCTGCTGGAGGACTGGCCGCCGTACGACCCCGTCTTCGACCCGATCGACCGGGTCTTCCTCCCCCGGGCCGACATCGCCACCGAGACCCTGGTGGCCGGCCTGATCGAGCTGGGCTGGGAGGTCGACGACGTCACCGCCTACCGGACCGTGCGGGCCTCGCCGCCGCCGGCCGAGACCCGCGAGGCGATCAAGGGCGGCGGTTTCGACGCGGTGCTCTTCACGTCCTCGTCGACCGTGCGGAACCTCGTCGGCATCGCCGGCAAGCCGCACAACGTGACGGTGATCGCCTGCATCGGCCCGGCCACCGCCAAGACGGCCGAGGAGCACGGGCTGCGCGTCGACGTGATGTCGCCCGAGCCGTCGGTGCACAAGCTGGCAGAGGCACTCGCGGACTTCGGCGCGGCACGCCGCGACGCCGCGATCGAGGCCGGCGACCCGGTCACCCGCCCCAGCGAGCGCCGTCCCGGCTCGCGCCGCCGGGCGCGCAGCTGACGGCGGTACGGCAGCGGTCTGCGCCCCGCACCCGGTCATCCGGGTGCGGGGCGCCGCGCGTTGGGGCCGGGAGAGGTGCCCGGCGCCCGGGCGGCTGCCGACGATGTGTTGGCAAAGGGGCGTGCGGGGCGGGCGTAGCGTGGTGGGCATGACGAAGTACGGAAGCTTCCCCGGTGCGCGGCCGCGGCGGCTGCGCACCACCCCGGCGATGCGCCGGATGGTCGCCGAGTACCGGCTGCACCCGTCCGATCTGATCCTCCCGGCGTTCGTCCGTGAGGGCATCGACGAGCCGGCGCCGATCTCCGCGATGCCCGGCGTCGTCCAGCACACCCGTGACACCCTGCGCAAGGCCGCCGTCGAGGCGGTGGAGGCGGGGGTCGCCGGGATCATGCTGTTCGGCGTGCCGCTGGACGAGAAGAAGGACGCGGCGGGCACCGCCGGCACCGACCCGGACGGCATCCTGCAGGTCGCCATCCGGGACGTCCGCGCCGAGGTCGGCGACGACCTGGTGATCATGTCGGACCTGTGCCTGGACGAGTACACCGACCACGGCCACTGCGGTGTCCTGGACGCGTCCGGCCGGGTCGACAACGACGCGACGCTGGAGCGCTACGCGGAGATGGCGCAGGTCCAGGCCGATGCGGGCGTCCACGTCGTGGGCCCCAGCGGCATGATGGACGGCCAGGTCGGCGTGATCCGGGACGCCCTGGACCAGACCGGCCACGAGGACGTGTCGATCCTCGCCTACACCGTGAAGTACTCCTCGGCGTTCTACGGCCCGTTCCGCGAGGCGGTGGGCTCGGCGCTGAAGGGCGACCGCAAGACGTACCAGCAGGACCCCGCGAACCTCCGCGAGTCGCTGCGCGAGCTGGCGCTCGACCTGGACGAGGGCGCCGACATGGTCATGGTCAAGCCGGCGCTGCCCTACCTGGACGTACTGGCGAAGATCGCCGACGCGGTGGACGTGCCGGTGGCCGCGTACCAGATCTCCGGCGAGTACGCGATGATCGAGGCGGCCGCCGAGAAGGGCTGGATCGACCGCGACAAGGCGATCCTGGAGGCGCTGACGGGCATCAAACGGGCCGGCGCGAACATGATCCTCACGTACTGGGCGACGGAGGTCGCGCAGAGGTTGTGAGGCGGCGCGGCACCTTTGTCTGACTTGTCAGGTTTTGACCGCCGTACGCGGGGCACGGACTCGATGACGAAAACCGCGACTGATCGAGGAGCGGGTCACCGTGACTGCCAAGGACACCATGCGGGCCAAGGGCGCCCAGGTCATCGGCGCCATGAAGGAGGTCGTCGGCAAGGCGACCCACAACCGCAAGCTGCAGGCCGAGGGCAAGGCCGAGAAGGCGGCCGGGCACGGGCTGGACGCGAAGGAGAAGGCCACGCACCGGCTGCGCCGGCATTGACGCCCCACGTACCCGGCTGCAGCGCCGTGCTGGTACCTCGCCGTTGAGCGCTTCGCGGCGCCGCGTACGTAGCTGTCCGCGGCGCCGCGGGTGATTCTCGCCGTTGCGCCTGCGGCGGGCTGGATTGTTGTCGGGTGCGGTGACGGACCTCCGGGGCCGGCCTGGGGGACTGCTTCGCTTGACCTCCCCCACCCCGGCCCCTCCGGCCCGTCCCCTCCCGTCGTGGGGGTGAACAACGCTGAGTGGGGGTGCACGTGACGATCACGTGCACCCCCACTTCACCGGCTGGTGAGGTGGCGCCTCACAGACGCTCAGGCGTACGGATGCCGAGCAGCGCCATGCCCTGGTGGAGGGTGCGGGCCGTCAGGTCGCAGAGGAAGAGCCGGTTGGCCACCTGGTCGGGGCCGGACTCGGCCTTCAGGACCGGGCACTGGTCGTAGAAGGTGGTGAAGAGGGAGGCGAGGCTGTAGAGGTATGCGGCGACCTTGTGCGGCTCGTAGGACGCGGCGGCCTCGATGACGGTCTCACCGAACTGGTCGAGGTGCAGGCCCAGCGCCCGCTCCGCGGGAGCCAGTGCCAGCTCCGGGTGCGCCTGGGGGCGCGCGTCGCCGGCCTTGCGGAAGATCGAGCGGATCCGGGCGTAGGCGTACTGGAGGTAGACGGACGTGTCGCCGTTGAGCGAGACCATCTGGTCCAGGTCGAACTTGTAGTCCCGGCTCGGGGACGTCGACAGGTCCGCGTACTTCACGGCGCCGATGCCCACCTGCGTGCCGTTCTCGGTGATCTCCTGCTCGGTCAGGCCGATCGGCTCGCCCTTCTCCCGCACCACCGCCGTGGCCCGCTCCACCGCCTCGTCGAGGAGGTCCTCCAGGCGGACCGTCTCGCCCTCGCGGGTCTTGAACGGCTTGCCGTCCGCGCCCAGGACCGTGCCGTAGCCCATGTTGTGCGCGGTGACGTCGCCGTTCAGCCAGCCTGCCCGGCGGGCCGTCTCGAAGACCATGCGGAAGTGCAGGGACTGGCGGACGTCCACGACGTACAGCAGCGTCGTCGCGTTCAGCGCGAAGACGCGGTTGCGGATCGCGGAGAGGTCACTGGCCGCGTAGCCGAAGCCGCCGTCGGCCTTCTGCACGATCAGCGGCACCGGCTGGTCGTCCTTGCCGCGGATCTCGTCGAAGAAGACGACCAGCGCGCCCTCGGAGCGGACCGCGACGCCGGACTCCTCCAGGAGGCGGGCCGTCTCCGCCATCATGTCGTTGTACGCGGACTCGCCGACGATCTCGTCGTCGCGGATCTCCATGTCCAGCTTCTCGAAGACCGAGTAGAAGTAGATCTTCGACTCGTCCACGAACTGCTGCCACAGGTCGAGGGTCTCCTTGTCGCCGGACTGGAGGGCGACGACCCGCTTCCGGGCCCGCTCCTTGAACTGCTCGTCGGAGTCGAAGACCGCGCGGGACGCCTTGTAGACCCGGTTCAGGTTCGACATGGCCTGCTCACCGTCGACGTCGGACGCCGGGGCCAGCTCGCCGGGGTGCTCGATCAGGTACTGGATGAGCATGCCGAACTGGGTGCCCCAGTCGCCGATGTGGTGCCGGCCGATCGTCTTCTCGCCGGTGAAGTCCAGCATGTGCCGCAGCGCGTCGCCGATGACCGCCGAGCGCAGGTGCCCGACGTGCATCTCCTTCGCCACGTTCGGCTGGGCGTAGTCGATGACCGTGACGCCCGGCTTCTCCTTCAGCGGCACGCCGAGCCGGTCGTCGGCGGCGCGGGCGGCGAGCGTCTCGGTGATCGCCTGGTCGGTGATCGTGATGTTCAAAAAGCCGGGGCCGGAGACCTCGACCTCCTTGAGGAGGTCGCCCTCGCCGACCGCGTCGACGACCTTGGCGGCCAGCTCCCGGGGGTTGCCCTTCAGCTTCTTCGCCAGCGCCAGCAGGCCGTTGGCCTGGAAGTCCGCCCGGTCGCTACGTCGCAGCAGCGGGTCCGCGGCGCCGGCCTCCGGCAGGGCTGCCGAGAGGGCGTCCGCGACGCGCTGGTGGACCGAAGCTGCGAGGGAAGGGACCGAGGCCATGAAGCTGCGCTCTCTTCTAGACGAAGGTGTCTTTGAAGGGGAAAGGGTTTGCCACTGAGTATCCCACGGCGTTACCACTGAATTTCCGGGCGGCAGGCGTCTGGGACAATGGCACCGTCAGGCATGTGTGCGTCGCACGCGCAAGACGGCGCAATCGGGGAAGCACCAGGAAGAGGAAGGGCCGATCGTGGCTCAGCAGAGCACCGAGACCGACTGGGTCTCCAGGTTCGCGGACGAGGTCATTGCCGAGGCGGAGCGCCGCGCCGCCGGCAAAGTGACATCAGGTGCTTCCGCACCGGTGATCGTCTGCGCCTCCGGCCTGAGCCCCTCCGGCCCGATCCACCTCGGCAACCTCCGCGAGGTCATGACCCCGCACCTGGTCGCCGACGAGATCCGCCGTCGTGGCCACGAGGTCCGGCACCTCATCTCCTGGGACGACTACGACCGCTACCGCAAGGTCCCGGCCGGCGTCGAGGGCGTCGACGACTCCTGGGCCGAGCACATCGGCAAGCCGCTGACCTCCGTTCCGGCGCCGGCCGGCTCGGCGTACCCGAACTGGGCGGAGCACTTCAAGGCCGCCATGATCGAGGCGCTGGCCGAGCTGGGCGTCGAGTACGACGGCATCAGCCAGACCGAGCAGTACACCTCCGGCGTCTACCGCGACCAGGTCCTGCACGCGATGAAGCACCGCGCGGACATCGACGCGATCCTCGCCCAGTACCGCACGAAGAAGGCGCCGGCGAAGAAGTCCCAGAAGCCCGTCGACGAGGCGGAGCTGGAGGCGGCCGAGGGCTCCGGCGCGGCCAGCGAGGACGACGGCAGCGGCGGCTCGGCGGGCTACTTCCCGTACAAGCCGTACTGCGGGCAGTGCGAGAAGGACCTCACCACCGTCACCGCGTACGACGACGAAACCACCGAGCTGACCTACACCTGCACCGCCTGCGGATTCGGGGAAACGGTCCGGCTGAGCGAGTTCCACCGCGGCAAGCTGGTCTGGAAGGTCGACTGGCCGATGCGCTGGGCGTACGAGGGCGTGATCTTCGAGCCGTCCGGCGTCGACCACTCCTCGCCCGGCTCGTCCTTCGTCGTCGGCGGGCAGATCGTCCGCGAGATCTTCGGCGGTGCCCAGCCGATCGGCCCGATGTACGCCTTCGTCGGCATCAGCGGCATGGCCAAGATGTCCTCGTCGCGCGGCGGCGTGCCCACCCCGGGCGATGCGCTGAAGATCATGGAGGCGCCGCTGCTGCGCTGGCTGTACGCCCGCCGCAAGCCCAACCAGTCCTTCAAGATCGCCTTCGACCAGGAGATCCAGCGGCTCTACGACGAGTGGGACAAGCTGGAGGCCAAGGTCGCCGACGGCACCGCGCTGCCCGCCGACGCGGCCGCGCACTCCCGCGCGGTCCGCACCGCCGCCGGTGAGCTGGCCCGCACGCCCCGCCCGCTGCCGTACCGCACCCTCGCCTCCGTCGTGGACATCACCGCCGGCCACGACGAGCAGACCCTGCGGATCCTCGGCGAGCTGGACCCGGCCAGCCCCGTCACGTCCCTGGACGAGACCCGGCCCCGGCTCGACAAGGCCGAGCACTGGATCAACACCCAGGTCCCGGCCGACCAGCGCACCATCGTGCGCGACGAGCCGGACGCCGAGCTGCTGGCCTCGCTGGACGACCAGGGCCGCGAATCGCTGCGGCTGCTGCTCGACGGCCTCGACGAGCACTGGTCGCTGGACGGCCTGACCACGCTGGTCTACGGCGTGCCGAAGGTCCAGGCGGGCCTGGCCCCGGACGCCAAGCCGACGCCCGAGCTGAAGGTCGCCCAGCGTGCCTTCTTCGCGCTGCTCTACCACCTGCTGGTCGGCCGGGACACCGGGCCGCGGCTGCCCACGCTGCTGCTGGCGGTCGGCGCCGACCGGGTACGCAAGCTGCTCGGCGGCTGACGGCGCACCGCCGCGTGGTCGTCGACGCGCTGCCGTCTGGTCGTAGACGCCGCGCCGGCTCTGCGACTCAAGGGTGAGAACGGGTTCGGCCCCGGGGAGGAGGATCCCCGGGGCCGAAGCCGTCACGCTGGTGCCATGAGGGGAATCATCGGCTTCATCGCCATGCTCCAAGGAGCGATGGGTTTCATCGGCAAGACCTTCTTCGACGGCGCCTGGGGGCTGTTGGCCCACTGGTTCGACCTGCCGTCGGTCGCCTATCTCGGCCTGTTCCTGGCCGGCGCGGCGCTGGCCGTGTGGGGCGACATGGACAAGAAGCGGAAGGCGGAGCGGGCTTAGCGGCCCGGGGCGGCGTGCGGGTCAGGCGATGTGCTCGTCCATCAGCTCGGCGTTGAGGCGGTCGCTGAACCGGTCCATGTAGCGGTTCAGTTCCCGCGCCTGCAGACGCATCCCGTACTGCGCCTCCAGGTTCGCCGCGAACGCGCCGGGCGTCGGCATGCCCTCGCCCTCTACCGAGCGCCGGAAGACCTGGTACACGTCCTCGTCGGTGGGGCCCGCGGCCGGTACCTGAGCGGGCTGCGGGTCCGCCTCCGCGATGCCCTTGCCGAGCGGACGCGTCCCGCCGGCCCCGTTCGGCACCGGGACCTCCGGCTCCGGCGCGCGCGGCGCGGGCACCGGGGCCTGCTCGCCCGTCGGCACCGGCTGCTGCTGGCCGTACGAGAGCTGCTGCTGGCCGTACGAGAGCTGCGGCTGGTCGTACGAGAGCTGCGGCTGGTCGTACGCGGGCTGCTGCTCGTCGTACGCGGGCTGACGCTCCTGCTCCGGGACGTACGCCGGGTCGTAGTCCCCCTGGTACGTCACCTGCTGCGACGCCGCGAACCACTGGTTGGGCAGCTCCTCGCCGGGCGTCCCCCCGGCCGGCTGCGGGGCCTGCGGCTCCGGGGCGGGCTGCAGGGACTGCTGCGGCGGCGGCAGCAACTGCGGTTCGATGCCCGCCGCGGCGAGTCCCGCGGGTGCGGTCTGTGCCAGCGGCACGCCGTACCGGGCGAGCCGCAGCGGCATCAGGGACTCCACGGGAGCCTTGCGCCGCCAGGCACGCCCGTACCGCGAGCGCAGCCGCGCCTGGTAGACGAGCCGTTCCTGCTCCAGCTTGATCACCGCGTCGTACGACCGCAGTTCCCACAGCTTCATCCGCCGCCACAACAGGAACGTCGGAACGGGCGCCAGCAGCCAGCGGGTGAGGCGCACACCCTCCATGTGCTTGTCCGCCGTGATGTCCGCGATCCGCCCGACGGCATGCCGGGCCGCCTCGACGGCCACCACGAACAGCACCGGGATCACCGCGTGCATACCCACGCCCAGCGCGTCCGGCCACGCCGCCGCGCCGTTGAAGGCGATGGTGGCGGCGGTCAGCAGCCAGGCGGTCTGCCGCAGCAGCGGGAACGGGATCCGGATCCAGGTCAGCAGCAGATCCAGCGCCAGCAGCACCACGATCCCGGCATCGATGCCGATCGGGAAGACGACCGAGAAGGCACCGAAGCCCTTCTTCTCGGCCAGCGCCCGCACCGCCGCGTAGGAGCCGGTGAAGCCGATACCGGCGATCACCGCCGCACCGGCGATGACCACACCGATGAGGATGCGGTGGGTACGGGTCAACTGTGCCGTCTTCGTCGCGGACACCCGCGGTTCCTCCCCGGCTCGGCGAAATGGCGCGCCTAGCCTGGCACACCTCCCGCCGGGCCCCGCCGGGAGGTGCCCGGAGGGGCCGGGGCGGGGCGGCGGAGGTGTCGGGCCGGCCTCGGATCGGCCTCAGATCGGCCTCAGATCGGCCTCAGATCGGTGTCAGAGCGGCGTCAGCGGTTCGCCTTGAGGGCGGCGGCGACCGCTTCCTTGGCGGCGGCCTGGGCCTTCTTCAGCAGGTCGGCGCCCTTGGGGGTGTCGGCGCCGGCCAGGCCCGCGCCGTTGTAGTTGAGGGTCACGACGATGTTGGAGGCGCGGGCGACGATCGTGGTGTTCTTGAAGTCGTTGCCCTCCTTCTTCACGTCGTAGGTGATCGCGGTGGCCTCGTCACCGGTGCCGGCGGTCGGGTCGGCCTTGAGCTTCTTGGCGCCCTTGGTGGCCTTCGCGTCGGCGACCTGCTTGGTGTAGAAGTCGGTGGCGCGCTTCTCGCCGGAGCCGATACCCGGGTCCGAGTCGTAGCGCTGCAGGCCGATGTCCAGCCAGCGGAACTGGGTGCCGTCGACGCCCTGCTCGTCGGAGCTGTTCCAGGAGCAGGTGCCGTGCGCGGAGTTGTCGGTGGACTGGCCCTGGTCCCCGGCGGCGTCCTTCACCTTCGGCAGCAGCTTCTTGACGGTGTCCTTGGAGAACGCCGAGCAGGGGTTCGGCAGCTTCTTGTACTTCGCCGGCGCCACGGTCGGCGACGGCTGGGCGGTGTGGCTGGACGGGGCGGAGGAGGCGTCACCGGAACCGGAGTCCGAGCTGCCGCTGTCCGAGCCGGAGCAGCCGGCGACGAGCAGTGCCGGTACTGCTGCGCAGGTGAGGAGGCTGGCGAGGCGCTTGGCTGAACGGTGCATGGTTCCTTCGCTGTTCGTCGTCGTGCGTCGGCGTCGTGTGGTCGGCGCCGGGCGTCGTGCGGCGTGGTCAGTCGTTGTGCGTCGTCGGTTCGCTAGAGGGCACGGTACGCGGCGCGGTGAGGTGGGTGACCGTTTCGTACCGATGAGTACAAGGCGCGAAACGGGCATTGGTATCCGTCTCCGGATCATCAGCCCGAGTCGCGCAACTCGGGCTATTCGGCGAGGTGATCGGCCAGCTCATCGGCCAGCGAACGGGCTTTGTCCTGCAGTTCCTGGCTCTCCGGCAACATCGACTTGTCCGTGGACCACTGGTCGTAGGTGATCGTCACGATCACGTTCGACGTGCGGAAGACCACAGTGACATCGCGGTGCACACCGGAGTCCGCGGTGATCAACTTGTCGTTGAGGAACGCCGCGTCCGCCAGGCCGTCGAGCACGCGTGGAGCGGTGGAGCCATCGGCGCTCGGGTCCGTGGTCGGGGGCGCGGTCGCGTCCCCGCTCGGTTGCGCGCTCGCGTCGGTGCCGGGCTTGCCTGCGGTGGCTTTTCCGGGGTTCTTCCCCGCGGCGGTCGCCCCGCCCTCGGTGCCCTTCGTGTCGCTCGGCCCCTCCGCACTCGCGGTTCCCTCGGTACCCTTCGCGTCCTTCGTCCCCTTCGTGCTCTTGGACGGCGGTGCGGTGGGGGAGGAACCGGCGGCGCCGCCGGACGGGATCTTGGCGGCCAGTTCCTTGCTGTCGTAGATCCCCTGCGCCTTGTCGTCATCGCTGACGGCGGCGTCGTAGGAGACCACGCGCTGGATGTCGAGGCTCAGATGGCGGGTGCCCGCGTCGGTCTCGCGGGTCCAGCGGCAGCCGACCCGGCGGTCGGTGTCGTACGTGATGTCGGCCTGGCCGCCGTAGAGCTTGTCGGCCTCGGCGCTGGAGAGCTGCTGGCCGTCGCCGGGCAGCATGCCGCGGACGGTGCTGCGCGAGGGCAGTCCGCACGCCTCCGGGAGGGTCTGGTAGCGGCCCGGTTCGGCGGACTGGCTCGTCGCGGCGGGGTCGCCGCCCTTGGCGTCGGCGGCGTCACCGTCGGTGCCGGGGCCGCCGGTGCAGCCGGCGAGGCCGGCGGCCAGCGCCGCGACGGCCACCAGTGCGGCACCGGGTACGAACGGCTTGCGGGGCATCGTTCGCGGCTCCTTCGCTCGAATTCCCTCGGAAAATGCGGTTGCCGCCGTGCGGCGGCCGATGGACACAATGTCTATCGCACGTCTTGCCGCGCACGCCGGTTCACCGTCCAAGATCAGGTAGTTTGTCCGGCTTTTGCGTTTTTCAGTTTTTCGGGGGAATGAGGAAGTTATGTCGTACGTCGAGGTCCCCGGCGCCCAGGTGCCCATCCGGATGTGGACCGACCCGGCCACGGTCGAGGACGTGGCGATGCAGCAACTCCGCAACGTCGCCACCCTGCCGTGGATCAAGGGCCTCGCCGTCATGCCCGACGTGCACTACGGCAAGGGCGCCACGGTCGGTTCGGTGATCGCGATGCGCGGGGCGGTCTGCCCGGCGGCGGTCGGCGTCGACATCGGCTGCGGGATGAGCGCGGTGAAGACCTCGCTCACCGCCAACGACCTGCCCGGCGACCTCTCCCGACTGCGCTCGAAGATCGAACAGGCCATTCCGGTGGGCCGGGGCATGCACGACGACCCGGTAGACCCCGGCCGGCTGCACGGCTTCCCGACGGCCGGGTGGAGGGACTTCTGGGCGCGGTTCGACGGGGTGGCGGACGCCGTCAAATTCCGTCACGAGCGGGCCGTGAAGCAGATGGGAACGCTCGGCAGCGGCAACCACTTCCACGAGATCTGCATCGACGAGGACCAGTCCGTGTGGATCATGCTGCACTCCGGGTCGCGCAACATCGGCAAGGAACTCGCTGAGTACCACATGGGCGTGGCCCAGAAGCTGCCGCAGAACCAGGGCCTGGTCGACCGCGACCTCGCCGTCTTCATCGCGGACACCCCGCAGATGGCGGCGTACCGCAACGACCTCTTCTGGGCGCAGGAGTACGCCAAGCACAACCGCGAGATCATGATGGCGCTCACCCAGGACGTCGTCCGCCGGGAGTTCAAGAAGGCCCGGGTGACCTTCGGCGAGGTGATCTCCTGCCAGCAGGAAGATGCCGAAGGTCAGATGAGGACCGTCGAGTACCGCCCTGGCGTTATCAGCTGCCACCACAACTATGTCAGCGAAGAGCGGTACGAGGGGATGGATCTGCTGGTTACCCGCAAGGGAGCCATCCACGCGGGCGAGGGAGAGTGGGGGATCATCCCCGGTTCGATGGGCACGGAGTCGTACATCGTCCGTGGCCTGGGCAACCCGATGTCGTTCAACTCGGCCTCGCACGGCGCCGGCCGAAGGATGAGCCGGAACGCTGCCAAGCGGAAGTTCTCGACGCGGGACCTGGAGGACCAGACACGGGGTGTGGAGTGCCGCAAGGACTCCGGCGTTGTGGATGAGATCCCGGGCGCGTACAAGCCGATCGGTCAGGTGATGGAGCAGCAGCGGGACCTGGTGCAGGTCGTGGCCAAGCTCAAGCAGGTCGTCTGCGTCAAGGGCTGAGCCCAGCAGACCACGTGATTGACGACCCCCGGACCGGATGGGGTCCGGGGCGCCGTCAGCGCGAAGCGCCTGTAGGCCGAGGCCCGCAGCTGGTGTTAGCCGAAAGGCGTCGCGGGCTTGTCGCGATCGGGCTGGACTGCGCCGGGGACAGAGCTCTCCGGAGCCCGAGCGGGAAGACTCTCTGTCTCAGGCCGCGCACTTGGGTTGGGAGCGGAGGGGCCAGGCCGGTCGAAGGTTATGCTGCTCAGGATTTCCACGATGTCCGAGCAGTACTCCTCCCAGCGGTCCTCGCAAGGCGTCGTGAAATTGAAGCAGACGAGACATTGCTCCTGATTCTCGACCCCTTGCGGGATGGGAAGGAAAGCCTGCATTTCCGCCATTGGAACAGTCAGTTCCTCGCCTGACGGGGAGAACTCTACGGGAATTCGGAGACCGTTCATCCCGGACAACATTGCTACCGGCCCAGAAGGGGTGTCGATAACACCCCCTTCCCACCCTTCCCCTCTTTCGGATATAAGGGAACGTACTATGCCGGAAGCCGCTACTGCTGCGTCTCCGAATGCAAACGGGGCGACGGTGACAAGCAAGGTACCGAGAGATAGTTCGCCCCCGTATGTACGCACACAAGTTCCGGCATACAAGGCGCCGGAACTTTCGAGTGCCTGCGATGCTTTGTGGATATTGTCCACAAGGTTCTGTAATAGGAGGGGGTTTGATTCGAGATCGTTCTGAGGCATTCGCGAACGAATTTCTCTCTCTGCCTCTTCCTTGGTCGCTCCTATGGGGATCGAAATAAATCCTGCGGGCACAATGAATTGCAATGTCACTTCCCCGTCGGGTCGTAAGGAGGGCCGGAAGGTGGAGGTGGCGGGGGAGCGGGCGGGGGTACACCAAAGCGGGCTGCCTGCTGTTGCCGAAAGCTATCAAGCAGGCGCAGATTGGCTTCATGGCGATTCCGCCTGTATCGAGGGCCGAGAGTGGCCCCTAGCAGGCACAGTATTCCCATGAGGCAGAACCCCACGCTGACGGGGGCCAGGCCACGTGTGGCCCACGTCAACGCGAAGAATCCCGAGGCGAAAACGACGAAGACGATAGGGATCTGGGCGGCAGGCATATCGTTGTAAGACTTCACGTTCCTCGCTGCTTGTGCGGCGCGCAGCGGCGTGATCAGGGACGGATCGGCGGCCTGAGCGGGTGACCAAGGCGGGGTGGTTACTGCGAGCCAACTGCCCGAAGCCTGCACCCGAGCCATGGCCGCTTGGGCGCGTTGGCGGGATGACGGACTGTCGTCGCGCATATAAGACACGCGGAAATGGCCACGCCCATACCGTTCGGCAGAGCTGAGTGTGTAACCCAGCTCCGTGGCTATCCAAGTGATGCGGTCGGCGTGATGCGATTCGAATCCGGTGAGGATGAACTCAACGGATGCCCGCCCATCGAAACGGGCTGCTATCCCCTCGTCATTCATGAGGCGTTTCACCCGCCATGAGCGGCCTGATCCTTGGCGCTTCCCTTGTTCCATGCATTTTGGAGGGCAGGGAAAAAGGGGCTTGCCACCATCCCAACGGCTTGCTCCGGATTCTTGGGAACAAAGTTCTCGAAGACGGAGGGATCTCCGAAAAGGCTGGCCCAGGAGTCAACGAGGCCAAAACCGGCCGCCCCATCCGCTGCTCGACTCTTGAGCATCGCGGTGCCCAGTTTGCCACCAACGCGAGCCGCGGCTCCCAGAGGAATCATGCCCAGTGCATCCTGCGTCAGCGTACGGTTCGATACAACGTCTTCGCCACCCGCAACACGGGCCACGCCGTGCAGGGCGAAAGCGCCGGCCGCGAATACGGATGATCCAACCTCAAGGCCAACCGCCAATGGTTCCAGGCCCACCGCGGCAGCTCCAACTCCCAAGACTCCTGTTACAGCACTGACGGTAGACATGACATCCCCCAGAGCCGAGATCGCATTCGCGTGATTCTTCACCCAGTCCCAGACCTGATTGGCCATCATGGCTTGAGCTTCTGCGAGTGATTCGATGGCGTCGCCGATCCGGTCCAGCAGCCCCGGCTCGTCGGGGGCTTCTTCCGCCGCACGGTGGATCGCCACTGCCACCTTCTCCGCAGCCTCGTCGTGCTGATACTTGAGTCGTCTCGCATCCTCGATCAGCGAATTGAGGGCGTCGCGGGCTGAATCGAGTTCCTGGACCGCCTTGTTCAGCCGTTGCTCGGCGCTGTGCAGTTCTTCATCGGTCTCGAAGGTTTGCCCTGCCAGTCCCAGGTCCGGGTTTTCCTCCGCGTCTCGCTGACGGGAACGAGCGGTGACCGCACGGGCCTCCATATCCGACGCGCGAGACTTCATGGACTCCAGCTTCGCGGACCACTCATTCAGTTGGAATCCGCAATCGTAAAAACTTTGAGTCGCAGAGTCGACCAGTTTGGGGAGGTCTTTGACTTGCATGGAAAATGCGTCCGCGGCAAGTCCACTCCACTCCTTACCTCCGCGGGTGATGGAGGTCAGAGTCTGCGAGACCGACGCCAGTTTTCTGTGCGCATCGAATGACTGGTCAACCAGTGCACGCACCGCAGAGAGATTTCCGGGAGCTGGGTCGAAACCTAACCCTGGATAGCCAGCAGCCTCGGAAGGTATCTTTCCACCACTCATGATCCTCCCTTATCCGAAGACTGCCGAGGTCGAGCTGGACGTCGAAGGCGCCGGAGAACTCCCGGGTGCACCCGATTCCGTACCCTTGGAGAGTGCCTGTTGAATTCCCATCTCGCAGGTGCGATATGAGTGAGCGGTGGCATCTATTGAGCCTCGTATGGAGTTTGCCAGCTTAGCGATCTGGCCGATTCCGTAATTCCACTTGGTTTGGAATTCTCCGCAAGCGGAATCAAGAGACTCATGTCCGAGCTGCCCTGTTGTCGCCTGGTCCATTCTCTGGGTCACTGTATGCATTCCGGCGACGCTCTCGTCGAGCTTCCGTGAAATCCTTCCGAGTTCCTCGATGTCGACTTGAAATGTTCCCGGAAGCGACATAGCTCCCCCTCTTCTTGTCTATGCCTGCCCGTAACGGGCGGTGAGGGAGCCTAACAACGGCTGACGCCCCGAAGGCGTAGAGGGCCCTAAGCGGCGTGTCTGGGGCGGGAGTTGAGCGTTCGGCCCGGCGAAGGGGGCGTCCTCCCGGCCCTCCTGGGGCTGGCGGCGGAACCGATTCTCCGTAGTCCGCCCAGGCTCGGGCCTGGTGGGGCATCTCCGATTCGATGTACCGCCCTGGTGCCATCAGCTGCCACCACAACTACGTGGCGGAGGAGCAGTACGACGGCATGGACCTGCTGGTGACCCGTAAGGGCGCGATCCGGGCGGGCGGCGGCGAGTACGGCATCATCCCCGGCTCGATGGGCACCGGCTCGTACATCGTCCGTGGCCTGGGGAACCCGGCATCCTTCAACTCCGCCTCGCACGGCGCCGGCCGCAAGATGAGCCGGAACGCCGCCAAGAAGCGCTTCACGACGCGCGACCTGGCGGAGCAGACGCGGGGCGTGGAATGCCGCAAGGACTCCGGCGTGATCGACGAGATCCCCGGCGCCTACAAGCCGATCGAGAAAGTCATCGACCAGCAGCGCGACCTGGTGGAGGTCGTCGCCCACCTCAAGCAGGTGGTGTGCGTGAAGGGCTGAGGGCTGAGGGCTGAGGGCGGGGGGCTGAGGGCGGGGGGCTGAGGGCGGGGGCCGGGGAGGCTCGCACGTTTCGGGAGCGGCGTGGCGCGTGGGCGCCACGCCGCTCTTTGGTGTGCCGCTCTGTGGGGCCCGCGGCTCGGCCCGCGTACGGGGCGGGCTTGGCCGACGGGCTCGGGTGGCGGGCGCCCAGGTAGTGGGCTCCTGCGACGGGCTCGGGTGGCGGATGCCTAGGTGGTGGGCTCCTGCGGCGGGCTCCGGTGGCAGGTGCCTAGCTAGGTGGTGGGCTCAGGTGGTGGTGCGGTGCACCTTCGTGTTGGAAGCCTGCGCGCGGGGCCGGACGACCAGGAGGTCGATGTTGACGTGCGAGGGCCGGGTGATCGCCCAGGCGATGGTGTCGGCGACATCCTCCGCGCTGAGCGGCTGGTCCACACCCTCGTAGACCTTGGCGGCCTTTTCGGTGTCCCCGCGGAAACGGGTGGTCGCGAACTCGTCGGTCTTCACCATGCCCGGGGCGACCTCGATCACCCGCACCGGCTCACCGCACAGCTCCAGCCGCAGCGTCTCGGCGATGACATGCGCACCATGCTTGGCCGCGACATATCCGCCGCCGCCTTCGTACGTGGCATGACCGGCGGTGGAGGACAGCACGACGACGGTGCCGTCCCCGGAGGCGGTGAGCCTCGGCAGCAGCGCCTGGGTCATGTGGAGCACGCCGAGCACATTGACCTCGTACATCGCGCGCCAGTCGGCGGGGTCCCCGGTGGCCACCGGTTCCGCACCGAGCGCGCCACCGGCGTTGTTGACCAGGACGTCGACGGACGGCAGCGCGTCGAGCGAGGCCACGAAGGCGTCGACGGCGGCCCGGTCGGTGACGTCCAGCGCATGGGCCTGGGCGTTCGGCAACTCGGCGGCCAGCGCCTCGATGCGGTCCTTGCGACGGGCGGTGAGCACGACGTGGTAGCCGGCGGCGGCCAGCGCCCGCGCGGTCGCGGCCCCGATACCGCTGCTCGCTCCGGTGACAACAGCGGTACGCGCCTGAGCGCGAGAAGTATCGGCGTTGGCGCTAGGGGCGTTGGCACTACGGGCATCGGCGGTCATGACGCTCTCCTCGGAGCCGGCGGGACGGGGCGGGGGACGGAGGTATGGCGGGCGGTGGGGCGGTCGGGTGATGGGGTGGTCGGGTGGTGGGTTAGCGGGACGGCGGGACGGGGCGGCAGGCGGTGGGTACGGAGGACGGGGGGACGGTGGGTACGGCGGTCCGTGGGCGGGCGGCCGGTGGGTACGGAGGTCGGGGGACGGGGGACGGGGGCGACGGCTCGGCGGCTGTCGGTGCGACCGCTGTACGGCCTGGACGCGCTCGCGATGTGGCCAGCATATGCAGCCCCTGATCAACTACAGCTCAACTCCCGATGAGCGCCTACTCAATGGCCGCCCGTCCAGCGGCTGGCGCGCCTCGACGGCCCCCACCGCCCGCCGCTCCAACAGTCCGACGCCAGCGGCTCCCCGGCCCGGTCTCCCCGGCCCGGTCTCCCCGGCCCGGCCTCCCCTGACTGGTCTCCCCTGACCGGTCTCCCCGGCCCGGCCACCGTGGACCGGCGGCCGAGGACGGGCTACTGACGACCGGCCGCCGACGACCGTCCACCGAGGACTCGTGGATCTACGGCGGGAGGCCGATGCGGCCGGCTGAGCCCAGTGGGTTCTCGCGCGGCGGCCGCAGGGCCCGCGGCCAGATACGACGGGTGAGAGGGAGGGGACGCCCGGGGAAGTCGGCAGATAGGGAATGCACGGGCGAGCGGCCGTTGGAACGGTCAGTGGCTCCTGGGGGCGTACATGATCACTGCCATCCCGGCCAGGCAGATCAGCGCGCCGATGACGTCCCACCGATCGGGTCGATAGCCGTCGGCCACCATCCCCCAGGCCAGCGATCCGGCGACGAAGACCCCGCCGTACGCGGCGAGGATGCGCCCGAAGTGGGCGTCGGGCTGGAGCGTGGCCACGAAGCCGTACACCCCGAGGGCGATCACCCCGGCCCCGATCCACGCCCATCCGCGGTGTTCACGGATCCCCTGCCACACCAGCCACGCCCCGCCGATCTCGAACAGCGCAGCAACGACGAACAGGGCGGCGGAACGCGCGATGAGCATGCGGCGACCCTAAGCCCGGCCGGCCGGGGCGGTGTACGGAACCTCCCGCGTGCGCGCGGCCTCGGGCGCCACCGTGTTCTGCTCATTCACAGCCCAAGCGATCCTCCCGCGTGCGCGCGGCCTCGGGGCGCCAGGGACCGCGCCCCAACTCCCTCCACGGCTGTCAGTGGTGCATGAGAGCTTCGGGTCATGCTGATTGAACGGGCTTATGTGGACGTTCCGACGGGGACGGGGACGGCCGAGGACGGCTGGCCCTGGACGGTGCCCTGTGTCCGGCAACTGGCCGCGGAAGGGCTGACCTTCCGCGCGCCCGTCACCTTCCTGGTGGGCGAGAACGGTTCGGGGAAGTCCACGCTGGCCGAGGCCCTGGCGGAGGGCTTCGGTCTGGATTCGTACGGTGGGTCGGCGGGCTACAAATACGCCTCCTCTCGTGAGGCCTCGCTGCTGGGTGGTCTGCTGCGGTTCGATCCGACGCGGGAGGGGCGGCGGATGGTGCGGGGGCCGCGGACGCGGCGCCGCGGCTTCTTTCTCCGGGCCGAGACGGCGCTGGAGGCGCTGAACGGCGAGCGGAGCACCCGGCGGCTCTCCCGCGCCCCGGACGAGATGAGCCACGGCGAGAGCTTCCTGTTGACCTTCCGCGAACGGTTCGCCGAGCGCGGGCTGTACGTGATGGACGAGCCGGAGGCCGCGCTGTCCTTCTCCTCCTGTCTGGAACTGGTCGGGCTGATGGACGATTTGGCGCGGAGAGGCGCCCAGGTCGTGTGCGCCACCCACTCGCCGCTGCTGACGGCCCTGCCCGGCGCGGAGATCGTGGAGGTCGGCGAGCACGGCATGCGGTCGGTGGAGTGGGCGGAGCTGGGTCTCGTCGACCACTGGCGGCGATACCTCAACGACCCGCGGGCGTATCTGCGGCATGTACTGACGCCGGGCTAGGTGCGCTGGCGCCGGGCCGAGTCGCGGAGAGTTCCGGCATCCGACACCCTCGGCGGAGCCGGCCCCCTCGGCGGAGCCGGCCCCCCCGGGCGGAGCTGGCCCCTCGGCGGAGCTGGCACCCCCGGGCGGAGCTGGCCCCTCGGCGGAGCTGGCACCCCCGGGCGGAGCTGGCCCCTCGGCGGAGCTGGCACCCCCGGGCGGAGCTGGCCCCTCG
>NZ_JBFACE010000049.1:0-18099 GCF_040640655.1 Streptomyces sp. NPDC021749 | reverse complement strand
CGGCGGATCTGCCACCCCCGGGCGCAGCTGGCCCCTCGGCGGAGCCGGCGCACCCGGCGGGGCGGGCGCCACCAACGAAGTCGGCACCCTGGCAGGGCCGGCACCCCGCGAAGTTGGCCCCCGGCAGGGCCCGCATTCTGCGAAGCCGGCGGCCCTCGCAGAACCGTCGCTCCCGGGGAGCCGTCCGCCCCACGTACAGCCGTTTGCCCGCGAGGAGTCGTCCGCCCCTGCTCAGCGGTTCGCCCCCGCGAAGTCGTCCGCCCCCGCTCAGTCGTCCGCCGGTGCGGCGCCGGTCCAGCGTATGAGTGCGCTGCGCAGTGCTGCGGCACGCTCGGCGGGTGCCGTGGAGTCGGTGGCCCAGGCGATATAGCCGTCGGGGCGTATCAGCAGGGCAGTACGGCGGCCGCTGTCCCAGGTGGCCGGGATGACGCGGTCGTCGTCCGGGCGGAGGCCTGTGGGCTCGTCGGTCGGGGTGACGAGGACGAACTTCCCTTGCCGCAGGAGCTCGTAGAGTCGGCCGCCGCCGGCCAGGCGGAGGTCGGGGGCGCGGTGGCCGGCGAGCCGGTGGGCGGCGCTGTGCCGTTACGTCCTGCACCTTCCGCCGGCCGTCGACCTCAGCCATGACGAGCTCATCGCCTGGCTGGCGCCCACTATCCAGCGCTACCTCACGGCCGAGCAGCCATAAGGCGGTTGGTTGTCGGGCCGGTAGTCGTTGGGCGGGCGGTCGTTGGGCGGGGGAGGGTGGTTGCTCAGTCCCCGGACCGCGATCGCGGCACCCGTCCGGCCACACGGGCCAGATGCCGTTCGAAGACCTGCCGCGCCTCCGGGGTCAGCGTGCGGAGCGCCACCATCGCCGTGAGGATCACATCGCACAGCTCGCTGTGCACGTCGTCCCAGGTGTGGCTGTGCCCCTTGCGCGGGTTCTGGCCGGTGGCGCCGATCACCGCCTGTGCGACCTCGCCCGCCTCCTCGGAGAGCTTCAGGATGCGCAGCAGCCGCTCCTGCTCAGGCGGCAGCGCGCTCTCACCGTCGAGCCAGCGCACCAGATGGTCGACGGTCTCCCAGACGGCTGACGGGGCGTCGGCCGGAGGTGCGTACGAGGCATCGACCGGAGGCGCGTACGGGCCGTCGGCGAGAGGCGCGTACGGGGCGTCGGCGGGAGGGGCGGACGATGCGTCGGCCGACGGAGGCGTATCGGACATGGCCCGATTGTGCCCGTGTCCGGCGGCGTACGCGCCTAGGGTGGACCAACCCCCGTATTGCTGCTGGCTGGTGGGAAAGGGCACGCCGCAGATGGCCGAGCACCGCACGTCCCGCGACCCGCTCCCCGAGGCGCTGGTCGATTTCTACGGCCTGGTGCCGCTGCCGCGTGAGGGCGGACGGTTCCGGCGTACGTGGGCGGGTCCGCCCCGCCCCGACGGGCGGCCTGAGGGTACGGCGATCGTGATGCTGCTGACCGCAGAGCCCGGCGACTACTCCGCCCTGCACCGGCTGCCGACCGACGAGATCTGGCACTTCTATCAAGGCGATCCGCTCACCCTGTTCCTGCTGACCGAAGGACCTGAAGAAGACGGGCGACCCCAGGGAGCCGAGGGTTACGAGGGTTCCGAGGCGAGCACCTTGGATGGGGGCGCGGCCCGTACGGTCGTCCTCGGGCCGGACGTCCTGGGTGGGCAGCACGTCCAGTTCACCGTGCCGGCCGGTACGTGGATGGCCGCCGAGGTCGCCGAGGGTGGCTCCTGGACACTGTTCGGCTGCACGATGGCGCCGGGTTTCACCTTCGAGGACTACGAACATGGGGACGCCGCCGAACTGGCCGCGCGGTTTCCCCGGGAGGCAGCGAGGATCGCCGCGCTGAGCCGGCCATGACAGGGGGGCGAACCCCTCTAGGCCTGAACGGCGGTGGAGCAGTGGCTAGTCCCGGGCAGGAGGCACCACCGGGCGGATCCGGCCATGCCGACCACGCCGATCACACCAGCCGGACCAGCTGGACCAGCCGGACCAGCCGGACCAGCCAGCCCCGCCAGGCTGGCCAGACCAGCCAAGCCGGCCAGACCAGCCAAGCTGGCTCGACCGGCTCGACCGGCTCGACCGGCGCGGACAGCTGGAACGGCTCGAACGGCTCGAACACCGCGGGCAGCGCGGACGGCCGTGACGGCCGAGCCGGCCCGGCCGATGAGGGAACACAGGAACTGGGCATGGCAGTCGGTCAGCGAGGTACCCCCTCCAGCCCCCATCACTCCCGCCACTCCCAAGGCCCCCACCCCCCACACCCGCAAGATCTCCAGCGCTCCCATCCCCACCTCCCCGATCTCTCCGGGCAAGTGGTGCTCGTGACCGGGGCCGCGGGTGGGGTCGGGCAGGGCATCGCGGTGCGGTTCGCGGAGGCCGGGGCGGCGGTGGTGGTGCATTACCGGTCGGGAGCCGAGGCGGCGCGGGCGCTGGTGGGACGGATCGAGGCGGGCGGCGGGACCGCGCTGGCGCTGGCGGCCGATCTGGCCGTCGAGGAGGACTGCCACCGGCTGGTGGGCGAGGCGGCCGGCTGGCGCGGGCGGCTGACCGCGCTGGTGAACAACGCCGGGGTGCAGCCGACGCAGGACCTGGCGGGGATGTCGCTCGCCGACTGGCGGGCGGTGGCGGACCTCAACGTGCACTCGGTGTTCGCCTGCACCCAGGCCGCGGCGGCCGTGATGCGCGAAGGTGGCGGCGGGTCGGTGACGCATATCGCGTCGATCGAGGCGGACCGTCCGGCTCCGCAGCATGCCCACTACTGCGCGTCCAAGGCGGCAGTGGTGATGCACGCGCGCGCCGCCGCGCTGGAGTACGGCCGGTACGGCATCCGCGTCAACAGCGTCTCGCCGGGCCTGATCGACCGCCCCGGGCTGGCCGAGGACTGGCCCGACGGGGTGCGGCGCTGGCACGCGGCGGCGCCCACCGGGCGGTTGGGGCGGCCGGAGGACGTGGGCGACGCCTGTGTGTTCCTCGCCTCACCGATGGCGTCGTGGATCACCGGACAGGACCTCGTGGTGGACGGCGGGGTATCGGCCCGCCCCACCTGGTGAAGCCACCCCGATCGGAGAACCAACCACCCCGATCGGAGAACCAACCACCCCCGATCGGAGGCCCCGTCCTACGCGGTGAGGCCCCTCGCCGGGAGGCCCGGCCCCGTCCTACACGATGAGGCCCCTCGCCGAGAGGCCCCGCCCCGCCCTACGTAGCGAAGCCACCGCCCCACGGAAGTGAGCCCCGCTGCCCAGCCCTCGGCCGCCCCAGCCCGAACCCGAGCCCGCCAGGCCCCCAGCCCGCCAGGCCCCGACCCCGCCAAGCCCCGAGCCCACTCCCACTCTGGCTCCGACTCCGCCGAACCGTTACGGCCACACCAAGCAATAAGCCTGGTGGCCCGCCTCATGGAGGCGGTGGCTGAAGTCCTGCCACTCGTGGAGGAGCTGGTAGACGGCGAAGGCGTCGCGGGGGCCGCCGCGATCGGGGACCGTGGACCAGATGAACGCGGCCGCGCCGACCGATTCCTCGCCGATGCCGCGCAGCGGGTCGACCACGGTCATGGGCAGCTTGACGACGGCGTAGTCGGGGTGGAGAACGACGAGTTCGAGCGGCGGAACCTTATGGAGGGGTATGCCCTCTATGCCGGTGAGGACCATGGCGGCCATGGTCTCCGGCTTGATCTTGGTGAACATTCCGCCCATGCCGAGCTCGTCACCGCCGAGTTCCTCAGGGCGCATGGAGATCGGGACCCGGGCCGCCGTCGCGCCGTTGGGCGCGCCGAAGTATTTGTAGGTCACCCCCATGCGGCCGCCCCTGATGTCCCCACCCTTGATGCCTTCGGTCTCGCGCCGGTGACGGCCGCGCTGGGCGCGCCCGGAACCCCGGTCATCGGTTCCTTCGCCCAGTTCGCCACCGCGATGCATATCTCCACCCGACCACTCGCAGCCCCAGCCGCGCAACCCGATCATCGTCTCAGAGACCTCCCCCGTCACCGGCGCGCGAAACGCCCGGCCGCACGCCCCCGTGCGCCTCTGAGACCATTGCTTGCGTGACTCACTCGTCCGTCGCCCCAGTTTCGCAGACAAGCGGGGGCTGACGCCCGGTCGAAAGCGAGAGGAATCAAAAAAGGATCGAGCGGGAACCGCGCGGCGCCTTAGGTGGTCCAAGCGGGGATTCCCGTGCCGTTGTCAGCCGGGGCCGTGCCCGTGAGCCGCCGCCCTCCCCGTTTATGCAGGTCAGGATCACAGTGTCTTTTCCGTATGAAGCCCCTGTTTCGCAGTCGCTGTTCGAGCGTGCGTCCGTGGTGACGCCCGGCGGCGTCAATTCACCGGTGCGGGCGTTCCGCGCAGTCGGCGGTACGCCCCGGTTCATGGTGTCCGGTACCGGTCCGTACCTCACCGACGCCGACGGCCGTGAGTACGTCGACCTCGTCTGCTCATGGGGGCCGATGATCCTCGGGCACTCGCACCCCGAGGTGATCGCGGCGGTCCAGGAGGCGGTCGCCGCCGGTACGTCCTTCGGTACGCCCGGCGCGGGCGAGGTCGAGCTGGCCGAGGAGATCGTGGCCCGGATCGAGCCGGTCGAGCAGGTGCGCCTGGTGTCGTCCGGTACCGAGGCGACGATGTCGGCGATCCGTCTGGCGCGCGGGTTCACCGGCCGCCCCAAGGTGGTCAAGTTCGCCGGCTGCTACCACGGGCACGTGGACGCGCTGCTGGCCGCGGCCGGCTCGGGCGTGGCGACCTTCGGACTGCCCGACACGCCGGGCGTGACCGGTGCCCAGGCCGGCGACACGATCGTGCTGCCCTACAACGACCTGGAGGCGGTGCGGGCCGCGTTCGCCGCGCACCCGGGCGAGATCGCCTGTGTGATCACCGAGGCGTCGCCCGGCAACATGGGCGTGGTGCCGCCGCTGCCGGGCTTCAACCAGGGCCTTGCGGACCTGTGCTCGGCCAACGGTGCGCTGTACATCTCCGACGAGGTGATGACCGGCTTCCGCGTCAGCAAGGCCGGTTGGTACGGGATTGACGGGGTTCGTCCGGATCTGATGACCTTCGGCAAGGTCATGGGCGGCGGCTTCCCGGCCGCCGCGTTCGGCGGCCGCGCGGACGTCATGGCCCACCTCGCCCCGGCCGGCCCGGTCTACCAGGCGGGCACCCTGTCCGGGAACCCGATCGCCACCGCGGCCGGTGTCGCGCAGCTGCGGCTGCTGGACGACGCCGCGTACGAGAAGGTCGACGCGGTCTCCGCCGAGGTGCGCTCGCTGGTCGGCGGCGCGCTGGCCAAGGAGGGTGTGGCGCACCGTCTCCAGGTGGCGGGGAACATGTTCTCCGTCTTCTTCACCGAGCGGGACGTCACCAACTACGACGAGGCGAAGACGCAGGAGTCCTTCCGCTTCACCGCGTTCTTCCACTCGATGCTGTCCCAGGGCGTCTACCTCCCGCCGTCCGCGTTCGAGTCGTGGTTCGTCTCGACCGCACACGACACCGCGGCCGTCGAGCGGATCGCGGCCGCCCTGCCGGCCGCCGCCCGGGCCGCCGCCGAAGCGACGGAATGAGGGGGAAATGAACCAGAGCAGCAACGAGGTCTCCGCCGGCAACAACGGTGACGACATCACCGTCGTCCATCTCATGCGGCACGGCGAGGTGCACAACCCGGAGGGCGTGCTGTACGGGCGCCGGCCCGGTTACCACCTCTCCGAACTGGGGCGGAAGATGGCCGACCGGGTCGCCGAGCACCTCGCCGGCCGGGACGTCACCCATGTCGTCGCCTCCCCGCTGGAACGTGCCCAGGAGACCGCGACGCCGATCGCCGCGGCGCACGGTCTCGACCTGGCCACCGACGAGCGGCTGATCGAGGCGGCCAACGTCTTCGAGGGCAAGACCTTCGGGGTCGGCGACGGGGCGCTCAAGAAGCCCGGCAACTGGAAGTACCTGACGAACCCGTTCCGGCCGTCGTGGGGCGAGCCGTACCTCGAACAGGTCGTACGGATGATGGCGGCGCTCGGCGCGGCGCGGGACGCGGCCCGCGGTCACGAGGCGGTGGCGGTCAGCCACCAGCTGCCGATCTGGATCGTCCGGAGCTTCGCGGAGCGGCGGCGGCTGTGGCACGACCCGCGGAAGCGGCAGTGCACGCTGGCCTCGCTGACGTCGTTCACGTTCCAGGGCGACAAGATCATTTCGGTGGGGTACAGCGAACCGGCGCGCGACCTGGTTCCCTCCCACCTTCTGGCCGGCGCCAAACCGGCGAAGGGGAAGAGCAAGGCCTACGGGGCCTGACACTGCATCAGGTGGCGGAGCGTCACAAGCGCGCACCATGAAATGCCCGGGCGATCAACTCGGGCCCCCGATGCTCAACATGCCCTCGCCTCGATTGTCCGTTTATATGGATATTGAGTTCGGCGAGCACGGATGGGGACGAGGGTATGCGCGCGATCAGTCGGCGAAACCTGCTGGGCCTGGGAGTTGGGGCAGCCGCGGCGCTGGGCGTCGCCGGCTGCTCCACCCCCGGCCCGCAGGCGAGCGCCGGCAAACAGAAGGTGAAGAGCTCCGCCCAGGCCCGCCCCAAGCTCATCGGAGACGGCTCGACGGCGAATTACGGCGCGCAGCCGCACCAGCCGAAAGCACCCGAACGGATGGAGCCCGGACAGACCCCGCCGCAGTTCGTGGTCTTCTCCTGGGACGGCGCGGGAGAGGTCGGCAACGGCCTCTTCCCCCGCTTTCTCCAGCTCGCCAAGGACCACGGCGCGGCCATGACCTTCTTCCTCTCCGGCCTCTACCTCCTGCCGGAATCCCAGAAGGACCTCTACGAGCCGCCCAACAACCCGCGCGGCGCCTCCGCCATCGGCTACCTCGACGACGACCACATCAAGGACACGCTGAAGTACGTGCGCCAGGCCTGGCTGGACGGCCACGAGGTCGGCACCCATTTCAACGGCCACTTCTGCGGCGACGCCCCGACCTCGGTCAAACACTGGTCCCCCCGCCAGTGGTATTCCGAGATCGAACAGGCGATGGACTTCGTCACCACATGGCGGACCAACACCGGCTTCGCCGACGTCGACCCCCTCCCGTTCGATTACCGACAGGAATTGATCGGTGGCCGTACGCCATGCCTGCTCGGCCAGAGAAATCTGCTGCCCGCCGCCCGGAAACTCGGCTGGCGCTATGACGCCAGCGCCCCCGGCGGCGTCCAGATGTGGCCGAAGAAGAAATTCGGCCTCTGGGACTTCCCGCTCCAGCAGATTCCGTTCCCCGGGCACTCTTTCGAGGTGCTCTCGATGGACTACAACATCCTCGCCAACCAGTCCAGGAACTCCACCAGAGCCCCCTCGGCCAACTACCCCGGCTGGCGGCAGCAGGCCGCCGACGCCTACATCTCCGGATTCCGCCGCGCCTACGAGACCAACCGCGCCCCCCTCTTCATCGGCAACCACTTCGAGGAGTGGAACGGCGGCATCTACATGGACGCTGTCGAGGACGCCCTCAAACACATCGCCAACGAGCAGAACCGCGATGTCCACCTGGTGTCGTTCCGGCAGCTCACCGACTGGCTCGACGCCCAGGACCCGGAGGTGCTGTACAGACTCCAGCAGGTCCCGGTCGGCAGGCGGCCCTCCGAGGGCTGGAAGGAGTACCTCTCGGCCACCTGATCCCGTCAGCACGCGACGAGGGGGGCGCGGAAGATCCGCAAATGGCCCATGCGAAACTTTTCACATGAGTGCTGACGCCCCACGCCGCCGCACGCGCCGCCGCCGGATCATCCTGCTCGCCGCAGGGGCCGCGGCCGCTTCGCTGTCGCTGAGCGCCTGCGGAGACGGCGCCTCCGGAGGCTCGGCCCAGACCCGCTTCGTCCAGGGCAAGGACGGCGTCGACACCGTCAAGAAGGCCGACCGGCAGCCCGCCCCCGACCTGTCCGGCGAGACCACCACCGGCAAGCAGCTCGACGTCGCCGACTACAAGGGCAAGGTCGTCATCCTCAACGTCTGGGGATCGTGGTGCGGCCCCTGCATCGCCGAGGCGCCGAACTTCGCCAAGGTCGCCAAGGAGACCAAGGACAAGGGCGTCCAGTTCATCGGGATCAACACCCGCGACTCCGAGAAGTCCCAGGCCACCAGCTTCGAGGAAGAGCACAAGGTGCCCTACCCGAGCCTGTTCGACCCCACCGGCCGGCTGATGCTGCGCTTCCCCAAGGGCAGCCTCAACCCGCAGTCCATCCCCTCGACGATCGCCATCGACCGGCACGGCAAGATCGCCGCCCGCTCGATCGGGCCGCTCACCGAGGACGAACTGCGCAGCATGGTCAAGCCGCTGATCGCCGAGAAGTGATCCAGTCAGAGATGGAACTCACCCAGCTCGCCGTCGTCGCCGACCCCACCGTCTCCTCCGGCACCCTCTTCGCCGCCGTCCCCATCGCACTCCTCGCCGGCCTCGTCTCCTTCTTCTCCCCCTGCGTCCTGCCGCTGGTCCCCGGCTACATGTCGTACGTGACCGGCGTCACCGGCACCGACCTCGGCGAGGCCCGCCGCGGCCGGATGCTCGCCGGAGCCGGCCTCTTCATCCTCGGCTTCACCGCCGTCTTCGTCTCCGGCGGCGCCCTCTTCGGCTTCTTCGGCAAGACCCTGCTCGCCTACAAGGACGTCATCTCCCGCGTCCTCGGCGCCCTGCTGATCCTCTTCGGACTGGCCTTCGCCGGCGTCCTGCAACGCTTCGGGCAGCGCGAATTCCGCTTCCACAAGAAGCCCGCCATGGGCCTGGCCGGCGCGCCGGTGCTCGGCGTCCTCTTCGGCGTCGGCTGGACCCCCTGCCTCGGCCCCACCTTCGCCGCCGTCCAGACCCTCTCCTTCTACGACGCCAGCGCCGGCCGCGGCGCCCTCCTCACCGTCGCCTACTGCTTCGGCCTCGGCGTACCGTTCATCGCCGTCGCCCTCGCCTTCCGCCGCGTCCTCGGCGCCTTCGGCTGGGTCAAGCGGCACTACCAGTGGGTGATGCGGATCGGCGGCGGCATGATGGTCGCCCTCGGCGTCCTCCTCGTCACCGGCATCTGGGACAGCCTGATGTCCGAGCTCCAGAGCTGGGCACAAAGCTCCACCGTTGGGATCTGATCGATGTCCACCAAGACCGACACCCCCCGCGACTCCGGCACCCCCGGCGCCGACGAAGCGGGCAGCGACCTCGGCGCGGCCGGCTCCCAGCTCTCCACCGCGCCCCGGGAAGACGTCACCGTGCCCTCGCTCGGCCCGGTCGGCTGGGCGCGCTGGTTCTGGCGGCAGCTGACCTCCATGCGGGTCGCGCTGCTGCTGCTCTTCCTGCTGTCGATCGGCGCCATCCCCGGCTCGCTGATCCCGCAGACCAGCATCGACCCCGTCAAGGTCGACCAGTTCAAGGCCGACCACCCCGCCCTCGGCGACGTCTACGACACGCTGGGGATGTTCCACGTCTACAGCTCGGTGTGGTTCTCCGCCATCTACCTGCTGCTGTTCATCTCCCTGATCGGCTGCATCGTCCCGCGCAGCTGGCAGTTCGTCGGCCAGCTCCGCGGCCGCCCGCCGGCCGCCCCCCGCCGCCTGACCCGGCTGCCCGCCTACACCACCTGGCACACCGACGCCGCCCCCGACGACGTGCTCGCCGCCGCCGAGCGGATGCTGAAGAAGCGCCGGTTCCGCGCCCACCGCGCCGGCACCGCGGTCGCCGCCGAGAAGGGCTATCTGCGCGAGGTCGGCAACCTCGTCTTCCACGTCGCGCTGATCGTGATGCTCGTCGCGTTCGCCGTCGGCAGCCTGTGGAAGTCCGAAGGCGGCAAGCTGATCACCGAGGGCGACGGCTTTGCCAACAGCCTCACCCAGTACGACGACTTCAAGTCCGGCGCCTTCTTCGACACCGACACCATGGAGCCGTTCGGCTTCACCCTCGACAAGTTCGACGCGACCTACGAACGCTCCGGGCCGCAGAAGGGCACCCCGCGGGTCTTCCGCGCCCACATCCGGTACTTCTCCGGAGCCGACGGCCAGGAACACAAGACCACCATCGAGGTGAACACCCCCCTCGACATCGCCGGCGACAAGGTCTACCTGCTCTCCCACGGCTACTCGCCCGACGTCACCGTCAAGGACGGCCGCGGCAAGACCGTCTACAACGGCGCCGTCCCCTTCCTCCCCCAGGACCCGAAGAACTTCACCTCCACCGGAGTCGTCAAGGTCCCCGGCGCCCGCACCAAGGACGACAAGCCCAACCAGCTCGGCTTCCAGGGCTTCTTCGTCCCCACCTTCGGCGGCAAGGGCTCCGGCTCGATGTTCTCCACGTTCCCCGCGCTCGACAACCCGCGGCTGGTGCTCACCGCCTACCACGGCGACCTGGGCGTCGCCTCCGGGCTGCCGCAGAACGTCTACCAGCTCGACAAGAAGAACCTGAAGCAGTACCAGGTCAAGGGCCGCGCGGTCGCCCAGATGATGAAGCCCGGCGAGACCATGAAGCTGCCGGGCGGCGACGGCAGCATCACCTTCAACGGCGTCAAGACCTGGGCCAGCTTCAAGATCAGCCACCAGCCCGGCAACGGCCTCGCCCTCACCGGCGCGGTCGCCGCCCTGCTCGGCCTGGCCGGCTCCCTCTTCATCCAGCGGCGCCGCGTCTGGGTCCGCGCCGAACGCACCGGGGAGAACGGCGTCACCGTCGTCGAGATGGCCGGACTCGGCCGCAGCGAGTCCGCCCGCCTCCCCGAGGAACTCGGCGACCTCGCCGCGGCACTGGAGCCCGACGCCCCGCTCGCCCCGCACCCCGGCCCGGACGCCGACCCGGAACCGGACCCCACCCCGGACCCCGACCCGGACTCCGGGACCGCCCCCGCCACCCCCTCGAAAGACCCCGCGGAGCCCACCGACTCTGACGGTCCTGCTGACCCCTCCGAAGGAGCGCGCGCGTGAACCTCGCCGCCGCAGCCAACGAGACACTGGCGCACAACAGCAATGTCCTGGTCTATTCGGCCATGGCGATCTACACCCTCGCCTTCGTCGCGCACATGGCCGAGTGGGTGTTCGGCAGCCGCAGCAAGGTCGGCCGCACCGCCGCCGCCCTCACCTCGACCACCACCCCGGCGGCCGCCCCCGTCACCGCCGAGCGCCAGGGCGGCGGCACCGCCGTACTGGAACGGCCCAAGGTCGTCACCAAGTCGGCGACCGGCAGCCGCGACGTCCCCGACGGCCCCGGCGCCCACGGCGGCACCGAGAAGGGCGACCTCTACGGACGCATCGCCATCTCGCTGACCGTCCTCGCCTGGGCGCTCCACGTCGGCGGCGTCGTCACCCGCGCCCTGTCCGTACAGCGTGCCCCCTGGGGCAACATGTACGAGTTCTCCACCACCTTCGCCGCCGTCGCCACCGGCATCTACCTGCTGCTGCTCGTCCTCAAGAAGGACGTCCGGTGGATCGGCCTGCCCCTGGTCACCACCGTCCTGCTCGACCTCGGCCTCGCCGTCTCCGTGCTCTACACCGCCAGCGACCAGCTCGTCCCCGCGCTGCACTCCTACTGGCTGTGGATCCACGTCAGCTGCGCGATCCTCTCCGGCGCCGTCCTCTACCTCGGCGCCGTCGCCACCCTGCTCTTCCTCTTCCGCGACCGCTACGAGGCCAAGCTCGCCGACCCCGCCGGCAAGCAGCCCGGCGCCTTCGCCGCCTCCGTCCTGGAGCGGTTGCCCTCCGCCGCCTCCCTGGACAAGTTCGCCTACCGCGTCAACGCCACCGTCTTCCCCCTGTGGACGTTCACCATCATCGCGGGCGCCATCTGGGCCGAGGCCGCCTGGGGCCGCTACTGGGGCTGGGACCCCAAGGAGGTCTGGTCCTTCATCACCTGGGTCGCCTACGCCGGCTACCTGCACGCCCGCGCCACCGCCGGCTGGAAGGGCCGCAAGGCCGCCTGGCTCGGCCTGATCGCCTTCGCCTGCTACCTCTTCAACTACTACGGCGTGAACATCTTCGTCACCGGCCTGCACTCCTACGCCGGCGTCTGAACCACCCGGACCACCACGCGGTGCCGTACGGAAAGCCCCCGGGCGAACCCGTACGGCACCGTTCGTCCTTCCCGTGCGGGAAGCGGCCCGGCGTCGTTCCTACGGCCCCTCGGCCCGGCCCGTGCGCGCCGTGAGCCGTGCCCTCACCGCCGCCTGCGCCGCCCCCGCTCCTGCCGCGGCGGCACCTGCCCCGCCCCCGGCAGCGTCGGCTTCGGCAGATGCGCCACCTCCCACTGCGCCTCCGCCAGCTGCTCCGCGGTGTCGTCCGGCAGCCGCGGCGGCCGGCGGGCCGCATGCCGGAAACCGAACGCCGACGTCAGATCGCCGAACGCCGCCCGCCGCCAGTCACTGATGTTCGGCTCCTCCACACCCGTCCACCGCTCCAGGAACTGCAGCACCGACGTGTGGTCGAACGGATCACCGGCCGCCCAGCCGCCCACCGTCCACGGCGACATGATCAGACACGGCACCCGGAACCCACCGCCGATCGGCAGCCCCCGGACGAACTCGTCCTTCGTCCCCGGCGGCGGCACCGGCGGCGGCACATGGTCGAAGAGCCCGTCGTTCTCGTCGTAGTTGAGGATGAAGACCGTCTTCGCCCACACCCGCGGATTCGACGCGATCGCCTCCAGCTTCTGCGCCACGTAATCCGCGCCCGCCGCCGGCAGATAGTCCGGGTGCTCCGACTGGTGACTCGTCGGGATCAGCCACGACACCGCCGGCAGCCGGTCATTGCGGGCGTCGTCCTCGAACGTGCCCGCCGGCTGAGGCCGCACCCCCCGCTCGTAGAGCGGATCACCCGGCTGGGAGTCCCGGAACGTCTGGAACTGCTCCAGCAGGTTGCAGCCGTAGTCGTCCTCCTCCTGGTACACCTTCCAGCTGATCCCCGCCGCCTCCAGCCGCTCCGCGTACGTCGTCCAGCGGTACGGCTTCGGCGCGGTGTTGTTCAGCACCGGCCCGCCCCGCGTGCCGCCCGGGTCCAGGGTGCCGGTCATCCAGTACAGCCGGTTCGGCCAGGTCGGCCCGAAGACCGAGCAGAAGTAGTTGTCGCACAGCGTGAACGCCTCGGCCAGCGCGAACTGGAACGGGATGTCCTCCCGCGTGTGATAGCCCATCACATACGGACCGTTGACCCCGTCCGCCTTCCGGTGCGCCGGCAGCCAGCGGTCCATCTTGCCGCCGTTCCACGCCTCGTGCTGCACCGACCAGGCATGACTCGTGGAGGGAATGGCCTGGGCGCTGGACGTGTGGGTGTTGAGCCGGAACGGCAGCAGATAGCCGTCCGGGTTCTCCGCGTCCGGCTGGTGGAAGACGTCACGGCCGTCCGGGAGCGTCAGCGCGTCCGGGTCGGCGAAACCGCGGACGCCGCGCAGCGTGCCGAAGTAGTGGTCGAAGGACCGATTTTCCTGCATGAGCATGACGACGTGCTCGACGTCGTGCAGCGAACCGTGACGTGCCGGTCCGGCGGCGACGGCCTTTTGAACGCTGGGCGGCAACAGAGTCAGCGCGGCGGCGCCACCGACCGCGCCGGCCGCGGAGCCGAGGAGTCTGCGTCGGGTCATGTCGGGCATATGTGCCACTCTCCCTGAGTCGCGTGAGCCCTCAGTGGGCCGACATGACTGTGGCGGCGGGGGAGTTTCCCGGGCAGGGGGAGGCATCTGAACAGAGCATCAATTGGCCATGAAATGCCGTGAGTTGGCCAAACCGAGCTACGTCTCGTACGCCACACGAAGCAGTCCCCCACGGACCGCGCGGTGGCCGGAATTACGCGTTTACCGGGCCGCGTCAGGACACGCGGCCGAGCCCCGGAGTTCCCTCGGGTGCAGGGTACGGACGCTCCTCGGGCAGCAGCCCGGCCGCCCCCGCCACGTCCCCCGCCGCCACCCGCGCCCGCACCTCACGCGCCAGCCCGGTCACGTCCGTGATCCCCACCGTCCACTCGTCCGCGTACCGCCGCGACGCCTCCCCGGCCAACCCCAGCTGCAACGAACGGTACGGCAGCGCCCGCAACCACAGATCCCGCTCCGGATCCCACTGCACCCGCGCCGGCGACTCCCTCAACTGCCGCCGCCACGCATCCCGGTCCCCGTGCTCATCGGCGTCGTAATGCGACAGACAGGCCTGCCGCAACGCCCAGTCGAAGCCCGCCCGGTCGATCTCGACCGCCAGCACCGTCTCCTGCCCGGCCTTGGACGCCCAGCCGCAGCGGTACATCATCCACAGGAACGACGGCTTGATCCACGTCATCCGCTCCCGCTTCCACGCCACCGGGAACCGACCGTCCCGCGCCGCCGGAACGCCCAGCTCCGGTGCGTACGCCTGATAGACCGTGACGGTCCGTTCGGTGTAACGGGCCCGGATACGGCGGAGGGGCTCGGGGCTGACGGGGGCGGTGCTGCCGTGCTCAGCGCCGATGGGGGCGGTGCTGCCGTGCTCAGCGCTGACGGGGACGGTGCCGAGGTGCTCGGTGTCGTGCGGGACGGTGCTCATGAGCGGCCATCCTGGCCGACGACGATCAGGCCGGGCCACCGAATTGACGTGCCACCGAATTGACGCGCCACCGAACGGCCGCGCCGCGAGCGGGGCCGGCCTCCCGGCCCGGCGGACGGTCAGTCCTTGGCCGACGGCGGAGTGTCCTCGCTGGAGCCGTTGCCGCCCTCCGACGCCTCACCGCTCTTCCGCCGCAACTCCTCCTCACGACGCCGCAGGTCCGCCTCCCAGTCCTTCAGCAGTGACTCGTCCTTCTTGTTCTCCTCCTTGAGAGAACGCAGGAACTCCGGATTGTCGTCCGGCGCCACCCACTTCGCCGTGCTGTGGCTGCGGTGCCACTCCGAAGGCGTACTGCCGCCCCCGCCCGCCACCACGTGCCGGTGCTTGCCCGCCACCAGCCACGCGATCGGACCGATCAGCACCTCACCGAAGAGCAGGATGACGATCACCCAGACCACCTTCGGCAGCCCGCGCACCTGCGACTCAGGGGTGTTGAGGCAGTCGATGAACGCGTAGATCCACAGTGCCAGCACCAGAAGGAACGGCAGATACCTGAGCATTGCGGAACGAGCCCCCTGCAGACGGCGGCGGGCCCACGCCAGGGCCCGGTGACCCGCCCAGGGTAGTGCGTACCCGATACTGGAACGCATGGCTTACGACGATCTCCGCTCGTTCCTGCGCGCTCTTGAGCGGGAAGGCGACCTCAAGCGCATCAAGGCCGAGGTCGACCCGTATCTCGAAATCGGCGAGATCGTGGACCGGGTGCAGAAGGCCGGCGGCCCCGCGCTGCTCTTCGAGAACGTCAAGGGCTCGGCGATGCCCCTCGCCATGAACGTCTACGGCACCGACCGCCGCCTCCTCAAGGCCCTCGGCCTCAAGACGTACGAGGACATCAGCGCCAAGATCGGCGGCCTGCTCAAGCCCGAACTCCCGCAGGGGTTCGTGGGGGTCCGCGAGGCGTTCGGCAAGCTCGCCGGCATGACGCACGTCCCGCCCAAGAAGGTCAAGGGCGAGAGCGCCCCCGTCCAGGAGGTCGTGCTCACCGGCGACGACGTCGACCTGGACAAGCTTCCCGCCCTCTTCACCTGGCCCAAGGACGGCGGCTCGTTCTTCAACCTCGGCCTCACGCACACCAAGCACCCCGAAACCGGCGTCCGCAACCTCGGCCTCTACCGCCTCCAGCGCCACGACAAGCGCACCATCGGGATGCACTGGCAGATCCACAAGGACAGCCGCAACCACTACCAGGTGGCCGCCAAGCGTGGCGAGCGACTGCCGGTCGCCATCGCCTTCGGCTGCCCGCCGGCCGTCACCTACGCCTCCACCGCCCCGCTCCCCGGCGACATCGACGAATACCTCTTCGCCGGCTTCCTCCAGGGCAAGCGGATCGAGATGGTCGACTGCAAGACCGTCCCGCTCCAGGTCCCGGCCAACGCCGAGGTCGTCATCGAGGGCTGGCTGGAGCCCGGCGAGATGCTCCCGGAGGGCCCCTTCGGCGACCACACCGGCTTCTACACGCCGCAGGAGCCGTTCCCCGCGCTGACCATCGACTGCGTGACGATGCGCAAGCGCCCGCTGCTCCAGTCCATCGTCGTCGGCCGCCCGCCGACCGAGGACGGCCCCCTCGGCCGGGCGACGGAACGCTTCTTCCTGCCCCTCCTCAAGATCATCGTCCCGGACATCGTGGACTACCACCTCCCCGAGTCCGGCGGCTTCCACAACTGCGCGATCGTCTCGATCGACAAGAAGTACCCCAAACACGCACAAAAGGTGATGCACGCCATCTGGGGCGCGCACATGATGTCCCTCACCAAACTCATCGTCGTCGTCGACGCCGACTGCGACGTCCACAACCTCCACGAGGTCTCCTGGCGCGCCCTCGGCAACACCGACTACGCCCGCGACCTGACCGTCGTCGAAGGCCCCGTCGACCACCTCGACCACGCCTCCTACCAGCAGTTCTGGGGCGGCAAGGCAGGCATCGACGCGACGAAGAAGTGGCCCGAGGAGGGCTACACCCGCGACGGCGGCTGGCCCGACATGGTCGAGTCCGACCCCCGCACGGCGGCCCTCGTCGACCGCCGCTGGAAGGAGTACGGCCTCTGATGACCAGCGCCTCCGCCGCCCTCCCACAGCCCGGGCGCACCAAGGCCTTCCTGCGCCTCGTCATGATCGAGCACTCGGTCTTCGCGCTCCCCTTCGCCTACATCGCCTCCCTGACCGCGATGTACCAGCGCGACAAGCGCATCGACTGGCTCCTGCTGCTCCTCGTCACCATCTGCATGGTCGGCCTGCGCACCTTCGCGATGGCCGCCAACCGGATCATCGACCGCGAGATCGACGCCCGTAACCCCCGCACCGCCCACCGCGAACTCGTCACCGGCGCGGTCTCCGTGAAGTCCGCCTGGACCGGCGCTCTGATCGCCCTCGCCGTCTTCCTCGGCGCGGCGGCCCTGCTCAACCCCCTCTGCCTGGCCCTCGCCCCGGTCGCCGTGGTGCCGATGGTGGTCTACCCGTACGGCAAGCGCTTCACCAACTTCCCCCAGGCCATCCTCGGCCTCGCCCAGGCCATGGGCCCGATCGGCGCCTGGATCGCCATCACCGGCGCCTGGTCCTGGGACGCCGTTATCCTCGGCCTCGCGGTCGGCATCTGGATCGGCGGCTTCGACCTGATCTACGCCTGCCAGGACGTCGACACCGACCGCGAGATCGGCGTCCGCTCGGTCCCGGCCCGCTTCGGCATCCCCGCCGCGATCTGGGGCGCCCGCGGCTGCCACCTCGTCACCACGGCGCTCTTCGCCTGGTACGCCCTGGCCACCGGCGCCGGCCCGTTCTTCTGGCTCGGCCTGCTGATCGTGGCAGCGGCCTTCCTCTACGAGCACACCATCGTCCGGCCGCACGACCTCACCCGCCTCAACCGCGCCTTCTTCCAGGTCAACGGCTTCATCGGCATCGCACTGTTCGTATGTGCGCTGCTGGACCTGGTGGTGCGGGGGCTGTCTGTTTGAGGTCGGCCGGGCTGGCGGGGTGGTTGGGCTGGCGGATGGTAGGGCTGGAGAAGCGGTAGGGCGGGCGGACGGTAGGGCTGGAGGGGCGGGGGCTGAGGTCGGTCTGAGGGGGCTGGGGCGGCTGGGCTGCTGCTGCTTCTTTTTGGGGCTTGTGTACCTCTGGGGCCGCGCACTCCTGGGCCGCGCACTCCTGGGCCGGGCGCTTCTGTGCCGTGCGCCGCTGCGGTCTGTGCGCCTGCACTGTGGGCACTCCTGTGCGCCTGCACTGAGGGCACTGTGTCGTGGGCGGCTGCGTCGGGGGCTCCTGTCTTGTGTGCCCTGTGTCGTGGATTCCTTGGTTGTGGGCTCCTTTGCCTGTGCTTCTGGGCCGTGTGTGCCTCCTTCTTTTCCGGCAACGATTACGGAGCGTGATTTGTTCCGGAGGGTGATGAGGCTTTTACAGCAGGTGGTTGTTAGTGGTCGCTAGTGGTTCCTAGTGGTTCCTTGCTGGTGATTCCTAGCGGTTGCTAGGGCCCGTATCGAGTCGTGATCAATCTGCGTGATGTGCCTTCGTGGCGCGGTCTGGTCCGGTAGACCTTCGTACGTGACGCGAGTGCAACTG
>NZ_JBFACE010000048.1:0-54595 GCF_040640655.1 Streptomyces sp. NPDC021749 | reverse complement strand
TGCAGCGCACCCAGCGCCACATCGCCGTCCGCCTCGCGCTTGAACCAGATGTTGGGGAACGCCAGGAAGCGGTGCCAGGCCACACCCATGTCGGTGTTGAGGCCGATCGTGATCGCCCAGGTCATGGTCACCCCGAGCTTGATCATCGCGAAGAAGTAGACCAGGTTCTGCAGGGTCGTAACGCTCAGGCCCTTGAAGGCGGCGACCAGGGGGTACGAGGCCCAGTAGCCGGCCTCGTAGCCCTCGACGTGGTGCAGGGCGCCCTCAAGTCCGCGCAGGGCGAGGATGCAGACGCCGATGACGAGGATGACGTACTCGACGAAGTACGCCTGCCAGGCGGTCGATCCGGCGAAGCGCGACTTGCGGCCGGCCCGGGAGGGCAGGTTCATCAGCCGGATCGCGATCAGCACCACGATGCCGACGGTCGTTCCGAGCGCGATGAATTCGGTGTACAGCTCGTACGGCAGCCAGTCGCCGACGACCGGCAGGATCCAGTCGGCCTTGAAGAGCTGGCCGTACGCGGTGAGGATCGTCAGGCCGAGGGTGAGGAAGCCGACGGCGACGAACCAGTGCGCGATGCCGACGACGCCCCAGCGGTTCATGCGGGTGTGGCCGACGAACTCCTTGGCCAGCGTGAGGCTGCGCTGCTTGGGGGCGTCGGTACGGCTGCCCGCCGGGACGGGGGCGCCGATCCTGACGAACCGCACGATCTGGGCGACGGCGCGGCCGATGAGCGCAACGCCGACCGCTGTGAGGACCAGCGACACGATGATCGCGGCGAGTTGCATGAGGGCTCCTCAGGGCCGGGACGGGCGGACTGCATTGCGTCTGAAGCGAGTCCGAAACACGAGTGCTACTGAACGGTAGCTTAGTGGCCTTCCCGGGCGGTTGTCGGTGTTTTCCGATCCCCTGGCCCGCGCGGGCGAGGGGAGTGAATCGGTCATTCGTTCGTCCGGACGCTCGTGGGGATGAGATTATGCGGGCGCCGGCCCGGAGGCGCTTCCTTCCGTGCGCCCGGAGCCGCCAGTTGACTCCACGACCGATGTCGTCCGTCCCTAGACAGGTCCATGAAACGAATACCGTGGGCGCGTGCCGCCGCGCTCGGAGCTTGTGTGTCCCTCGCGATCGCCGTGCCGGCGCTCGCCGTTCGCGACACGGAGAGCCAGCCCGCTCCCCATGCGGCTGCCACCGACGCCGGGCCGACCCCGCCGCCCGTGACGGCGGAGGCGATCCGCGACGCGCGCGAGACGGAGCGCTACTGGACGCCGGAGCGGATCCGCGCCGCCGTACCGATGGACGCGGTGCAGGAGGGCGGGAAGGGCCGGGACACGGCGGGTGCCACGGGTACGGGCCGGCGTTCGCTGGTGCCGACCCATCGGGCCGATGCGGGCGTGGCGACCGTGGGCGTGTTCCTGATCCGCAGTGCCGACGGATCGGCGACGCCCAATCAGTTCTGCAGCGCCAGCGCCGTGGCCTCGCCGACCAAGAGTCTGGCGCTGACCGCCGCGCACTGCCTCGCGGGTGACAAGCCCTACCGCGACGCCGCCTTCGTGCCCGGCTACCGCGCCGGGGCCTCGCAGGCGGGCGAGGCGGGGGAGACGCCGTACGGGCTCTTCCCGGTGCAGGCGGGCAAGGTCTGGATCGACGGGCGGTACCTGACCTCGTCACCCAGTGACGACGTGGACTTCGCGGTCGTGCGGGTCGGGCCGAACTCCCAGGGGCAGTTGCTGGAGGACGCGGTCGGCGGCGGGAACCGGCTCACCTCCGTTTCGTCGGCACAGCTGGCGCGCAAGGACGTGACCCTCGTCGGCTACCCCGGCGGCCAGAAGACACCGCTGCAGTGCAGGAACGACACCAAGGCGTTCCAGGGCCGGTTCATGGAGATCGCGTGCGACGGTTTCCGCTCGGGCGTCAGCGGCGGGCCGTTCCTGGAGCACTTCGACGGGAGCCGGGGCGACCTCGTGGGCGCCATCGGCGGCTACAAGACCGGCGGGCCCACCCCCGACGTCTCCTATTCGTCGCAGTTCGACGGCGACGTCTTCCGGCTCTACCGCCAGGCGGTCGACGACGCGGTGCCGGACAGCGCAGGCCAGTTGGGCGACGGCTCCACCTGGCAGCACGCCACGGCGATGACCGGCGGCCGCTTCCACAGCGCCTCGGTGCGGAACGGCACCGGTGACCTGATCGTGCGCTGGTCCGACGGCGAGCTCTCCCTCTACCCCGGCAACCGGCAGTACGGCTTCGGCAAGGACATCACGCTCGCCAAGAAGAACGAGCTCTGGAAGCAGGCCAAGGCCGTCACCGCGGGGGACTTCACCGGTGACTCCACCGACGATCTGCTCGTCCGGTGGGCCAACGGCAAGCTGACCCTCTACAAGGACGTCAACGAAACCAACAAGCTCCGCAACGAGATCCAGCTCAAGGGGCCCAACGGGACGTGGACGCATGCGTACGGCCTCGCCGCCGGCCGGTTCGGTGGCGGCAACACGCGCCGCGACGACCTGGTGGTGCGCTGGTCCGACGGGGAAGTGACGCTCTACGCCAACGTCGACGGCAAGGGGCTGCACGCCGAGAGGCAGCTCGGCAAGCGGGACCCGACCTGGACGCACGCGGCCGATCTCGCCGCTGGGGACTTCCGGACCGCGGCCGGCGACCAGGACCTGATCGTCCGGTGGTCGGACGGCGAGGTCACCGCCTACGAGAACGTCGCGGTCAAGGGCCTGAAGGGCGAACACCGGCTCCGGCCCGCGAAGTCCGCCTGGCGCAACGGCCGGCTCGTCACCGCCGGGGCGTACGGCGGCGGCACCCGGCAGGACGACCTGGTCACGCTCTGGCCGGGCGGGAAGCTCGCCATGAACGGGGACACCACCCTCACTGCCCTGGGGCGGGAACGGGTGCTGGTTCCCGCGTGGGTCGGCTGACGCCGCACGCGATGCGTGGTGCGAAGCCCCCGGTTCCGCTGAGGACCGGGGGCTTCGGCGTGGGCGGGCTCGTCCGGCCTGGGCGAGGCGGGTAACTCCCGTGTACGCGGCACGGCCGTTACGCGGTAAGGCCGTTACCCGGCACGGCCGTTACGCGGCCGTGCCGGGTAACGGCCGCCGGGACCGCGGGCCAGGACGCTACGAGGCCGTGGTCCAGCTCCCCAGCGAGATCTCGGCGGTGATGCCCGGGCCGAAGCCCGCGAGCAGACCGCGGTGACCGTCGTCGGCGGAGCCCTCGTCGAACAGGCGGCCCAGGGCGTCGAGGACGACCGCGCTGGCGATGTTGCCGTACTCGGTGAGCGTGGCGCGGCTGAAGCGGAAGGCTTCCGGCGGCACGCCGAGGAAGCGGCAGAGGTCGTCCAGAATGCGCGGACCGCCCGCGTGGACGAGGTAGAAGTCCAGCTTTCCGGCGTTCCATTCGTGCTGCTGCGCGAGTTCGCGCAGGGCCGGGGCGAGCGGTTCCATGGTGCCCGGTACCCGCTTGTCCAGCTGGAAATGGAACCCCGTCGAGCGCACCGCGTAGGAAATCCAGTCCTCGGTGTGCGGAATGAGGTACGAGCCGTTGCGCTCCAGGGAAACGCCGGTGCCGCCGCGCCCCCGGACCACCGCGGCGGCTATCGCGTCGCCGAACAATCCGTTCGACAGCAGCGATCCGACACCGAGGTCCGTGGGCTGGTAGCACAGCGAGCAGAATTCACAGGCGACCACCAGGACATTGGCGTCGGGATAGGCCGTGCAGAAATCGTGCGCGCGGTTGATCGCCGCGCCGCCCGCGGCGCAGCCGAGTTGCGCGATCGGCATCTGCCGGGTTTCCGTACGGAAGCCCATGGTGTTGATGAGCCAGGCGGTGAGGGACGGCATCATGAAGCCGGTGCAGGAGACGTAGATGATCAAGTCGATCTGCTGCGGCTCCAGTTCGGCCTCGTCCAGGGCCTGGCGCACCACCGCGGGCACCCGGGCCTTGGATTCCTGCTCGTAGACGGTGCTGCGGGCCTCCAGCCCGGGGTGTTTGAGCACCTTGTCGATCGGCTGGATCAGCCGCCGGGTGAGCACACCGGTGTTCTCGATCAGCCGGAGGACCAGTCGTAGCTGCGCGTGGTCCTTGTGCAGCCTTCTGGCCAGTTCCAGGGTTTCTTCCTGCGTGATGACGTATTCGGGGACCGCGATTGCCGGTTTGCACAGTACCGCCATGGGATGCACTCCTTGGAGCAGAACTGTGGTCCGCCCGGTGCAGTTCCTGATCTGCAGTGTGGAGCCGCACCGGCCGCCGGTTTCAGAAAATCCACCGGCCGCCGGTATGTCCGGACCCTTTGGGAAAATGCGAGCGAACCAGTCGTTGAAGAATGAACTCTCCCGATAGGAACTCTCCCGATCTCCCCGCGTTTTTGGATGAAGCGGAACGGCCTTCCTGTGGCCGAGCCGTTCGAGTTAGATACGGTACGCCGGATGGTTGATCTCCGCATTTCGCGGCCGGTACCCGGCGCCCGTCGACGCCTCTGCCGGACTCACCACACCACCGGCAGTTCCAGCGGATATCGCCAGATGGAACTCTGGTTCCAGCGGATTTCCTCGGGTGGCTTCGCCAGCGCCAGCCCGGGGAAGCGCTCCAGCAGCGAACCGAGCGCGACCTCCAGCTCCGTGATCGCGAGCGGGGCGCCCAGGCAGTGGTGCCCGCCCCAGCCGAACGTCATGTGGTTCGGGCCGTCACGGTCGAGGTCCAGCTCGTCGGGACGGTCGAACTTGCTGCCGTCCCGGTTGGCCGTCAGGTACGAGACATGCACGATGTCGCCGGCCCGGATGGTCACGCCGCTCAGCGTCACGTCCTCCAGGGCGACGCGCGGAATGCCCACGCCCTTGCGGAACGGGATGAACCGCAGCATCTCCTGGATCGCCTGCGGCAGCAGCTCGGGACGGGAGCGCACCTGCGCCAGCACCTCCGGCCGCGAGAGCATCAGGCAGGAGAGGTTGGCGATCTCGTAGGTGGTGGTGTCCTGGCCGGTGATGAGCAGGACCATGGCCATCACGGTGAGTTCCTGCTCGCCGAGCATCTCGTCCCCGTCGCGGGCCGTCGCCAGCACGCTGATCAGGTCGTCGCCCGGGTTCCGGCGCCGCTCCGCGGTCAGCTTGCGGAAGTACTCCCGCATCTCGGCCTTGGACCGGACCGCGTTGTCCTTGTTGTCGACGCGGAGGTTCATCATCGTCCGGGCGTGGGCGCGCAGTTGCGCCTGGTCGCCCTCGGGGATGTCGAGGACCTCGCAGATCGTGATCAGGGGCAGCGGGCCCGCGAGGTGCTCCATCAGGTCGGCCGGCGGACCGTGCTCGGCCATCCGCGTCAGCAGGTCGTCGACGACGTGCCGGGTGCGTTCCCGCATCCGCTCCACGTGCCGCGGGGCGAACGCCTTGGACACCAGGCTGCGCAGCCGGCTGCTGTCGGGCGGGTCCATCACGTTGATCGCCTCGTCCTGGACGATCGGCTCGGGCGTCATCCGAGGGAAGTCACGGCCGACGATCGCGTGCCGGCTGAAGCGCCGGTCGGTGGTCACCGTCCGTACGTCCTCGTAGCGCGTGACGAGCCAGGCCCAGCCGTCGCCGTGCGGCAGCTGGATACGGGCGACCGGTTCCTCGGTCAGCAGGCGCTTGAGCGTCGGATCGAACTCCAGAGCCTCGGCGTAGTCGAAGGGACAGTTCCAGACGGTGGAGTCGGACTCCATGCTGACCTCCCGAAATGACGGATACAGGCCTTGACATCTCGATCAGCGTAGAAGCGGCGCGACGGGTCGGCCCGGCCGTCCGGGGGCCCGGGGACGGCGGGAGCGGGCCGCTGCCCGCCGTCCCCCAAGGCCGAGCAGGGTCTCGCGCCGGTCCGTCCCCGCATTCGTCCGAACGGGTGACGCGGAGCGGCGGCCGGTAACCGCCGGTGTCCCCTCAGCCCGCCGTCTCCACCTTTCTGACCTCGGGTTCCGCGGAATTGCGGATGGCGCCCCAGCGGGTGGCGGTCTGCTCGTGGATGAACCAGATGTCGTCCTCGGTCAGGCGCCGGGAGACGACGCCGGGGAAGGCCTCCTCGAAGAAGACGTACGGCGGCCGGTTGTCGATGTCGGGGGAGTGGTAGTCCAGCCGGTCGTGCATGCCGTGCGCCCGGGTGATCTTGGTGGCCGGGTGGTAGGTGAGGATGTTCGGGCTGGCCAGCATGATCAGCCCGTCGTCGACCAGCCGGCCGACCTCGTACACGGTCTCCTCGATGGTCTTGCGGGTCTCGCCCTCCAGGCCGAACAGCACCGAGCTGCCGACCGGGATCCCGGCGTCCCGGATGCGCTCCAGGGCCGTACGGACCTTCGCCTTCCACGGGAAGTCGGTGATCCGCCGGATGTTCTTGTGCACATGCTGCATGACGTCCGTCGACATGCTTTCGATGCCCATGTAGAGGTAGGTGCAGCCGGCGTCGCGCAGGGCCACCAGCAGCTCGCGCACCTCGTCCTCCTTGTGCAGGGTGGTGAGCAGGTCGGCGGTGACCTGGCAGCCGAACTGCAGCTGCCGCAGCCGCTGCCGGTCGCCCTCGTCGGTGATCCACCGCCGGCAGCCCTCGGGGAGTCTCTCCGGCCCCGCGGCGGTACGGGCCGCGTGCAGCAGGGCGCAGAATTCCCGCATCAGGGGGAAGGAACCGGTCCAGAAAATGGAGTCGTCGAAGAAGACCGCCTCGGCGCCGTAGCTGACGTATTCACAGACCCGCTCCAGCGCGGTTTCGGCCGGCGACCCCCGGAACCGCTTCAGACCACCGACCACCAGCGCCGATTCCGAACAGAAATCACAGTGGTACGGGCAGGCGTTGGACACCGTCATATGGGCCGTACGGGCCGGCGAGCCGTCCGGCAGCGGAAAGACCGGGAAACGCGAGCGGATGGCGAAGCCCTGATACGGGGAGGGCAGCGCGGCGAGATCGAGCTTTTCGCCGGCTATCGGAAAGGCGTGCACGGTGTCCAGGTCCAGGGCGCACACCAGGGAATTGCCCGGGACCCGTGTGCCGGCGGCGCCGAAGAGCCCCAGGACCCGGACCACCTCAGGGACCGTGGCCCGGGTCCGGTCCAGGTCCATGGCCAGGGCGATCGCCTTCATCAGCAGGTCGAGGGCGAACTGCCCCTCACCGCTGACGCAGAAGTCCACCACCGGCTCCGCCCGCCGGTCGTCGATGGCCTGGAGGGTGGAGCTGTATTCCAGGACGACGGACCGTTTCGCCGGGGCGTACCGCATCGTCTCGTCCATGTGCCGGCCGCCGAACACCACCAGGCAGTCCGGCAGTTCCTGCTTCACGATGCGGGCCATTTCCAGCGCGTACCGGTGGCCGGGGGAGACCGTACTGACCAGGAACACCCGCGGCCGGTGCCGGCGGAGTTCGGCCCGCAGTTCCGCCCGGGCCTCCGCGTCCCACACCCGCGGGTCGAAGACCGTGGCGTCCGACGTCCCGGTACTCGCGCGCTGCGACGGAAGTCCGTGTTCCGCGCTCAGCCGGTGCACCTTCGACGGCGGCTTCCCCCAGCTGGGGCAGAGATCGCTGAACGGGGCGTCCGCTGCGGCGCCGAGCCGGGCGGAACGCAGCGCGCTGTCGACCGGAACGCTCAAGGCCGCATAAAGACACATCGGGTCGCCCGGGTACGTGATTTCGCCTTCCGGTGACGTCATGACCGGGGCGAGCGCCGCGAGCACCGGAAAACTCCGGGCGGACCAGGGCACGTCGGCGGGCCCGGCGCAGCCCGTCCGTGCGACCAGTTCGGTGATCCGCGACTCGCGCAGCCGCGTCAGTTCCCGGGCGGAATCCGCAGCCATGTCCGCGGCGGTGCGGAAGTCATCGTGAACGACCGTCTGGCGTATGAGCATGCGTAACTCCTGATCGGTGGTCAACTCGGAGGAGGAAGCTCGGGAGTTCTCGGGACGTCGCGGGACTACGCGGCCCTGCTCGGAATGCTCGGTGCGGTGGGTCCCGGCGGTGGGGGAGAGACCGGGCGGCTCGCCCGGTCGGCGCGATGGAGAAAAGTAATGCCGTTCCCCCGAGGCGGAGCAAGACTTCCGCGGTACGGCCCGGCCGTCCGGTTCTTTATCGGCCGGGCGGTGCCCTCCTGCCTTGTCCGCCATTTCCGCCCGGTCCTACAGTCCGGGGATGGCAGCCCCCACCTATCGCGCGCTCCTCACCCGGCACGTGCTGAGCTGGGCCGCGGTCGCCACCGCGGCGCGGCTGCCGGTGGCGATGGCCCCGCTGGCGCTCGTCTTCCTGGTACGGGAACGGCCCGGCGGATATGTGCTGGGGGCCGAACTCGCGGCCGTCTACGTGGTGGGTGAGGTTATCGGCGCGGCGCTGCTCGGGGCGAGGCTGCGGCCCGACCGGGCCCGGCGCCATCTCGCCGGCGGCCTCGGTGCGGGCGCCGTGGCGTTCGCCGGCCTGGGACTGCTGCCCGGTGCGCCGGGCCTCCTGCTCGGCGCGTTCGCGTTCGTCGCCGGGGCCGGCCCGGGTGCGTCCCCCGGCGGCCTGCGCACCCTGCTGACCGAGCACGTCGACCCCGGCCTGGTCACCAAAGCGCTCAGCGCGGAGGCCACCCTCCTGTACGCGGTCTGGGCCGCCGCGCCCGCCGCGGCCGGCGCCCTGGCCTTCGGGGTGGCCCCGCACGCCCCGCTGCTGCTGGCGGCGGGCCTGATGGCGCTGTCCGTCGCCGGACTGTGGGCGCTGCCGCCCGGCTGGCGGACGGACCCCGCCGACCGCGACGGCATCCCCATGCTCCGCACCCTGGCCGCGGCCTGGCCGGTCTATGTGTCGGGCGCCGCGGCGATGACGCTGCTCGCCCTCGCCGAACTCGTCCTGCCCGCCCTGCTGGAACAGCGCCACGTCGCGGTCGGCTGGTCCGGTCCGCTGCTGGCCGGGTACGCCCTCGCCTCCGCCGCCGGGTCGCTGCTCTACGGGCTGCGCAGCTGGCCCGGCCGCCTCGGCACCCAGAGCCTGGTCCTGCTGCTCGGGGTGGCCGCCTGTGTGGCCGCGGCCGGGGTGGTCCCGCTGCTCGGCGTCATCGCGGCGGCGCTGGTCCTGGCCGGGCTGCTGCAGGCCGGACTGCAGGTGACCCGGGCGCTGGGGCTGCGTGCCGTACTGCCGCAGAGCGCGCTGGCCGCGGGCTACTCGATGATGTACTCGGTGGTCGGCGCCGGATACGCCGCCAGCGCCTCGCTCTCCGGGGTGGTGCTGGGGCTGGCCACGCCCAGCACCGCGATCCTCGCCGGGGTGCTGCTCACCCTCGTCCTCACCGCGGCCGCCGCGGCCGGTGAACTCCGGCCGGCCCGGGCCCGGGAGCACGCACCGGCCGAGCGCTGAAACCCGCACCACTGCCCCGCCGTCCCCCGTCCGGCCCGTCAGGCCGCCGGTGTGCCCAGCGCGGCGATCCGGGACGGCAGGCTCTGCCACACCTTCGGGGTGTAGAAGTGCCCGCCCGGCAGCTCGTCGTGGCGGAACGGGCCGGCCGCCAGGTTCCGCCACTGCCGTGCCGTCTGCGGATCGATCACCTCGTCGGCCGCCCCGGTCAGCACCTGCAGCGGTGCCCGCACCGCCGCGCCCGGCCGGTGGTAGAACGAGTCGCGCACCCGGAGGTCGGCGCGCATCAGCTCCACGGCGATCTCACACAGGTCCGGGTCGCCCAGCACATGTGCCGGCAGCAGCCCGAACTCCCGCATCCAGTCCATGAGTTCCCGGTCCGACTGGTGCTGCGCCGGGAACATGTCCTGCGGGGTGAGCCCCCGGCTGGGCGCGTTGGCCGAGGACACCACGACCGCCCGCGGGGCCGGCCCACCGCGCTCCTCGATCCGCGCCGCGACGTCGAAGGCCATCCAGCCGCCCATGCTGTGCCCGAAGAGCACATAAGGCAGGCCGGCGGCGGAGAGCACCGCGGCGACCGCGTCCTCGGCCAGCTCGTCCCAGTCCCGGGCGTGGTCCTCGGCGAACCGGCCCTCCCGCCCCGGGTAGCAGACCGCCGCCAGCTCCGTGCCGGGCGGCACCGCCTCCGTCCAGGCGAGGTACGAGCCGGCCCCGCCGCCGCAGAAGCCGAGGCAGACCAGCCGCTGTGTGGCGTCCGGGACCGGCTGGGGGCGGACGACGATGGTGTCCTGCATGGGTGGGTCTCTCTTCTCGGGAAGCGGAAGCGGAAGCGTTGCTCGGCGGTGTCCGTCCGTACGCGGACCCGGCGGGGCGGTGCTCAGCCGGCCGGTGCGGGGGCGTCGTGGTGGCCCTGTACGTGCCGCGCCAGGTCCCGCAGCCGCGGATGGCGGTAGACCTCCTTGACCGAGATCACCACGCCGAGGTTCCGCTTGAGCCGCCCCACGACCCGCAGCGCCATCAGCGAGTGCCCGCCCAGGGCGAAGAAGTCGTCGTCCGCGCTGATCCGCTGCCGGCCCAGCACCTCCGACCACACCTCGGCGATCAGCTTCTCGAACGGCCCGTCCGGCTCGGCGGCCGCGCCGTCCGACGCCCCGGCGCCGTCCGGCGGCGCCGGCAGCGCGGCCACGTCCAGTTTCCCGTTGGCCGTCAGCGGCAGCGCGTCGAGCAGCACCCAGTCCGACGGCACCATGAAGTCCGGCAGCACCGAGGCGAGACGGTCCCGCAGCCGGCCCGGGTCGGGCGCCGCCCCGCCGGACGGCACCGCGTACGCCACCAGCCGCTCACCGGCCGGCCCGTCGGCGCGGACCACGACCGCGGCGCTGCCGACACCCTCGGCCGAGACCAGCGCGTGCTCGATCTCGCCCGGCTCGATCCGGAAGCCGCGGAACTTCACCTGGCGGTCGGCCCGGCCCAGGAAGACCAGGCGGCCCCCGGAGCGCCGCACCCGGTCGCCGGTGCGGTACATCCGCGCGCCGGGCCCGCCGAACGGATCGGCGACGAACCGCTCCGCGGTCAGCGCCGGGCGGCCGGCGTAACCGAGGGCCAGCCGCGGCCCGGCGACGTACAGCTCGCCGTCGGCGCCCTCGGGCACCGGACGCAGCGCCTCGTCGAGCACGTACAGCCGGCCGCCGGGCAGGGAGTCCCCGAGGTGCGGGGTCTGGCCCGTCATCCACCCGACCGTGGCGTCGACCGTGCATTCGGTCGGGCCGTAGAGGTTCAGCGCCTCCGGACCGCCCGACCCGGCCGCCTCCGCGAGCTCCCGCCAGGTCCGCGCCGGCACCGGTTCGCCGCCCATGAACAGCCGGAGCGTCCGCCCGTCGGACCGCGGCGCGGCCAGCGTCCCGCGCAGCAACTCCCAGTGGGACGGCGTGAGATCGAGATCGGTGACCGCGTGCGCATCGAGCACCGCGGCCAGCCGGGCCGGGTCCTTGCGGTCCTCCTCGGACAGGACGACCACGGTGTCGCCGCGGCAGACCCGCGCCCACTGCTGCACCGACGCGTCGAAGGACACGCTGGCGTTCCAGGCGACCACCCGGGGCGCGTCCGCGTAGGCGCCGGCCTCCTCCAGCCCCGCCAGCAGCGCGGCCACCCCGCCGCGGGACGCCTCCACGCCCTTGGGGCGGCCGGTCGAACCGGAGGTGTAGATCAGGTAGGCGGGGTCGAGCGGACTGCCGCCCGCCGGGTCCGCGGGAAGGTCGTCCTCCGCCGCCCCGGCGGCCTCCGGGACGTCCGGATCGAGCACCACGGCCCCGGCCGCCGCCCCGAGCGGGGCGCCCTCTCCGGCGAGCAGCGCCGCGATGCCGGCGTCTTGCGCCATGAAAGCAAGCCGGGCCCGCGGATAGTGCGGATCCAGCGGTACGTAGGCGGCGCCCGCCCGCCACACCCCCAGCAGCGCCACGACGAGCCGGGCCGTACGGGGCAGCGCCACCCCGACCCGGGCGCCGCGGCCGATACCGCGGGCGGCCAGCGCGCGGGCCAACCGGGCGGTGCGGCGGTCGAGTTCGGCGAAGGTCAGGGCGTCCTCGCCGTCCCGTACCGCGATCCGCTCGGGGTGCTCGCGCACCACCCGGGCGAACCGCCGGACGGCGTCGACCGGCTCCGGACGGAGGTCAGCCATGAACAGACTCCTTGTGCCGCGCGGGGGCGTCCCGCGGAGGGAGGGAAGGGAGGGGCGGGCGGTCCGGCGGGCCGTGCCGCGGCCGGTCAGCCGAACGCGGCGGCCGGCGGCACGGTGGGCCGGCAGTCGGCCAGTTCGACCGGCGCGCCCATCGACACCGCGATCCGCCGGTCGCCGCGGAACGGGTCGCGGCCGTGCGCGGTGAGGATGTTGTCGACCAGCAGCAGATCGCCCGGCTGCCAGGGCTCGCGGACCGTCGCCGCGTCGTACGCGGCCTGGACGGCCGCCAGGTCCTCCTGCGTCAGCGCGCTGCCGTCGCCGAAGGCCGTGCGGAAGGGCAGCCCGTCCGGGCCGAACTCGTCGAGCAGGATCTCCCGCAGCTCCTCGTCCAGCGACCACTCGTTCCAGAAGACCAGGTGGTTGAACCAGACCTCGTCCCCGGTCACCGGGTGGCTGATGACGCCGGGCCGTACCTGGCCGGTGCGCAGGTTGCCGTCCTCCTGCCAGGCGTGCGCGATCAGGTTGTCCGCGCAGTAACGCTCCACCGCGGCCCGGTCGTCGGAGCCGAACGCGCTGTGCCAGTCGGTGGAGATGTGGTCGGAGTAGCTGCGGCGGAGCAGCCAGCCGGTCTGCCGCATCTTCGCCACCAGGGGCGCGGGGATGCGGGCGAGCACCTTGCGGCAGTCGGCGACCGGGGTGGCGCCGCCCTCCTCCGGCGCGGTCAGGCAGGCGAACAGCAGCAGGCCGGGGAAGGTCAGGGTGTAGCTGTTCTCGTTGTGCATGTGGATGCGCTGGGACGCCGGCAGGTCGGTGGACGAGTAGACGCCCTGGCCGAAGTCGCTGCGCGGGGTGGCCTTTTCGCGGTACGGCGTGGACTCGGGGATGAGGACGTCGCGGACCGCGGCGACGTCACCGACCTCCGCCAGGGGCAGGCCGCGCAGATAGACCGCCCCGTAGGTGTGCAGCGCCCGGGTCAGTTCCGGGCGGGCGGCGGTGAGCCAGTCACGGGCCGCGGCCATATCGGCCAGGCCGGGAATCCGGGCCAGCGCCGGTTTTCCCGGGGCGAGTTCCCAGGCGAGCGACGGAGAATCCGGCGGATTTGCAGGACGCACGTTCAGCACCTTTCACTCAGCGCCTATTCGGGTACGGCATTCCGGGGCACCGTCAGGTCAGCCGCTGTAACTGCCGAGCGCATTGTTGGCCGCGAGGTCCAGCCGTTCCACCATCCAGGTTTCCAGGCTGCTGTCGCTGCGTTCCGCGGCTGCGCGGTACCGGGCGATGCGTTCCGGGGTGAGCTGAATTCCGACGGATGCGGTTTTGCGGGTGGCGGCCGGTTCGGATTCCCGGGCGGCCCGGACGTTCGCCCGTAATTGATTGCGCGACCAGCCCAGTTCTTCGGCCCGGTTGAGCCAGTAGTCTTGCTCATGGGGAGGCAGCGACGCCACCTCCGCGTGGTGGTGGAAGCTGAGGCCGTCCCGCCGGCGGGACACCTCGAACCGCCGGGCCACCCAGGCGTAGTTGCGCAGTGTCTGGTAGTCGAGGCCGACCGCGTCGACCGCCCTGCGGTAGCGGTCGGTGTAGCGCCACTGGCCGTAGATCAGCCAGTCGCCCAGGCACCAGGCCGACGAGTTGGCGACGGCCGAGATCCTCCGGCCGGCGCTCTTCCAGGTGTCGTAGCTGACCGCGGCCGGGATCTGGAGGCCGACGCGGGTGACGAACACGCCCCGGGCGGTGTCGTCCGGCCCGCTCTGCCGGGGCCGTGCGGCGGGGAGTTCGGTGATGTCCTTGCCCGATCCGGCGCGCGGAGCGGTGCCCAGGGCAGCGGACGATGTGCTCAAGGCTTCTCCTCGGTGCGGTTGCTTCGAACCGGACGGGCGCCGCGCACCGGCCGGACCGTGCCATGAGGTCCGGTCAGGTGTCGGCCGTCCGTCGGGAAATGCTCTGCCCAGGGCGCTCAGAACGGCCCGGTGTGCGGGGCGGGAACGCGTCCCCAGGCCGAGTCGCCGAGGACGACGCCCGAGGCGCCGGAAGTGAGCTGGTCCGCGCGCTCGGCAGACGAATCGGAATGGTCAATTCCATACCCGACGGTGGTGGCCAGGACGGCGGCGATGGTGAAAACGCGCAGGATGCGAGGCATCGTGGTCCCCCATTGTGCGGCCAAAGGTGTGGCTGGCGCCGCTTATCCTCTTCGGCTCATCAAGATCATTGGACTGCGGACGGGGTGCACAAATGTAACCTGCATAGTTGTGAACGATGAAGAACTGGGTCGATGTCGGTGCAATGGGGGTGAATTACCCTCAGGTCGGGTGTGCGGCGATGCGCTGAGCTACTACCGCCTCATTCTCCGTGACGGAACGGCACGCCGGGAGACCGTCCCGCCGTGCCTGCGCGCACTCGGTCTCGTCGCCGACGACCCACGGACGCCCGGCGCCACCACCCCCGTTCCGCCCGAGGCGGCGGCGATCGCCGCGCTGCGCCCCATAGAAGAGGCGATCGCCGACCAGCAGCGCACCTACCGTTCCGTCCAGGCCACCCTGTCCGTCTTCACCAGGACCTACGACGACGCCAGGAAACGCGAACAGCCCACGCTCACCGTCCTCGACGGCGCCACCGTCATCAGCAACGCCCTGGAGGCCGCCGTGGACGGCTGCCGCGAGGAACTCCTCACCACCCAGCCGGGCGGCGGACGCCCGGCACACCTGCTCAGCGAGGCACTCGACCGGGACCTGCGGATGCTCGCCCGCGGCGTCCGGCAGCGGACGATCTACCAGCACACCGTCCGCTCGCACGCACCCACCCTGGCCTACATCGAGAAGGTCACCACCGCCGGGGCCGAAGTCCACACCCTGGTCGAGGTGTTCGAGCGGATGATCATCTGCGACCGGCAGGTGGCCTTCATCCCCACCTCCGAGGAGCGCAGCGACAGCGCCCTGCAGATCCGGCACCCCGCCCTGCTGCGCTTCCTCGCCGCGCTCTTCGACAGCGCCTGGTCCCGTTCGGTGCCGGTCGGACCGGGCGGCGTACCGGCCCGGTCCCCGCTGATCACCTCCGACGTCCAGCGGGCCATACTGCAGGCCGTGGTGTCCGGCGAGACCGACGACTCCATCGCCCGGCGGATGGGCATGAGCCGCCGCAGCGTCGCCAAGCACATCAGCCGGGTCTCCCGGCAACTGGGCAGCAACAGCCGCGCCCAACTCGGCTATCTGCTGGCCACCTCCGGCCTGCTCTGGCTGCCCGAGCCGCCCGGATTCCCCCCGCCGGAACGGAGCTTCTGACCACCCCGGGCGCGGGCCCTGCGGGCGCACCGGGCGGCGCCCTCACCGGTTCGCGTCCGACCGGTTCTCCTGCAACTCCACCGCCTCGTACAGCGCCTTGATGTTGCCGCTGCCGAACGTCCGGGCGCCGAGCCGCTCGATGACCTCGAAGAACAGCGTTCCCCGCGGGTGCGCGGACCGGGTGAAGATCTGCAGCAGCTGGCCGTCCTGGTCCTGGTCGACCAGCACGTTCAGGTCCCGCAGCTCGTCGACCGAGTGCCGGGCGAGCGTCAGCCGGCCCGGGATCATGTCGTAGTAGGTGCTGGGGGTGTCCAGGAAGCCGATGCCGCGTGCCGACAGCAGTCCCACCGAGCGGACGATGTCGTCCGACGCGAACGCGACGTGCTGCACGCCCGCGCCGCCGTGGGAGGTGAGGAACCGGTCGATCTGGCCCGGCTCGCGGCCGGTGTCCGGCTCTATCAGCGTCTGCGTGACGGTCCCGGCGTCGTTCTGCACCACGACCGAGTCCATCGCCTGCGCCCCGACGACGATGCGCTCGGTGAACACCGCGGCGAAGCCCAGGGCCCGTTCGTAGTACTCGACGGCCGGCCCCAGCCGCCCCGGCTCCAGGCACACCGCCAGGTGGTCGATCCCGTGCAGCCCGGTGGCCGACGGCCCGGGCACACCGCCCGGCGGTACCGGCCGCTGCACGAAGGTGTGCACCACGTCGCCGAACCCGGCGATCGAGGCGGTCACCACCCCGTCCCGCTCGGCCGGCCCGGCCACCGGTTCCGCGCCCCGCCGCACCGCCTCGGCGAACGCGGCCGCGGCGTCCGGCGCCCGCAGCGCGATGTCCCGGACCCCGTCACCGTGGTGCGCGACGTACCGGGCGGCCGGATGGCCGGCGTCCTGCGCCGCGGTCAGCACCAGCCGGATGCCGCCGGCGCCCACCGCCACCGTCCGCACACCGTCCTCCGCGGCACCGGAGACGCCGGGGGAGCGGTCCAGGACACCGAAGCCGTAGCGCGCGGTGAACGGCTCCGCGGCCGCCGCCAGGTCACCGACCGCGAAACCCAGGTGGTCCAGGCCGAGTTGGCGGAGCGGCCCGGCAGGGGCAGAGGTCGTCGCCGGCATCTCGTGCTCCACCGGGGTCAGCCCCTGCCGTCCTGCGCCGCGGCCATCGCCGCCACCAGGGAGGCCGGCCGCAGATCCGTCCAGTGCTCCTCGATGTACGCGCTGCACTCCGCCCGCCCGCGGTCGTCCAGCCGCACCTCCCAGCCCTGCGGGACCTCGGCGAACGACGGCCACAGGGAGTACTGGCCCTCGGCGTTGACCAGGACCTTGAACGTACCGTCCGCGTCGTCGAAGGGATTCATGGTGATGACCTTTCAGGAGGGTCGAGGGGGAGTGCGCCGAGCCGCCGGTCCGGGTCGGCGGCCACCTCGCGCAGCAGCCGGACGTACCGGCCCGCCAGCCGCTCCACGGTGGAACGGTCGAACAGCTCGGTGGCGTATTCCAGACTGACGTCCAGCGCGCCCGGCGCGCCGTCCGGCGCCGTACGGCTGACCAGGTCGAAGGCGAGGTCGAAGCGGGCCGCGCCGGAACCGGCCAGCCGCCACTCATGGGCGGTGCCGTCCAGCACCAGCGCCGACCCGGCGGTGTTCAGCAGCCCGAACGCGATCTGGAACACCGGGTGGTGGGACAGGCTCCGCGGCGGGTTGACCGCCTCCACCAGCAGGTCGAACGGCACGTCCTGGTGGGCGTACGCGGGGATCCACGCCTGCCGCACCCGGTGCAGCAGCTCACCGAACGGCGGATCGCCGGAGGTGTCGGTGCGCAGCACCACGGTGTTGACGAAGAACCCCACGAGATCGTCCAGCGCCTCGTCCGCGCGGCCCGCGGTCGGGGTCCCCACCACGATGTCCTCACCGCCGCCCAGCCGGGTCAGCAACCCGGCCAGCGCCGCCTGCAGCACCACGAACAGCGTGCAGCCGCTGGTCCTGGCCAGTTCGTCCAGCGCCCGGCGCAGCTCCGCCGGGATCACGAACTCCACCACGTCCCCGGCACCGCCGGCCACCTCCGGGCGGGGCCGGTCACCGGGCAGCGGCGTGCACTGAGGAATGCCGGCCAGCGCGGTGCGCCAGTGGGCCAGCGCCCGCGCGAGCGGGCTGTCCGGGTCGTCGCGGTCGCCGAGGACCCGGCGCTGCCAGGCCGCGTAGTCCCGGTACTGGACCGGCAGCGGCGGGAAGTCCGGTGCCGTGCCCGCGCGCCGGGCGGCGTAGGCCCGGGACAGATCGCGGAAGAACGGGGTGAAGGACCAGCCGTCGGCGGCGATGTGGTGCCACACCACCAGCAGCACGCTCTCCTGGCCGGTGCGGAACAGCGACAGCCGCAGCGGCAGCTCGCTCTCCAGGTCGAACGGGGCGCGGACGGCACGGGCCAGCAGCCCTGCCACCTCGGCCGGCCGGCAGTCGGTGACGGTCAGCCGGGGCCGGGCGTCGGCCGGGTCGAGGACCACCTGGTGGCAGGTCTCGCCGTCGGCGGGGAAGACCGTCCGCAGGCTCTCATGACGCTCTGTCACATCCGCCAGGGCGGCACGCAGCGCGTCGGCGTCCACCGGGTCGGGCAGCCGGAGGACCAGCGGGATGTGGTAGCCCGGGTCGGCGTCCCCCATCAGCTGGTACAGCAGCCACAACCGCCGCTGCCCGTGCGACAGTTCGGCGCGGCCCTCACGTGCTCCGGCCACCAGCGGCACCCGGGCCGCCGGTCCGGCCTGCCTGCGGCGCTCCAGCCGTTCCGCCAGCCCGGCCACCGTCGGCGCCGCGAACAGGTCCTCCAGACCCGGCCGGACGCCGAGCGCGGCGCCGATGCCCACCGCCGCGCGGGTCGCGGTCAGCGAGTGCCCACCCAGCGCGAAGAAGCTGTCGTCGATACCGACCCGGTCCACCCCCAGCACGTCCGCGAACACCCGGCACAGCAGCCGCTCGGTCTCGTCGCGCGGGCCCCGCCCGGCCCCCTCGAACACCGGCGCCGGCAGCGCCCGCACATCCAGCTTGCCGTTGTTGGTCAGCGGCAGCCGGTCCACCACCACACAGGCGGCGGGGACCATGTGCCCCGGCAGGGCCAGCCGCAGCCCGTCCAGCAGCCGGGCCGGCCAGCCGTCCCCGACCGTCCCGGCGGTGGCCGGAGGGGCCGGGACGACGTACCCGACCAGGTTCCTGCCACCGTGGTTGTCGGGCAGCGGAACGACCGCCGCCCGGGCGACGTCGTCCCGGCGGGTCAGCTGGTGCTCGATCTCCCCGAGCTCGATGCGGAAACCCCGCAGCTTGATCTGGTTGTCCTCGCGGCCGAAGTACTCCAGCAGCCCGTCCGTGCGGCGCCGCACCAGATCGCCGGTGCGGTACATCCGGCTGCCGTCCGCCGCGAACGGGTCCGCCACGAACCGGCCCGCGGTCAGCTCCGGCCGCCCCCAGTAGCCGCGCGCCACGCCCCGCCCGGCGAGATAGAGCTCACCCACCTCGCCCGGGCCGACCGGCCGCAGCCGCTCGTCCAGCACATGGGTGCGCACACCGGCCAGCGCCGAGCCGATCGGGACCGGCCCGTCGCCCACCTCCGTGACCAGGTGCCGGGTGGCGAAGACGGTCACCTCGGTCGGCCCGTACACATTGACCACCGACCCCGGGCCGGAGGCCGCCAGCGTCCGCGCCACCGCGCTGGGCGAGGCCACCTCGCCGCCCATCCACACCTGGCAGCCGTGCCCGAAGGCGTCCGGGGACTCCTCCGTCATCAGGTTGAACATCGACGGCGTGATGAACGTCGAGGTGATCCGCTCCGCGGCGAGGAGCCGCACCAGCGTGGCCGGGTCCAGCCGCCCCGGCGGCGCGACGACGACGGTGCCGCCGCGCAGCAGCGGCACCAGGATCTGGTACACCGACGCGTCGAACTCCAGCGGCGACTGCAGCAGCACCCGCGCGTCGATCCCGTCCCAGCACTCGTCCGCCGCGAACTCCACCACGTCCCGGTGGCTGATCGCCACGCCCTTCGGGCGGCCGGTCGAGCCCGACGTGTGGATGACGTACGCGAGTTGCTCCGGTAACACGGGCGGCGGGGGCGCCACGGGGTCCCCCGGCGCGCGGTCCAGCAGTTCCCCGAGGACCCGCACCTCCAGCCCGGCGGGACCGCCGGCGGGGTCCTCGGCGCAGCTCGCGCGCAGCGCCGCGGCCCGCGCCGCGGTGTCCACCAGCACCAGCCGGGTACCGCACTCGCCGATCACCGTCCGCAGCCGCGCGGCGGGGGAGCGGACGTCCAGCGGGGCGTAGGCGCCCCCCGCCTTCAGCGTGCCGAGCAGCGCGACCACGACGTCCGGGCCGCGCTCCATCAGGATGCCGATGCGGTCCTCGGGCCGGACGCCGCAACCGGCCAGGGCGCGGGCGAGGGCGGCACTGCGTTCGTCGAGAGCCCCGTAGGACAGCGCGGCACCGCCGCCGTGCCCGACCGCGGGCGCGTCCTTCCGCTCGCCCACCCGCGCGGCGAACACCGAAGTGATGGTGCGCGGTGCTTTCATGCTGCTCGGCGCTTCCGGCAAGCCGAATCCCCTTTCGGCGCGGACGAGTTGACCCGGATCGGCATGCGGCTTCCACCGCGCTCCGGCGACGGCGCTCGGCAACGTAGGTCGGCGTCGGAAGGGGTGTCAAGGAACCCGCGGTGTCCCGCCGGCGGGACACCGGACGTTGCTTGTGCGGATTCCCGGCGGCCGGTTGAATGACCGCCGCATCGCCTTTCCGCACATTCCTTTTGCATTTCCGGAAGAGCGCAATGGGATGAGGTCTTCCCGATGACACTGGACGGCACCGGCCCCGCACCGCACGGTCCGCGCGGCGCGCGCGAGGAGATCCTGCGCGGTCTGTTCGCGGAGGTCCTCGACACCCCCGACGTGACGGTCGACGACAACTTCTTCGCCCTGGGCGGGACCTCGATGCTCGCCGTCCGGCTGATCAACCGGATCCGGACGGTGCTCGGCGTCAAGATCGGGGTGCGGGCACTGTTCGGCGCCCAGACGGTCGCCGCACTCGCCGCCCACCTCGCCGCCGACGACCCCGCGCACCGGCCCGTGACCCGGGTCGTGCCCCGCCCGGAGTCCGTACCGCTCTCCTCCGGCCAGCGCGGCCTGTGGTTCCTGGACCGGCTGGCCGGCCCCGGCGCGACCTACAACATCCCGGTCGTCACCCGGATCACCGGCACTCTCGACCACCGTGCGCTGGCCGCCGCGCTCGGCGACGTCGTCACCCGCCACGAGGTGCTGCGGACCCTCTACGGCGAGCGGGACGGCGAGCCGACCCAGCGGGTACTGCCCGCCGACCAGGTGCGCCTCGACCTGCCGGCGACCGACCGCACCCCGGACGCCCTGCCCGCCGCGGTGGCCGCCGCCAGCGCCCACGTCTTCGACCTCACCACCGAACTCCCCCTGCACGCACGGCTGTTCAGGTCGGCGCCGGACCGGTGGGTGCTCGTCCTCGCACTGCACCACATCGCCTGCGACGGCTGGTCGGTGAGCCGGCTCGGCCGCGACCTGTCCACCGCGTACGCCGCCCGGCTGCACGGCCGGACGCCCGACTGGGAGCCGCTGCCCGTCCAGTACGCCGACTTCGCGCTCCAGCAACGGGCCGCACTCGACGAGGAGTCGGTGCCCAGCTCCCCGGTCGCCCGCGGCCTGGCCCACTGGCGCACCGCCCTGCGCGACCTGCCCGAGGAACTGCCGCTGCCCGCCGACCGCCCCCGCCCGGCCCGGGCCGGCACCGCCCACGGCACCCTGCGCCTCCCCGTCGGCGCCCCCACCCGCGCCGGCATCCGGCACCTCGCCCGGACCGGCCACGCCACCGAACTCATGGTCGTCCAGGCCGCGTTGGCTGCCCTGCTGACGCGGATGGGCGCGGGCACCGACATCCCGCTGGGCACCGTCGTGTCCGGCCGCACCGACGACACCCTCGACGACCTGATCGGCTTCTTCGTCAACACCCTGGTGCTGCGCACCGACACCTCCGGCGACCCCACCTTCGCCGACCTGCTGGCCCGGGTACGGGACACCGACCTGGCCGCCTTCAGCCACCAGGACCTGTCCTTCGACCGGCTCGTCGAGGAACTCCAGCCACCCCGCTCGCCCTCCCGGCACCCGCTGTTCCAGGTGATGCTCTCCTGGGCGTACGGCGGCGACCTCGGCCTGGAACTGCCCGGCGCCACCTGCGTCACCGACCGCGCCCAGGCCCAGGGCGCCAAGTTCGACCTGGAGTTCGCCTTCGACGAACGGCCCGAGCAGGACCTGCTGGAACTCTCCCTCACCTACCGCACCGCCCTCTTCGACGAGCCCACCGCCCAGGCCCTGGGCGAGCGGCTGCTCCGGCTGCTCGACCGGGCCGCGGCCGACCCGCAGCAGCGCCTCGGCGCCCTCGACCTGCTCTCCGCCGCCGAACACGAGCAGATCAGCCGCGGCTGGCAGGGCACCGTCCGGCCGTCCCCGCCCGGCACCGTCGTCGAGGCCTTCGACGCCCGGGCGGCCGCCGCACCCGACGCCCCCGCCGTCGTCCACGGCGACACCGCCCTGACCTACGCCGAACTCGCCCACCGGGCGGAGCGGTTGGCGCAGCGGCTGATCCGGGCCGGAGCGACCCCCGACACCGCCGTCCCGCTGCTCATGGAGCGCTCCGCCGACCTCCTGGTGGCCCAGCTCGCCGTCCTCAAGGCCGGCGCCGCCTGTCTGCCGCTGCAGCCCGCCCACCCGGAAGCCCGCCTCCGGGCGGCGCTGACGGAGGCCGGCAGCCCGCTACTGCTCGCGGACCCCGCGCTCCGGGACCACCCGGCGGCCACCGGGCACACCGTCCTGACCCCCGGCGCCCGCGCCACGGCGGACCGCGGCCGGCCCACCGCACCACCCGCCGTCCACCCCGACCACCTCGCCTACGTGATGTACACCTCCGGCTCGACCGGCGAGCCGAAGGGCATCGGCACCACCCACCAGGACGTCCTCGACCTGGCCCGCGACTCCTGCTGGGGCCTCGGCCCCGGCGACCGGGTGCTCTTCCACGCCCCGCACGCCTTCGACGCCTCCACCTACGAGATCTGGGTGACCCTGCTGAACGGCGGCTGCGTGGTCGTCGCACCCCCGGGCGCACTCGACGGGCCGGCCCTGACCCGGTTGATCAGCCGGCACCAGATCACCCACGTCCACCTGACCGCCGGCCTGTTCCGCACCGTCGCCGAGGACCACCCGCACTGCTTCGCGCCCGTCCGCGAGGTGCTGACCGGCGGCGACGCGGTCTCCGGACAGGCCGTCGACCGGGTACTGGCCGCCTGCCCCGATACCGCCGTCCGCGCCCTGTACGGCCCGACCGAAACCACCCTCTGCGTCACCCAGACGTCCTGGCAGCCCGGCGAACGGTCCGACGGCACCGTCCCGTTGGGCCGCCCCATGGACAACACCCGGGCCCACGTCCTGGACGAGGCGCTCCGCCCGGTCCCCGCCGGCGTCGTGGGCGAGCTGTACCTGGCCGGAGCGGGCCTGGCCCGCGGCTACACCGGTCGCGCCGCACTGACCGCCGAACGCTTCGTGGCCTGCCCGTACGGCGCCCCCGGCGAGCGGATGTACCGCACCGGCGACCTCGTCCGCCGGGACACCCGGGGCCGGCTGTTCTTCCTCGGCCGCGCCGACGACCAGGTCAAGATCCGCGGCTACCGGATCGAACCGGCCGAGGTCGAGGCGGCGCTCGCCGCCCTGCCCGGCGTCGGCCAGGCCACCGTCGCCGTCCACACCGACCCCGCCGGCGAGAAACTGCTGGCCGGCTACGTCGTGCCGGAACCGGACCGGCCCGCCCCCGACCCCGCCGCCCTGCGCGACCGACTCGCCGCCCGGCTGCCCGACTACATGGTGCCCGCCGCGCTCCTCACCCTGGACGCCCTCCCGCTGACCCCCAACGGCAAACTCGACCGCCGCGCGCTGCCCGCCCCGCACTTCGCCGCGGCCGAACACGGCCGGGCCCCGCGCGGCCCCCGCGAGGTCGTGCTGTGCCGCCTCTTCGGGGAGGTCCTCGGCCTGCCCCCGGTCGGCATCGACGACGGGTTCTTCGAACTCGGCGGCCACTCCCTGCTCGCCACCCGCCTGGTCCACCGGATCCGTTCCGTGCTCGGCGTCGAACTCGGCGTCCAGGACCTCTTCCGGGCCCCGACCGCGGCCGGACTGAGCGCCCTGCTGGACGCCGACGGCGCCGGCGCCGACCTCGGCGAGGTCCTCACCCTCCGCGCCGACGGCGACCTCCCGCCGGTCTTCCTGATCCCCGCCGCCAACGGCCTGAGCTGGGCCTACGCCCCCCTGCTGCGCCACGTCCCGGCCGGCCACCCGGTCCACGCCCTCCAGGACCCCCGGCTCACCGACGAGGACCCCGGCCCGCGCACCGTCGCCGACCTCGCCGCCGGCTACCTCGCCCGGATCCGCACCCTGTGCCCGCACGGCCCGTACGTCCTCGCCGGCTGGTCGTTCGGCGGCACCGTCGCCCAGCAGATCGCCGCCGACCTCGCGGCCCGGGGCGAACCGCCCACCCTGCTGGTCCTGCTCGACGCCTACCCCGGCGACGTCCTCGGCTGGGGCACCACCCTCGACCCGCACACCCTGGTGCCGCTCGCCCTGGACGGCATCACCGCCGAGCCGCCGGACGGCGCCGACCTGCCCCCGGCCACCGCCCTGCGCGACGCCCTGCGGGCCGCCGGCAGCGCCCTCGGCTCCCTCGACGAACGGACCGTCGGCCGGCTCGTCGAGGTCGCCCGGCACAACGTCCGGGCACTGGCCGAACACCGCCCGGTCCGCTACCCCGGACCGGTGCTCTGCTTCGACGCGGCGGCCGGCCACCACCCCGCCGGCCCCGCCTCCGAAAGCTGGCAGCCGCTCCTCGACGGCCGGGTGGACACCGTCGCCGTCCGCGCCGACCACACCGGCATCGTCACCGCCGCGGCCATGCCCGAGGTGGGCCCGGTCGTCGAGGCCGCCCTCAAGGCGGCGGCCCCACCGGACCGACCCGTGCCAGGCCCCGCCCACCCGCCGCAAGGAGGAGCATGTCCCGCCGCCGACACCCCACGGAGACCGGACCGCGGAAACGGCCCGGCAACACTGCCGCCATGCCCCCCAACTACCGTTCCCCCCAAGGAAATCCGGTCCGCACGGAAGCGGTGACAGGCCCGTGAACACCTACCAGCCCTCCCTCTACTGGGAAGACGGCACCCTCGTCACCATCGACCAGCGCGTCCTGCCGCACACCCACCGCCACCTACGGCTGCGCACCGTCGACGAGACCATCGAGGCCATCACCACCCTCGCCGTCCGCGGCGCCCCGGCCATCGGCCTGGCCGGCGCCCTCGGCGTGGCCCTCTCCACCCAGCGGCACCGCCGCCCCGACGGCAGCCTGGACGAACCGGCGGTACGCGCCGACGCCCGCCGCCTGGCGGCCGCCCGCCCCACCGCCGTCAACCTCGAATGGGCCGTCCACCGGGTCCTGGCCCGGCTCGGCGAGGGCCACCAGGCCGTCCTCGACGAGGGCCTGACCATGCTGCGGGAGGACGCCGAGGTGAACGGCGCGATGGTGCGCCGCGCCGCGGACCTCCTCGACGACCTGCTCCCGGACCGCCCGCTGCGGCTGCTCACCCACTGCAACACCGGTCGGCTGGCCACCACCGCGGTCGGCACCGCCCTCGGCGTGATCCTCGAACTCGCCGCCCGCGGCCGGGTCGCCGACGTCCTCGTCGACGAGACCCGCCCCCTCCTCCAGGGCGCCCGGCTCACCGCCTGGGAACTGCGCGAGGCGGGCGTGCCGCACCGGGTGTGCGTCGACTCCGCGGCCCCCGCCGCGATCGCCGCCGGACTGGTCGACTGCGTCCTGGTAGGCGCCGACCGGATAGCCGTCAACGGCGACGTCGCCAACAAGATAGGGACCTACGGCCTCGCGGTCGCCGCCGACCGCAGCCAGGTGCCCTTCCTCGTCATCGCCCCCGAATCCACCCGCGACCCCGCACTGCCCACCGGCGCCGGCATCACCATCGAGGAACGCGCCGCCGCCGAGGTCGTCGAGTTCGCCGGCACCCCCGTGGCGCCGGCCGGCACCGCCGCCTTCAACCCGGCCTTCGACGTCACCCCGGGCGAGCTGATCACCGCGATCGTCTCCGAGAGCCGGGTACAGCGCCCCCGCGAGACATCCGCGCCCCCTCCCGGCACCGACCTCCCCGACGACGGGCAGCTCGCCGCCGAGGTCGCCGCCCTGTCCCAGGCCCTGTACGCACGGGACTGGATGCCCGGCACCTCCGGCAACATCTCGGTCCGCTCCGCCACCGACCCCAAGACCGCGCTGATCACCGCCAGCGGCCGGGACAAGGGCGAACTGACGGCCCGTGACCTGGTCGCCGTGCACGCCGAGACCGCCGACCCGCTCGCCTCCGACGGCCCCCGGCCGTCCGCAGAAACCGCCGTCCACGCGGCGGTCTACCGCAGCACCGACGCCCGGGCCGTGATCCACGTGCACGCCCCCTACGCCACCGCGGTGGCTGGCCGCTGGGCCCGCGAGACGGCCGCTGCCGGCACCGGCCCGGGCCCGTCCCTCCTCCCGCTCCGCGCCTTCGAACTCCTCAAGGGCCTCGGCCTCGCCGACCCGTCGGCCACCGACGTGCCCGTCTTCCCCAACCACGCGGAGGTCGGGAGGATAGCCACCGAGGTGGCGGACCACCTCCAGGGCCGGCCGGAGGCACCGCCCGCGCTGCTCATCGCCGACCACGGCATCACCGTCTGGGGCCGCGACCTGGCCCAGGCGCGCAACCGGCTGGAGTGCCTGGAGGCGATCTGCCGGCTCGTCCTGCTCGACGACGGCAACTGGCCGGCCCGGCCCGCCCCGACACCGGAAGGAAACCCCGTATGACACTCCTTCAGCTGATGCCGGACGACGCACCGGACACCGTGCTGCTGCGCACCACCGACACCGCGGCGATCGCCGGGACCCTCACCGACCACGGCGTCGAACTGCGCCACTGGCCCCTCCGCGGCCCGGTCACGCCCCAGGACGACAGCGACGAGATCCTGGGGCGCTACCGCGCGGAGGTCGACGAACTCAGCGCCCGCGAGGGCTTCCGCGTGGTCGACGTGGCACGGCTGCACCCCAGCGACGACCCCGCCTGGGCCGAGCGGGCCGCGAAGGCCCGCACCACCTTCCTGGAGGAACACCGCCACGCCGAGAACGAGGTCCGCTTCTTCGCACACGGCCGGGGCTGCTTCTACCTCCACCTCGACGACAAGGTCTTCGCCACCGTCTGCGAAGCGGGCGACCTGCTCTCCGTACCGGCCGGCACCCGCCACTGGTTCGACATGGGCACCCGCCCCGACTTCACCGCCCTCCGCTTCTTCGAGGAGGAGGACGGCTGGGTCGGCGACTTCACCGGCGACCCGCTCGCCCGCTCCTTCCCCACCCTCGACGCCCTCGTCGGCACGCCCGAACCGGCGGCCCCGTGACCGACCGGCCCGCCCCCGACACCCCGCCCCGCGCCCCGGCCACCGCCCCCGTCAGCGCCGTCGTCCTCGACATCGAGGGCACCACCGGCTCGGCCGACCACGTCCACACCGTGCTCTTCCCCTACGCCCGCAAGCGGATCACCGGCTGGCTCGCCGCCCACCGCGGCGAGCCCCGCTGGACCGAGATCCTCGACGGCGTCCGCACCGGGACCGGCACCCCCGACCTCGACGAGGCGGGCGCGGCCGAAGCCCTGCACGCCTGGGCCGACGCCGACGTCAAGGCCGCCCCGCTCAAGGCCCTCCAGGGCGAGATCTGGGCGGCCGGCTACGCCGACGGCACCCTGCACGGCCACGTCTACGACGACGTCCCCGACGCGCTCACCCGCTGGCGGACGGCCGGCATCGCCCGCCACATCTACTCCTCCGGATCGGTGCCCGCCCAGCGCAACTGGTTCGCGCACAGCAACCACGGCGACCTGACCGGCCTGATCGACGGATACTTCGACCTGACCACCGCCGGACCCAAACGGGAACCGGACTCCTACCGCACCATCAGCCGCACCTTGGCCGTACCGCCCGGGCAGACCCTCTTCCTCAGCGACGTCCGCGAGGAACTGGACGCCGCGGCCGCGGCCGGCTGGCAGACCGCGGCGGTCCGCCGCCCGGACGACCCCCGCGGCCGGTCCGTCGAGGGCCACCCCGTCCACGGCGACCTGACCGGGCTGCACCTCCCGCCCGCGGTCGCTTGAGCCACCTCCCGGCCCACCACCGAAACAGGACACATGACCACCACCGTCACCCCCGCCGGCCCCCCGACCGGCCCCGCCACCCCCGCCGCCGAACTCGCCGTCATCGGCGGCAGCGGCTTCTACGAACTCCTCGCCGACGCCGAACGGATCACCGTCGACACCCCCTACGGCGCACCGTCCGACGCGATCACCCTCAGCGAGATCGGCGGCCGCCGCGTCGCCTTCCTGCCCCGCCACGGCCGCGGCCACGCGGTACCCCCGCACCGCATCAACTACCGCGCCAACCTGTGGGCGCTGCGCTCCCTGGGCGTCCGCCAGATCCTCGCCCCCTGCGCGGTCGGCTCGCTCCGCCCCGAACTGGGCCCCGGCGCCGTCGTCGTCCCCGACCAGCTCGTGGACCGTACGAGCGGCCGCGCCCAGACCTACTACGAGCGGGGCGCGGTCCACGTCTCGTTCTCCGACCCCTACTGCGCGCACGGCCGGGAGGCGGCCCTGGAGGCGGCCGCCGCCACCGGCACCGAGGCCACCGACGGCGGCACCATGGTCGTCATCCAGGGACCCCGCTTCTCCACCCGCGCCGAATCCCAGTGGTACGCCGCGGCCGGCTGGTCCCTGGTCAACATGACCGGCCACCCCGAAGCGGTCCTCGCCCGCGAACTCGCCCTCTGCTACACCGCCGTGGCCCTGGTCACCGACCACGACGCGGGCATCGACGCCCACCAGAGCGTCTCCCAGGAAGAGGTCTTCAAGGTCTTCGCCCAGAACACCGAGCGGCTGCGCGGCCTCATCCTGGAAACCCTCGACCGCCTCCCCAAGGAACGCACCTGCGCCTGCCCGGCCACGCTCGCAGGCCTGGAACTGCCGATCGAACTGCCCTGAGCTGCGTGTGACGGCTGCGTGCGATGGCGGTGGGTGACGGCTGCGTGTGGCGGCGGTGGGTGACGGCGGTGTGTGGCGGCGGTGTGTGACGGCGGTGTGTGACGGCTGATGACGGCGGTGCGTGATGGCGGTGTGTGACGGCTGCGCGTGACGGTGCGTGTGGCGGCGGTGCGTGACATGCCGCAGGTGGCGTAATGGCCGGGCGGAGCCGTTCGGGCGCGCGACGCTGAAGGGCCTTGAGCACGGTCGACGGACCGTGCTCACGGTCGTGTCAGGAGCCCGTGGTGGACAGGTCGGGGATGGACGGTTCGGGGACGGACGGGTCGCCCCGCCCGGTCATGGAACGGAACCGCGGCGACCGCCGGCCGGGCCGCGGCCACCCGGCGCCCCGGCGCGCGGCGGTCGCGGAGAACAGCGGCTTCGAGGTCCCCCGCCCGCCGGCCTGGATGCGCTGGCTACCGGTCGCCTACGTCGCGATGGTCCTCCTGCTGGAAACCGTCACCCCCACCGAATGGGCGGTCAGCTTCCTGCTCATCGCCCTCCCCGTGGTCGCCGCCTACACCCTCGGCCCCGTCAGCGTCGCCGCGGTCACCGCCTTCACCCTCGCACTGGAAGGCGTGATCGCCGGCACCCCCTGCTGCACCGGCCACAACATCCACCAACTCTGGGAGAACCACTACGTCGCCGCCTACATCGCCACCGCCCTCGTCGGCATCCTCGGCGTCGCGCTGGCCGCCCACCGCCGGCGCCAGGAGCGGTACCTGGTCCGCGCCCACTCGGTGGCCGAGGCCCTGATGCGCACCCTGCTCCGGCCGGTCCCGCACCAGGTCGGGCACGTCCTCGCGGCCGGCCTCTACCGCTCCGGCGAGGTCGGCACCATGGTCGGCGGAGACCTCTACGACATCCGCGCCACCGAGACCCGCGAACGCGCCATCATCGGCGACGTCCGCGGCAAGGGCCTGCGGGCCGTCCGCACCGTCGCCGACATCCTCGGCAGCTTCCGCGAGGCCGCCTACGACCAGGGGGACCTGCTCGGCGTCGCGGCCAGGATGGAACGCCGACTGGTCCGCGAGGCCGCCGAACTCCGCGATGACGAACTCTTCGTCACCGCCGTCCTGGTCGAGTACGACGCGGCAGCCGGCGAGGTCACGATCGTCAACCACGGCCACATCGAACCGGTGCTGATCTCCGACGGCGAGGTGTCCCCCCTCCTCGGACCTCCCGCCCTCCCCCTCGGCCTGGGTGCCCTCGCCGACGTGACGCCCACCGCCTACACCCACCGCTTCGTCCCCGGCGACGTCCTGCTCCTCTGCACCGACGGCCTGATCGAGGCCCGCGACCACGACGGCGCCTTCTACCCCCTCCTCGACCGGCTCCGCCACCACTTCACCGGCCGCCCCGCCCCCGGCCCCGCCGACGTCGTCGACTTCCTCAACACCGACCTGCCCCGCCACACCCGGGTCTTCCACGACGACGTGGCAATCCTGGCGCTCGCACCGCAGGGGATGCGGTAGGGGTGGATGCCGTAGGGGGCCGGGGGCCGGGGGCCGGGGGCCGGGGGCCGGGGGCCGGGGGCCATGGGGCAGGGGGCCATGGGGGTGCGGTGGGGCAGGGGGCCGTGGGGGTGCCGTGGGGCGTGCGTGGGCGTGGGCGTGGGCGTGCGTGCGAGTGCTTGGGCCATGTCCCACCGTCTGCCACCCCAGATCACCGCCCAGATCACCGATCTAGCCACCCCTTGATCACCCCCTCATCACCCCCGATCACCCCCTAATCACTCCGCCCACGGCAACGCCCGGCTCTCCCCACCTCCCGGCACGGTGGCGCGGCCCGAGGCGGACATGGCCACCAGCGCCTCGGCCGGCTCCTCGCCCGTACGGAACTGCCGTACCACGCCGGCGGGTACCACCACGGTCTGCCCCGTGGCCACCGTCTCCGTGCGCCCACCGGCCGTCACCTCGATCGATCCGGCGGTCAGCATCCACACCTGCTCCCGGTCGATCACATGCTCCGGCCCGGCGCTCCCGGGCTCCATCCGCACCTGCCAGGTACTCAGTTCTGCACTGCCCCGGCTCGGCGCGGCAAGCCCGGTCATGACAGCGGCGGGGGTGGCGGTGACGTCCTCGGCCGACGGTGTAATCACACGCGCGATCAGGTTCACGTCCATAGGGCATCCCTTCAAAGGAGACAACAGCTCACAGAGACGGCAAGCAAGTAAAGCCGCTTTACTCGCGCCTTAGAGGGGTAAGTAAAGCAGCTTGACTCATCTGTGTCACCATGACTCCGTGCCCCGCAACCACGAACCCGCCCACCCCGCCACCCGCCCTCACGACGGCAACGACGCCGCATCCCCCATCGACCAACTCCCCAACATCGAGCTGACCTTCCTCCTCGGTATGGCCTTTCAGCTTCTCCTCGGCGAATTCACCGGCCGAGTGGCCGAGGCCGGCTATCCAGACCTCCGCCCCGTCCACGGCATGGCTTTCCAAGTCCTCCGCGGCCAGGGCGCCACCAGCAGCGAACTCGCCGAACGTCTGGGCGTCACCAAGCAGGCCGCCGGTCAGATCGTCGACGACCTGGAAAAGCGCGGCTACGTACGCCGGCAACCCCACCCGGCCGGCGGCCGACGCAAACTGGTTGTCCTCACCGACGCGGCACACCAGCACCTGGCGGTGGCCGGCCGCATCCTCCACGAACTGGAAGCCGAAGCCGCCCGAACCACCGACCACCAAGACCTCGCCCCCCTACGCACCGAACTGTCCCACCTCATCCGCGCCTTGCACCCCCACGACCCCCTCCCACCCCTCCGCCCGATCTGGTAACAACCCGCCCCATCGACCGCAGCCGCCCCCATGGGGTGAGAGAGCTGCCTCCATGGGGTGAGAGCAGCCGCACCCATGGGGTGAGAGCAGCCGCACCCATGGGGTGAGAGGCGACCCGACCGGGTGCATGACGGGCCACGGGGGTGAGAGCCCGGGCTCCAGGGCGGGGGCGGCCTCCGCTGCGTGGGGCGCTCCGCGGGGTGGGGGGCTCCGCGGTGTGGGGGGGCTCCGCCGGGGGATGACGGGGGCCAACGGCAGGCCGTCGAGCCCTACGCAGCGGGCGGCGGGCCCAGGGACGCGAGGACGGACCCATACGGCGGGATGGCGAGCACCACGGGCAGCACGGTGTCTGCGCCTTATGGCTCTGGCTGGCAGTTCTCAGGGGCGAAGCAGCGGACTCTATGGGGTGGGTTGATGGGCGCTACGGACGCTGCGGGCGCTACGGGCAAGGTGTTGGGCTCTACGGAATCGACTTGACGGCTCCCGCGGGCCAGCGCGGCGAGCTCATCGCACAGGTACAGCGGTCCTGCGTGGCGGGCGAGGGGGGCCTGCGACGGGACGAGGGGGCGCAACGGGACGACCGGCCTCCCCTTCCTGGCGGGGCAAGAGGGCCTGCGATGCCCACCGGGGCGGGCCCCCGGCCCCACCCTCCCCTCCACCCCGCACCACCCTCCCACCCTCCCACCGACCCACCGACCCGCCGGCCCACCGAGCACCACCGAGCCACGCCAGGCCGCCTAAGAGTCCCCTCCCCAAGCCTCCGTCCTCTGGTGCGCGTCGCGGGCCACGTCCACGAAGTTCGCCAGGGCTGCCCAGAACGGGCTGTAGGCGGCATCGAACGGGTCACGGCCGTCGCCGTCGTCGGCCAGCTCCTGCTGGACGGCCGCGTAGAACGGGCCGGTCGCCTTCTGGAGCGCCAGCGCCGCGGCAGCGGCGGACGGCGGGCCCTCCAGCTCAACGACACGCGCACAGCGTCGGATCTTGGCGTACTCGGCCACCTCCCTGTCATGCAGCTCAGTCAGCGTCGCCGTCCGGTCATCGGAACCGGGCAGCCGCAGCGCCGCCGAGATCTCCCAGTACAACTCGCCCATGCGATGGGTCTGTTCGATCAGCTCCAGATACGCGGTGCGCCGGCTCTCACGCAGCCGCTCGGCGCGTTGCGAGCGTGCGGCGATCTCCGCCTGGATCCGCGCCGCCTGCGCGCTGCCACGGCTGGTGACCCAACTGGCCAGCACCGCCGTGCCACCAGTTACTGCTGCGATTGCCAGAGTCCACAAGCTGCTGTCGCCCACCCGGCGCACAATACCCAGCCGCTGTCGCAGCCCATTGCCTGCCCAACACCCCCATCCCGTCCCGCACCTGGTCACCGCGCCAACGCGTGATAACCAGGCACTTGGTAACCAGACCCGCGCCTGATCACCACGCCGCCGGCCCGCCAACCGAACGTGACCCAGCCAACGGGCCAAACGAACGAACCCTTACGACGGGAACTCGCCCGGTGGCACCTCACTCGTGGTCGCATTGCCGCCGATCACCTTGTTCAAGGTGAACGTCAGCACTGTGTACTGCGTCCCACCGGAAACCTGGACGGTCCGGAAATTCGCCTTGTCGTCGAACTTCTCGAAACTGCATTCCCGAGTGAAAGAGCTCCTCCGGCTGTTCCAGTCCTCACCGGTGGTGAAGTACACCGTGTACGAGCCGCTGTTGACGCTACGTATGGTGGTGTTGGATCCCTTGCGTATGTAGACGGAGAAGGCCGTCCGTGTGCCCCGGGTCAACGTCACCACTGCATCACTACTCGTACCGTTTTTGATCGTCAGCCGGCCCAGCCCGCCCCGGCTGCTGTCGCGTATCAGCGCACCGTTGGCCAGCCGCCGGTGCTGTGCCTTTTCCGTACGAGGCAACCGCAGCGTGGCGTCATATCCCAGGCTGGTGAGCGCGTGGCTGGCTTCTCTCACGCTCTTCGGGCTCTCCGCCGTACCGAGTGTCACGCGGGGCGAGTCGGCACACCGACCTCCACTTCCGCGTGCGCTCCTTAGGTCCTGACTCAATGCGCGCAGTGAAGTGGCGAGTTGGCTGTTACCGGAAGTGGCGTTCTCCGGCGTCCGGGCGGTCACGAGGGCGTCCGCGGCCGCCTCGGCCCTGCTGGCCGCCGAATCCAGCGCTCGGGTCAGTGATCCTCCTTCCTCTGCCTGATCCACCGCGTGCAGGGCGCTGTTGAGCGGCCCCAGGGCGTTGGTGAGGGCGTGACGGTAGGACTCCGGGTCGACCGTCGGAGTGGGGGAGGAGCTGGGCGACGGCGCCGCATCGGCCGTCGATGAACCACCGGACGCACTCACCCCGCTCGATCCACCGGCCTCGCTTCCCCCACTCGACGAACACGCGGCCAGCGGGAGCGAGAGAGCGAGCACCGTCGCTCCGAAAACGACTCCCCGGCGCAGTCGCACCCGCGCCCCCGTCCTGCCTTGCTGAGGCGGTGTACGCCGCACCCACATGTAACTGATCATGATCCCCCCTATTCCCCCTGATTCCCCCGGTTTCCCGGTGCCCCGGGCCCCCGATTCCTCTTGCGTCCCTCTGCATCTCGGTATAGCTGTACGGCCGTAATGCTCACTACCTGATGGCAATCCGCGGCACCCGCAGGCCCATCACGTTTCTCGGCCTTCTCAGACCCCTCAGACCTTGAGTGCGGTCAGATCCATCGGATCCGCCAGATCTGTCATGCTCCTCGCGCCGTTGGAGTCCCTTTGGCATTCTGCGGATTGGACGGAACTTTTTGGCTATATCCGTTGCCACCTCGATATGCCTCAGTCCCCAGCTATGTTGTCCCAGAGCCCTCGGAGCCCCTGCTTCCGTCTGCTTTCCCGCAAGCCCCACGAGTCCCTCAAGCCCCCTGGGCCCCCTGAATCACCCCCTGAATTGCCCCTGGATCACCGAAATTCCGGCAACTGCCGAATGCGTCCGATCCAGAACTAAGGCTTCTCCGAGCGCAGTTGGCTGTCAAGGCTGCTCGTCGAGGCTGTGGATAACTTCGTCGCTCAGTGGGATTTCCGCTTCCGCCCCCGTGCGCCGCCGACCTGCGCGTAGGCAGAGTCCGCTGCCACAGCAGTGCTGAGTGATCTTCTCCCCCTTGCCGCGTTGCCCTTGGACGTCCAGGGGCACAGCGGCAGGAGGCGATCCGGACGGCCGGCGGATTGCTGCTGGAGACGCGGGCCATGACCGACGCGTACACGGCCGGGACGATCCGTAACGTCGAGCAAAACGGGCCCTACATCGTCCTCGCCCCCGGCTTCGCCTTCGCCCCGGCTTCGCCTTCGCCCCGGCTTCGCCTTCGCCTTCGCCCGCCCTTCGCCCGCCGTACGCAGGACCGGCCTGTCCTGGGTCCGGCTTGTCCAGCCCGGTCGAGTTCGGGCATGTGACGAACGATCCGGCCCTCTGAGGCCGATTGAACGGCCACCGGCAGATGAATGGCCCCGGCAGGTTGAACGGCCCACCGGCAGGCTGAACGATCATGGCAGGCTCGAAACGGCTGCTGGCCGACCCCGCGCCCGGGGCTGCCCGCGGCGCGGAAGAGGCTCTCACCGAGGCAGCGGGATGTTCTCACCGGGGTGCGCGCGGCAGCCCTAGCCAGGCGCGGCACCCCCGCTAGCTCGCACTCAGAGCTAAAATTGGGGCATGGCAGCGATGGGGGAGTTCCCCGATTCGCTCGCCGACGTGCTGGCCGGTGTCCAACGGCTGATCCGGCGCCGCCTGCGGGCCGGCCTCACCTCGCCCCCGCTGCGCGGCGCCGAGGTGGAACTCCTGCGTCTGGTCGTGGCCCGCCCCGGCATCCGCGTCTCGGCCGCCGCGAAGGAGCTCTACCTCGCCGGCAACTCGGTCTCCACCCTCGTCAACCGGCTCAGCCGGACCGGCTACCTACGCCGCGAGACCGCGCCGGACGACCGCCGCTCGGCCCTGCTGTTCCCCACCCCGGCCGCCTGCGCGCGGCTACGCGACTGGGAGGTCCGCCGCAGCGCCCTCGTACGTGAACAGGTGGCACGGCTCTCCGAGGCCGACCAGGCCGCCTTGGTCGCGGCCCTCCCGGCACTGCGCAGACTCGCCCACAACCTGCACGAGGAGGCGGAGGGCTGATGACCCCGGACGAGCTCCCCGAGAAGATCCCCGGGCGCCCCGAGAAGAACCCCGAGCTCCCCGACAAGAATCCCCAGCTCCCTGGGAGGGACCCCGAGGAGATCGGCGAAGAGATCGACGACGAAGAGGAGAACGGCGAAGAGATCGACGACGACACCCTCGGCGGCCTACCGCACGCCGGCGCACCAGGCCCCGCACCAGGACCCGTACCTGGGCCCACACCCGGCCCCGCACCAAGCCCCGTACCTGGGCCCACACCCGGCCCCGCACCCGGCCCGGAAACCTCCGACGCCGTGCTGTGCCGCGGCCTGCGCTACGCCTTCGGCGAGACCCGGGCCGTGGACGGCGTCGACCTCTCCGTACGTGCCGGCGAGGTCTTCGGCCTGCTCGGTCCGAACGGTGCAGGGAAGACCACCGCGATCCGCTGCATCACCACCCTCCTGCCCGTCCCGGCCGGCATGGTGCGGGTATTCGGGCACGACGCGGCCAGGGAACGGATGGCGGTCCGCAGGCTGCTCGGGTACGTCCCCCAGCAGCTGTCCGCCGACGCCGGCCTGACCGGCCGCGAGAACGTCACCCTGTTCGCCCGGGTCTTCGACGTCTCCCGCCGCGAACGCACTGCACGTGTCGACCAGGCGCTGGCGGCGGTCGGCCTCACCGACGCGGCCGGCCGCCTCGCCAAGACGTACTCGGGCGGCATGATCCGCCGCCTCGAACTCGCCCAGGCACTGGTCAGCGCGCCCCGTCTGCTGATGCTCGACGAACCCACGATCGGCCTCGACCCGATCGCCCGCACCAGCGTCTGGGACCACATCAACGCGGTACGGAACGCCACCGGCATGACCGTTCTCGTGACCACCCACTACATGGACGAGGCCGATCAGTACTGCGACCGCGTGGCCCTGATGCATCACGGCCGGATCCGCGCCCTCGGCACACCGGACGACCTCAAGGCCGCCCTCCGCGCCCGCCGCCGGACGGCCCACGCCCCGGCCCCCGCGGTCGCCTCGGCCCACCCGTCCCCGGTCTCCACGTCACACCCCCACCTCTCCGCATCACCGCTCTCCGCTTCACCGTTCTCCGCTTCACCGTTCTCCTCCTCCTCGCCTTCCTCAGCGGCCCCGTCGCGCTCGTCCGATGCCGCGCCGACACTGGAGGACGTCTTCCGGGACGTCGCCGGCAGCGGCCTCGACGAGCAGTCAGGAGACTTCCGCGATGTCCGAAGCACCCGCCGCACCGCACACCGCGTCGGCTGACGCCCGTCACGGCGCCGGAGAGCTGGACCTGCTGCTGGCCCCGCCGCGCGCACGTACCGGATGGCGGGTGCTGCCCGCCCGGGTCGTCGCGATGTGCGTGGTCGAACTGCAGAAGCTGCGGCACGACCGGACCGAGCTGTACACCCGCGCCGTCCAGCCCGCCCTCTGGCTCCTCGTCTTCGGGGAGACCTTCACCCGGATCAAGGCCATCCCCACCGGCGGCACCCCCTACATCGACTATCTGGCGCCCGGCATCATCGCCCAGTCCGCCATGTTCATCGCGATCTTCTACGGCATCATGATCATCTGGGAGCGGGACGCCGGCATCCTCACCAAGCTGCTGGTCACGCCCACTCCCCGCGCCGCTCTGATCGCCGGCAAGGCGTTTGCCGCCGGGGTGAAGGCGCTGATCCAGGCCGTGGTGGTGATCGTCATCGCCGCACTGCTGGGTGTGGCCATGACCTGGAACCCGCTACGGCTCCTCGGTGTGGGAGTGGCGGTGGTGCTCGGGTCGGCCTTCTTTTCCTGCCTGTCGATGACCATCGCCGGCATCGTGCTCACCCGCGACCGCCTGATGGGTATCGGCCAGGCCATCACCATGCCGCTCTTCTTCGCCTCCAATGCGCTGTATCCGGTGGCGATCATGCCCGGCTGGCTCCAGACCGTCAGCAAGATCAATCCCTTGAGTTACCAGGTCGATGCCCTCCGCGGCCTCCTCCTCGGCACCCACGCCCATCTCGCCCTGGACTACGGCGTACTCGTCGCGGCCGCCGTGGCCGGTATCGCCGCTGCCTCCTCCCTCCTGGGCCGCCTGGCCCGCTGACCACCTCCTCGCCACAAGGCCCGCCGGCCAGGCGGCTTGGCGTCCCGCCGGCGCCCCACCGTGCAACCCCTGGTCCGCCCGTCATACGGGCCGGCGTCCGGCCTGCCGCCGTCAACCGGGCCGGCGCCCTGCGCGGGCACCTGAGCACGCACCGTGTCCCGCCGGCCGTGGGGGCTGACCTCCTGCGCCGGGCATCGGGACGCCCACCGTGTGGCCCCTGGTCACGCCCTGCCGACCGGCCGGTGCTCACCCGGCTAGCGCAGCCCCGTCCCCCGCTGCCCCCTCAAGCCGTACGCGCGACGTACGCGCGACGTCCGTTGCCGTACGCTCGGCCTGCTTCAGCCACTCCAGATACCAGCTCTGGAACGTCGCCGGCGTGCCGTCGTCCGCGCCGAGCCGCAGGGGCTGCATGTCGACGCCGTCGCAGCGGGCGTCCGCCCATATCCGGCCCCGCTCCGGTCCGCTCACCACCAGCCATCGGCGCTCGGCACACCCGATGTGGCACAGGCATATCGCCCCGACGGTGCGGTCCTCGGACCACATCAGCGTCTCCCACCGATCCCACCAGGCCTCTTCGGCCTCCTCGTACTCCTCCGCATTCTCGAAGTCGGCCTCGTCGGGCTGCTCCGCCTGCAACACCGCAAGCAGTTCGGCGTCGGGTCCGGCTATGGGGAACGGCTCGGTCACACGGGCTGGGGTCGTCATATTGCCCCCGTCGCCCACCCACTCCCAACCGCCACCCGCCGCCCTGCGCACGGGGAAGACGCCATAGGCCGGGCCCGCCCCGCCCGCGCCCACCTGGCACAGGAACTCCCGATAGGCATCGGGCAGGCGGACGCCCAACCAGCGCTCAAGGTCCGCCAGTTCGTCCGCCGTGAGCGGGGCGTCCAGCGCGAAGCCATGGCCGTGGTAACCGAATACCTGCTCCGCACCCGGCGCCGAGCCCAGCCGCAGCACCCGCTCGCGGACCCCCGCCCATGTCTGCTCAGTCATGCTCCTACCGTACGAGGCACCACTGACAACGCCCGTCGCGCAGCCGGGCCGCGGCCGGCCCGGCTGACGGTGGGCCGGCCGCGGCACGTCTCAGAGCCAGTCCCGCCGCTTGAAAATGAAGTACAGGCTCACGCACACCACCACCATCAGCGCGATGGCGAAGGGGTAACCGAACGGCCAGTGCAGCTCCGGCATGCTGGGGAAATTCATGCCGTAGATCGTGCCGACCAGCGTCGGCGCGAACAGGATCGCCGCCCACGACGAGATCTTCTTGACCTCTTCGTTCTGCTGGAAGCCGGCCTCGGCGAGGGCCCGCATCTCGGCGTTCTGCTGCTGGTTCACCAGAGTGGCGTTGACGGTGAGGATGTCCTGGAGGGCCTGCCGGAAGCCGTCCACCCGCTCCGTGGTGTGCAGCGCGTGGTCCGCCACGTCCCGCAGGTAGCGGCGCAGCTCCTCGTCGATCGCGTACTTCTCGAAGCCCGCGGTCAGGCTCTCCAGGATGCCGTTCAGCGGACGGGTCGCCCGCTGGAACTCCACGACCTCTCGGGACAGTTCGTAAATACGGCGGGAGACGCGCGGGTCCCCGCCGAACACCTCGGTCTCGATCTCGTCGATGTCGGTCTGCACCCCGGCGACGACCGGGGCGTAGCCGTCGACGACCGCGTCGAGGATCGCGTAGAGCACGGCTTCGGGCCCGCGTTTGAGCAGCTCGGGAGCGTCCTCCATACGGCGGCGCACGGCCGTGAGGTCCGGCGCGCCCCCGTGCCGCACGGTGATGACGAAGTCCCGCCCGACGAAGAGGTGCAGCTCGCCGAAGTCGACCTCTTCGGCATCGTCCAGGTAGCGCGCGGCGCGCAGCACGACGAACAGGGTGCCGCCGTAGCGCTCCAGTTTGGGGCGCTGGTGAGCCTCCAGGGCGTCTTCGACGGCGAGCGGATGGAGGTCGAACTCCGATGCCAGCGTGACGAGTTCGGAGGGGCTCGGGCGGTGCAGTCCGATCCAGGCGAGGGTGTCCGTAGTGGCGCGCTGCTGCCGGAAGGCGTCGGCGAGGGTGTCGTGTGTGCTGACGCGGTGTCCGTCGCGATACAGCGCGGCGGTGATGACGCTGCTGGTGTTCTCGGCGGGTGGTTCCTGGGGGCGGGCATCGTCGGCGTTCTCGGCGTGCGGGGGTCCGGCGGGCCGCTTCTTGACGGTTTTGCGCAGGCCACGCAGGCCACGCGGCCGACGGCCGGGAGGTTCAGAGCTCATGACAGAACCGACCTCCGTTGCAAGAGGGGATGAACAGGCACACAGAATCTCGACGCAGGATATCTGCCGCAGTTGTCAGCACAGGTCAGGGGCGATGGTGCAGGATGGAACGGGACGTGACGCGGCGTGTGTCGTGTCCGGCGAGCTTTGTATGTTTATCCCTAGAATTGCGCGATGCAGATACCGCAGACAGCCATTGCTCCTCTGGGTGAGGTGATTCGGTGAACGGCCCCGATGCCACCGACGAACAGTGGGAAGGGCTCGCCGAGGTCGTCCCGCTGCGCGGCAGTAGCGAATGGCCCTCCTGGCCCGACCACCGCGCCCTCCCCGAGGACGAACCGGCCGAGGAGCAGCGGCGGTTCATCGTCATCCGCGTTCAGACCTTCGCGGATGCCCGTGAGGTCGCCGAGTACCTGATGGCACAGATCCCGGTCCTGCTGGACCTCAGCAGCGCCGACACCGATGTCGCCAAGCGCATTCTGGACTTCTCCAGTGGTGTCGTCTTCGGACTCGGCAGCGGTATGCACCGCGTGGACACCAACGTCTTCCTTCTGGCACCGGTCGGCACCGAGGTCGCAGAATCGGTGACGGGGGCCGTCCCCCGTTCGTAGGAAGGGCAGTTGGGCGGAACGGTTCTCCGGTCGCGCCACTGCATAGCGTCCCCATATGGATACCGGCAGTGTGCGACCGGCGGTCACCGAGTTACGGCTGTCCGCCTTCAAGACCCATCGCGGCATCACCCTGCCGCTCGGCCCGCTGACCCTGTTGAGCGGTGGGAGCGGAAGCGGCAAATCCAGTGCGCTGCAGGCGTACGAGATCCTTGCCCGCCTGGGAAGCGGAGAATCCCTCGCCCGGGCCGTACGGGACGTCGCGGGCAGCGCATCGGCGTGTGTGCCGGCAGGAGCGCGCCCCGACGAAGAGGGGAGACGAGGTTTCCGTATCGGCTGCACGGTCGACGGTCCGGCCGGCCCCGTCCACCTCGACCTCGCCGTACAGGCCGAGCCCGAACTCCGGATCGTCGGCGAGCGGTTGACCGGCGGCGGCGAAACGCTGCTGACCACCGCACTCACCGACCCGGCGCGACCCGCGGTCCAGGCGGCCTGGCACACCGCGGGGGCGTCCCCGGTGACCCGCGCCCCGCTGCCCGACGACCGTCTCGGCACGTCGCTGCTCCCGCTGCGCGTCGCCGGTAAGACGGAGGGCCAGCGGCTCGTCCTGGCCGCCGCCGAACAGGTCGTCGTCGCGCTGCGCTCGGCGTTCGTCTGCGATCCCCGTCCGGAGGTCATGCGGGGGACGAGGGCGGCCATGGCGGCCGGCGCCGTGTGCGGGGGCGGTACGGGTCGAGCCAAGAAGGCGGGCACGGGGAAGGCCGCGGGAAAAGCGGCAGCGACCGCGACCACCCCCGGCAGCCGGGGCGCGCGGGCCCGCAAGGGCGGCGGAGACGGCGGAGGGGCCGGGGGCTGGGGCCGCGGCGCCGATGACATGCCCGACGAGGGGCGGCTGCGGACCTCCTGTGACAACCTGCCCGCCGTACTGGAGCGGACCAGCAAGGAGTGCACCAGAAGGCACGCAGTGCTGGTCGCGGCAGTACGGGAAGCGTGCGCCGGCCCGGTCGACGGGCTGCGCGCCGTGCCGAGGCAGCCGGACGCGACGGCGGAGAGGGCGGCCGCAGCCCCTTCGCCAGCGGCACCGGCGGGAGGCGGACGGAGTGGCTCCGGTGCTCAGCGGGCCGGGCAGGGCGCAGCGGTCGAAGAACCGCGTCTGCAGGCCGTGGTCGACCGCGGCACGCTCGGCGCGATGCCCATCGAGCAGCTCGGCGACGGTGAGCTGCGGTTTCTCGCCCTGGCGCTGGTGCTGCTGACCGGGCCGGGGGTGCTGGCCATGGATCCGGCGGGGGAGATCCCCTCGGCACAACAGCAGATGACCGTCATGGCCGACGGAATGGACCGCTGCATGGACCACCGGCAGGCGCGCGAGCTGGTGTCGCTGGCCGTGCGCATGGCGGAACGCGGTCACGTCCGGTTGCTGGGCACGGTACGGGACCCCTCGGTCGCCGACGGACTGCCCGGCGTACAGGTGCTACACCTAGGAGCATGAGCGAGGATCTTCATGCGCTGCAGCGCCGGCTGGCCGAATTCGCGGCCGCGCGGGACTGGCAGCAGTACCACACCCCCAAGAACCTGGCCGCGGCGCTGAGCGTCGAGGCCGCGGAACTCGTCGAGATCTTCCAGTGGTTGACCCCGGAGGAATCGGCGAAGGTGATGTCCGACCCGCGGATGGCCGGCCGGGTCGAGGACGAGGTCGCGGACGTGCTGGCGTATCTGTTGCAGTTCTGCGAAGCGCTGGGGATCGATGCCCTGGCGGCGCTGGCCGCGAAGATCGAACGCAATGAAACGCGCTTTCCGGCGGTCCGGCAGGCCCGGCCGGACCGGCCCCGGAAGGGCGAGGGCGGCGAGGAGTAGCGGGTGGGAGGGGACGCCGGGGGAAGGGACGCGTTCCCGTGCACTCGCTCCTCCGCCCCTCCTCATACTGAATTTTCCGGTCATTGCCGGTATTTCTGGTGATCCTTGCCGGGCGCGTGACGGATGGGGGTGATGTGGCGCAGGGGGAGCAGGGCGCGCACATATCGGACTCTCGTCACTCTATGGAGTTATGGATCTCTCCACAGCGCCTTGGTTGTCCACAGATCTGCGAATTCCCCTGGCTTTTTTGGCTGTTCCCCCTCACTCTGGGTAGTGAAAGAAGTGCGGGGTGCATGCAAATGAAGAAGGAAGGAGGGGGAGAGGATGGACGCGGTGCGGATCATCGCGGCCAGCCGGCGCGGCCTGGCGGAGTCGACCACGGTGCAGGACGTGATCGTCGAGGCGTGGCAGGCGCAGGCCTTGGCGGAGGCGATAGGTAGCCATCTCGCGATATTCGGACCGTACGAGGTGCGGTCCCGGGCCCAAGGGCTGGGCGTTGCGAGCGGGCGGTTCAGCGGGGGACTGCCGTGCTCGACACGGGGCGGAGGCGGACTGCGGGCGGCGCAGCTCTCCGAAGTGCGTGACGTCCGGGCTTCCCTGACGGGGCTGTGCCGGCTGCTGCGCGAGGTATGCGAAGCACTGGTGGGCGTGGTGCTGCTCGCCGAGGAGGAAGGAACGTACTGGACCTGCGTGGAGGCGATGGACACGCTCGACGAATCGAGAGACCGCGTTACCGGAATACTGGAGAGACTGGAGGTGCGTGACCCGAACCCTGCCTGAGAACGACCACGGAAGAAGCCCTGAGGACGGCATTGGTCCTGACAGCAGCAGTAGCAGCCAGGTGCAGCGTCGCCACCTGCCTGCCGCACCGCCACGCATCCCGACGGAATGCCCTGCGCAGCCTGCGCACCCCCACGTCGCCTGCTGCTGACCAACCGACGTGCCACCGCGAGGCCGGTCTGCCACTGCCGGCTCACCTGCCACGGACCTGCGTAACCACCGGTGACCTGCGTAACCACCGGTGACCTGCGCAATCGCCGGTAACCTGCGCGGCTGCCAGTGATCGGCTCGCTTGCCGCTGTCCGGCTCACTTGCCACCGCGGACCTATCGCCCACGCCACCACCATCACCAGGCGGACGCCGTGCGTCGCCCGTAGCCCGTCGCTCACCGCGAAATGTCCGGCCCCGCCGTCCATGGTCCGCCGTCCGCCGTCCGTCGCTTTCGCGCCCCTGAAGCCCGCTCGCGGGCGGGGCCACCCCCGACGGCCCCGAACCCGCCGATGATCAACGGCCCTTGCCGCAGCCAAGGCATGTCAGAGGTGTCAGAGGTGTCAGAGGTACGGCAATTGTCCGCCCCGTGCGGTCTGCCCGCCGGCACAGTGATGAATGAGCAGGTTCCGGCCGGGACCGGACGGGTCCGATCCGACCTGAAGCAACGCCAAGCAACGACGCACTGCCGCGGTTGGTCCGCCGCAAGAAGTGCAGGATGGAGGTATGGACCTACGAATCTTCACCGAGCCCCAGCAGGGGGCTTCCTACGACACGCTCCTGAAGGTCGCCAAGGCCACGGAGGATCTCGGATTCGACGCGTTCTTCCGCTCCGATCATTACCTGAGCATGGGCAATGGCGACGGGCTGCCCGGTCCGACGGATGCCTGGATCACTCTGGCGGGCCTGGCTCGTGAGACGAAGCGCATCCGGCTCGGCACGCTCATGACGGCTGGCACCTTCCGGCTGCCGGGTGTGTTGGCCATTCAGGTGGCGCAGGTCGACCACATGTCGGGCGGCCGGGTGGAACTCGGCCTGGGTGCGGGGTGGTTCGAGGAGGAGCACAAGGCGTACGGCATTCCGTTCCCCAAGGAGAAGTTCGCGCGGCTGGAGGAACAGCTGGCAATCATCACCGGCCTGTGGGCCACCGAGACAGGAAAGGAGTTCACCTACGACGGGACCTACTACCAGCTGGAGCAGTCGCCCGCGCTGCCCAAGCCCGTGCAGATCAAGGTGCCGGTGTTGATCGGTGGGCACGGTGCGACCCGTACGCCGCGGCTGGCCGCGCAGTACGCCGATGAGTTCAACATTCCCTTCGCCTCGCTCGAAGACAGTGAGCGCCAGTTCGGACGGGTGCGGGCGGCCGCCGAAGCCGCGGGGCGGAAGGGCGATGAGCTGGTGTACTCCAACGCCCTGGTCGCCTGCGTGGGCAAGGACGATGCGGAGGTGGCGCGGCGGGCTGCGGCCATCGGGCGGGACGTGGACGAACTGAAGGCCAACGGCCTCGCGGGTTCGCCCGCAGAGGTCGTCGAGAAGATCGGCCGCTATGCCGCCATCGGCACCTCCCGCGTCTACCTGCAAATCCTGGACCTTGACGATCTGGACCACCTGCAGCTGATCTCGGACCAGGTGCAGTCGCAGCTGGGCTGAATCAGACAGCGACTAGCGACTGCCCTTGGTTGAGTGGAACTGAGTCGAGCCGAGCCGAGTCAAGCCGAGCCAAGCCAAGCCGAGCCGAGTCGGGCAGTTGAATGAGTTGAGCTGAGTTGAGCTGAGGTGGCTGGGCCGAGTGGGGCCGGGAAAGGACCCTGGGTGTGGGACGGGCCTCTGAGTTCGGGACGGGCCTCTGAGTTCAGGGCGGGACTCCGGGTCGGAGCGGGCCTCTGCGTCCGAGACGGGTCTCTCAGCCAGAGCAAGAGTCTGAGTCGGACAGGACTCCGAGTCGGGGCGGGGCTGTGGGAAAACTGGTGGGGATCGGGGCGCGGTGCCGTAATACTCGGACGGGTGTTCCTGACGATATCCACCACCGGCAGCGCCGACCGTCCCGCGACCGACCTCGGATTCCTGCTGCACAAACATCCCGACAAGGCGCAGCAGTTCTCGACGGCGCACGGCACCGCGCACGTCCTGTATCCGGAGGCGGATGCGGAACGGTGCACCGCGGCACTGCTGCTGGAGGTCGATCCCATCGCCCTGGTGCGCCGGGGCCGGGGCAAGGGCCGGGGCGGCGCTCCGGATTCGGCGCTCGGGCAGTACGTGAACGACCGTCCGTACGCGGCCTCTTCGCTGCTGGCGGTGGCGTTGCGGAGCGTCTTCTCCAGCGCGATGAAGGGGCAGTGCGCGGCGCGCCCGGAGCTGGTGGGGCGGGCGATGCCGTTGCGCATCGAGGTACCCGTGCTGCCGGCCCGGGGCGGTGCGGAGCTGGTGCGCAAGCTGTTCCAGCCGCTGGGATGGCAGGTGTTGGCCGAGGCGGTGCCGTTGGACGAGACGTTCCCGGAGTGGGGTGACTCCCGCTACGTACGGCTCGTACTGGAAGGGGAGCGCACGCTCGCCGAGGCGCTGCGGCATCTCTACGTGCTGCTGCCGGTGCTGGACGACGCCAAGCACTACTGGGTCGCGCCCGACGAGGTCGACAAGCTGCTGCGGGCCGGTGAGGGCTGGCTGGAGGAGCACCCGGAGCAACGGGTGATCGTCGGCCGCTATCTCGCACGGCGCTGGGCGCTGGCGCGTGAGGCCATGGCGCGGCTGGAGCTGGAGCGGCTGGCCGAGGCGGACGACGCGGTCGCCGAGGAGATCGACAACGCGGTGGACGAGGAGGCGGACACCGAGGAAAGGCCGGTGCCGCTCGCGGTACGGCGGAGGGAGGCGATTCTCGCGGTGCTGCGCTCGGCCGGGGCGGCACGGGTGCTCGACCTCGGTTGTGGCCAGGGCCAGTTGGTCGGTGCACTGCTCAAGGACCCGCAGTTCACCGAGGTCGTCGGTATGGACGTGTCCATGCGGGCGCTGCACGAGGCGCGGCGCCGGCTGCGGCTGGACCGGATGCCGGAGCGGCAGGCGGCGCGGGTACGGCTCGTACAGGGGTCGCTGGCGTACACCGACGCGCGGTTGAAGGGGTATGACGCGGCGGTGCTCAGCGAGGTCGTCGAGCACGTCGACCCGGAGCGGCTGCCGGCGCTGGAGTACGCGGTGTTCGGGGTGGCCCGGCCGAGGACGGTCGTGGTGACGACGCCGAACGTCGAGTACAACGTGCGCTGGGAGTCGCTGCCGGCCGGGCAGGTGCGGCATGCGGACCACCGCTTCGAGTGGACCCGGGGGGAGTTCCGGGGCTGGGCGCGGGAGGTGGCCGCGCGGCACGGCTACGAGGTGGACTTCGGCCCGGTGGGGCCGGACGACCCCGAGGTCGGGCCGCCGACCCAGCTCGCCCATTTCCGTAGGGCGGAGGAGGCCGGCGGCGGGAGGGTCGCGGTCGGAGCCGAGGCCGCAGCCCCAGCCGGAGTCGGTGCAGGCGTGGGTGCCGGAGCCGGTGAGGGTGTCGGTGTGCGTGCCACCGGCCACGGGGCCGGCAGGTGCGAAGAGGGAAGCAGTTCTGTGAGCGGGGAGGAGGTTGCGGTATGACGGGCGTCGACCGTATGGACGTAGCGGGGGAAGCAGAAGGTGAGGGGCGCGTGGGGCGACGGGTGCTCGGCGTGCCGGACCTGTCGCTGGTGGTGCTGATCGGGGCCACCGGGTCCGGCAAGTCGACCTTCGCGGCACGGCACTTCAAGGCGACCGAGGTGATCTCCTCCGACTTCTGCCGGGGGCTGGTCAGCGATGACGAGAACGACCAGAGCGCGAGTGGCGACGCGTTCGACGTGCTGCACTTCATCGTGGCGAAGCGGCTGGCGGCCGGGCGGCTGACGGTCGTCGACGCCACCAACGTGCAGTCCGAGGCGCGCACCCAGCTGGTGCGACTGGCGCGGGAGCATGACGTCCTTCCGGTGGCGATCGTGCTGGACGTGCCCGAGCAGGTGTGCGCCGAGCGCAATGCGACCCGCGCCGACCGGGCCGGGCTGCCGCGCCGGGTCATCCAGCGCCACCAGCGCGAACTGCGCCGTTCCCTGCGCCACTTGGAACGTGAGGGCTTCCGTAAGGTGCACCACCTCAGAGGCCAGGGCGAGGCCGATGCCGCCGAGGTGGTCAGGGAGCGGCGGTTCAACGACCTGCGGCACCTCACCGGGCCGTTCGACATCATCGGTGACATCCACGGCTGCCGTTCCGAGCTGGAGGCGCTGCTCGGCCGGCTGGGGTACGGCCTGGTGCGCGACGGGCTCGGCAGGGCCGTGGACGCGGCGCACCCGGAGGGCCGTACCGCCGTGTTCGTCGGGGACCTGGTCGACCGCGGACCGGACAGTCCCGGGGTGCTGCGGCTGGTGATGGGCATGGTCGCGGCCGGGCACGCGCTCTGCGTACCGGGCAACCACGAGAACAAGCTCGGCCGCTACCTCAAGGGCCGCAAGGTCCAGCACACCCACGGCCTCGCCGAGACCATCGAACAGCTGGCGAAGGAGGACGCCGCCTTCCGCGACGAGGTGGGGACGTTCCTGCACGGACTGGTCAGCCACTACGTCCTCGACGGAGGCGGCCTGGTGGTGTGCCACGCCGGACTGCCGGAGAAGTACCACGGCCGGACGTCCGGCCGGGTGCGGTCCTTCGCGCTGTACGGCGACACGACGGGCGAGACCGACGAGTTCGGCCTGCCGGTGCGCTACCCGTGGGCCGAGGACTACCGCGGCCGCGCCGCCGTCGTCTACGGACACACGCCCACCCCGCGGGCCACCTGGCTGAACAACACCATCTGCCTGGACACCGGCTGCGTCTTCGGCGGCCGGATGACCGCGCTGCGCTGGCCGGAGCGGGAGCTGGTGGACGTACCGGCGGAACGCGTCTGGTACGAGCCGGCGAAGCCGCTCGCCACGGAGGCGCCGGGCGGTGCGGACGGCCGCCCGCTCGACCTGGACGACGTGGCCGGCCGGCGGATCGTGGAGACCCGCTACATGGGCCGGCTCGCCGTGAAGGAGGAGAACGCCGCGGCGGCGCTGGAGGTGATGAGCCGCTTCGCGATCGACCCGCGGCTGCTGCCGTACCTCCCGCCGACGATGGCGCCCTGCGCGACGTCGCAGGAGGACGGCTACCTGGAGCATCCGGCGGAGGCGTTCGCCGGGTACCGTGCGGACGGCGTACGGGAGGTGGTGTGCGAGGAGAAGCACATGGGGTCCCGTGCGGTGGTGCTGGTGTGCCGCGACGAGACGGTGGCCGCGGAGCGCTTCGGGGCGCCCAAGGGGGTGCCGGGTGCGCTCTATACCCGTACGGGACGGCCGTTCTTCGACGACCCGGAGGCGACCGGATCCCTGCTGCGGCGGGTCGGTGCGTGCGTCGCGGAGGCCGGTCTCTGGGAGGAGCTGGAGACCGATTGGCTGCTGTTGGACGCGGAGCTGATGCCGTGGTCGCTCAAGGCGACCGGACTGCTGCGCCAGCAGTACGCGGCGGTGGGTGCGGCGTCCGGGGCGGCGTTCCCGGGCGTGCTCGGCGCGTTGGAGGCGGCGGCAGGACGCGGTGTCGAGGTGGGACCGCTGCTCCAGCGGCAGCGGGACCGGGCGGCGGACGCCGCGGCGTTCACGGCGGCGTACCGGCGCTACTGCTGGCGCGTCGGCGAGCGGGCGACGCCGGACGGGCTCGGGGCACTGGAGGGGGTGCGGCTGGCGCCGTTCCAGATCCTCGCGGTACAGGGGCGCAGCCTTGCCGGGCTGGCACATACGGAGCAACTGGCGCTGCTCGACCGGATCGTGGCGGCGGAGAGTGCGGTGACCGGCCGGGACGGCGGGGCGTCCGGAAGCGGACCATTCGCCGGTGGGGCAGGGCTGCTGGCCACGACCCGGCGGATCGTCGTCGACACCGAGGACGAGGCGTCGGTCGCGGCCGGCATCCGGTGGTGGCTGGAGCTGACCGCGGACGGCGGCGAGGGCATGGTGGTCAAACCGGTGCAGGCGCTGATACGGCAGCCGGACGGACGGCTCGTCCAGCCGGGCGTCAAGTGCCGGGGCCGCGAGTACCTGCGGATCATCTACGGGCCGGAGTACACCCGTCCCGAGAACCTCAAGCGTCTGCGCATACGCCATCTCGGCCACAAGCGTTCGCTGGCACTGCGGGAATACGCGCTGGGCCTGGAGGCGTTGGAGCGGATGGCGGAGGGCGAGCCGCTGTGGCGGGTGCACGAGGCGGTGTTCGGCGTGCTCGCGCTGGAGTCCGAGCCGGTGGACCCGCGGCTGTAGGAGGGGGCCGTAGCCGCGGCCTGCTGACCGGCGTGGCGCCCGCGTCCGTCATGCCCCCGGTGGCGCTGCCGGGCTGGCGTTGGCCTCCTGGCCGCTCACGGTGCTGGTGGTCTCCGCGTTCTCGGGCCGGATCGTCCGGGCGGCCGGTGAACGGACCGCCGGCGTCATCGGGTCGCTCTGCTTCGTCGCGGCCGCGTCGTGGTGGCTCGTGTGCGCGGACGACGACGCCGCGGGCACGCACTACGCGGGGCACCTCCTGCCGGGCCTGGTCCTCGCGGGCATCGGCACCGGCCTGTACCAGCCGGTGATGTTCGCCGCCGCTGGGCTGCTGCCGGCGCGGAGGCTGTCCGTGGGGTCCGGGGTGCTGATGGTTTCCCGGCAGGTGGGTACGGCGCTGGGGGTGGCCGTGCTGATCGCCGTCAGGGGAGGGCAGGGGGAAGGGCAAGGCCAACGCGGCGTCCGCCTCGGGGAGTTGAGGGCCGGCTGGGTGATCGCGGCGGTGACGGGGGCGGTCGCGGTGGGAGCGGCCGTCACGCTACGGGCGGGCGGCGAGCGCGGCGGAGCCGCGGGCGGCCGGGCCACCGAGCGCCAGCAGGACCGTTACGCCAGCAGGACCGTACGCCAGCAGGACCGTACGCCCGCCGCCGAGGATCGGCGATCACCCACCCCCTAGGCACACCTTCAGTCACCCTCTCCCCCTCCCCACCGGCCGACCCGTGCCCCTCACATTGCGCGACTCCCTCCCCTCGGCCCCCGGAGCGGCCAAGATGGGGAGATGGGATTCCAAGTCGACTCCGAGGCCGGGCGGCTGCGCCGGGTCATCCTGCATCGTCCCGATCTGGAGCTGAAGCGGCTCACCCCCTCCAACAAGGACGCCTTGCTCTTCGACGACGTGCTGTGGGTACGCCGGGCGCGGGCCGAGCACGACGGCTTCGCGGACGTACTGCGCGACCGGGGCGTGGAAGTGCACCTCTTCGGGGATCTGCTGGCCGAGAGCCTGCAGATCCCCGCGGCCCGGGAGCTGGTCCTGGACCGGGTCTTCGACGAGAAGCTGTACGGGCCGCTGGCCACCGGCCATCTGCGCGCCGCTTTCGACGAGATGCCGGTCCCGGAACTCGTCGAGGCGCTGGTGGGCGGGATGACCAAACGCGAGTTCCTGGAGCGCCATCCCGAACCGACGTCGGTCCGCTTCCACGTGATGGATCTGGACGACTTCCTGCTGGGTCCGCTGCCCAACCACCTCTTCACCCGCGACACCTCCGCCTGGATCTACGACGGGGTGTCGATCAACTCGATGCGCTGGCCGGCCCGGCAGCGCGAGACCGTCCACTACGAGGCGATCTACCGCTACCACCCGCTCTTCCGCGCCGAGGACTTCCACGTCTGGTCGGAGGGGCAGGCGGACTACCCGTCGACGATCGAGGGCGGTGACGTCCTGGTGATGGGCAGCGGTGCGGTGCTGATCGGGATGAGCGAGCGGACCACTCCCCAGGCCGTCGAACTGCTGGCGCGCGGGCTGTTCGCGGCCGGTTCGGCGCGCACGATCGTGGCGCTGGACATGCCCAAACGGCGGGCGTTCATGCACCTGGACACCGTCATGACCATGATCGACGGGGACACCTTCACCCAGTACGAGGGCCTCGGCATGCTCCGCTCGTACACCATCGAGCCGGGCTCGGGCGATCAGGACCTCAAGGTCACCGATCACCCGCCGGAGCACATGCACCGTGCCATAGCGGCCTCGCTGGGGCTGTCCGACATCCGGGTGCTGACCGCGACCCAGGACGTGCACTCCGCCGAGCGCGAGCAGTGGGACGACGGGTGCAATGTGCTCGCCGTGGAGCCCGGCGTGGTGGTGGCGTACGAGCGGAACGTCACCACGAACACCTTTCTGCGCAAGCGCGGCATTGAGGTGATCACGATTCCGGGGAGCGAGCTGGGCCGGGGGCGGGGCGGTCCGCGCTGTATGAGCTGTCCGGTGGCGAGGGACGCGGTGCCCGGGGCAGGCTGAGGCGTGCGGCGGTGGGCGGTGCGGGGAGGACGCTGCCGTATATAGATACGGCGCATCGTATACACTTCCAGATCTCGTCCCCCCGACCGCCGCAACACAGGAGCCGACCGATGGCGATAGACCTCACGGGCCGCCACTTCCTCAAGGAGCTGGACTTCAGCGCCGAGGAATTCCGCCGACTGATCGACCTCGCGGCCGAGCTGAAAGCGGCGAAGCGTGCCGGCACCGAGGTCCCCCGCCTCCGCGGCAAGAACATCGCCCTGATCTTCGAGAAGACCTCCACCCGGACCCGCTGCTCCTTCGAGGTCGCGGCCGCGGACCAGGGCGCCTCGACCACCTACCTCGACCCGGCCGGCTCGCAGATCGGGCACAAGGAGTCGGTCAAGGACACCGCACGGGTGCTGGGCCGGATGTTCGACGGCATCGAGTTCCGCGGCAGCCGTCAGTCCGACGTCGAGGAACTGGCCGCGCACGCCGGCGTACCGGTCTTCAACGGGCTGACCGACGACTGGCACCCCACCCAGATGCTCGCCGATGTCCTGACCATGGTGGAACACGGCCGGGGCCGCCCCCTGGACGAGACCGCCTTCGCCTACCTCGGCGACGCCCGCAACAACATGGGCAACTCCTACCTCGTCACCGGCGCCCTGCTCGGCATGGACGTACGGATCGTGGCGCCGAAGGAGCTCTGGCCCGAGGAGACGGTGATCGCCCGGGCGCACGAGCTCGCCGAGAGCAGCGGGGCCCGGATCACCCTCACTGAGGACGTCGCCGACGGCGTGCGCGGCGCGGACTTCGTCGCCACCGACGTCTGGGTGTCCATGGGCGAGCCCAAGGAGGTGTGGGACGAGCGGATCACGCTGCTGGCCCCCTACGCGGTCACCATGGACGTGCTGCGCGCCACCGGCAAGCCGGACGTGAAGTTCCTGCACTGCCTCCCCGCCTACCACGACCTGGGGACCGCGGTCGGCCGGGAGATCCACGCGCGGCACGGCCTTTCGTCGCTGGAGGTCACCGACGAGGTCTTCGAGTCCGCGCACTCGGTCGTCTTCGACGAGGCGGAGAACCGGATGCACACCATCAAGGCGGTACTGGTCGCGACGCTCGCCGGCTAGGGACGCCGGCGGGTTCCGTCCCGTGGGGTTCTGCCCTTCTGCCCCCTGGTGCCCCTGCATCCCGCCGGGCCGTCGCCAATATCACACTGCATAGGCATACGTCCGATAGGGCACTCATACAGCTCCTGCGGCTACCATCGAGCCGCTTGCGGGGTTCGGACCCACCGGTCCGGACCCCGCTCGTGCGTGGCCCACCCCGCGCCACGCGCACCGCACCACCAGAGAGAGAACCCCATGCGTGCCCCAGGTCCCGCCGGACTGCGCATCAAGTCCCCCGACCTCCTCATCGCCGAATCGGGCGCGGACCGTGAAGGCAACGGCCTCCAGCGCAGCATGGGCCTCTTCCAGCTCGTCTGCTTCGGCATCGGCGCCATCGTCGGCACCGGCATCTTCGTCGGCCTGTCCGACACCGTCGCGGAGGCCGGCCCCGCGGTCATCGTCTCCTTCGTACTGGCCGCCGCCACCTGCGTCTTCACCGCCTTCTCCTTCGGGGAACTGGGCGGCGCTATCCCGGTGTCCGGCAGCTCGTACTCCTATGCGTACGCCACCCTCGGTGAGCGCACCGCCTTCCTCGTGGGCTGGTGCCTGCTGCTCGAATACGGCGTCTCGGTGTCGGCCGTGGCCGTCGGCTGGGGGCAGTACCTGAACGAACTGCTGGGCAGCCTGACCGGCTGGGAACTGCCGGCCGCGCTCTCCAACCCGCCCGGCGAGGGCGGAATCGTCAACGTCCCGGCCGTCGTCGTGATCCTGCTCGCCGCGCTGCTGCTGGTCCGCGGGATCCGGGAGAGCGCCCGCGCGACCGCCGCGATGGCGGTGCTGAAGCTGGCGATCCTGGTGCTGTTCTGCGCGATCGGCTTCACCGCCTTCCGGGCCGGCCACCTCTCGCCGTTCGCACCGGAGAGCATCGCCGGGATCACCTCCGGCGCCTCGGTCGCCTTCTTCTCGTACATCGGCTTCGACGCGATCACCACGGCCGGGGAAGAGGTCCGGAACCCGCGACGGAACATCCCCCTCGCGATCATGATCTGCATCGGTGTGGTCACCGTGCTGTACTGCCTGGTCGCGGTCTCCGCCATCGGGGCGCTCTCCTCCGACCAGGTGGCCGATCAGCCCGCCGCGCTGTCGCTGATCGTCAACCGGGTCACCCACTCCGCGCTCGGCGGCGGCGTCATCGCCTTCGGCGCGGTGGTCGCCATCGCGTCCGTCGTCCTCGCGGTGATGTACGGGCAGACCCGCATCCTGATGTCGATGTCGCGGGACGGACTGGTCCCGCGCGTCTTCGAACGGATCTCGCCGCGTACGTCCACGCCGGTCGCCAACACCTGGATCGTCGCGGCCGTCTTCGCCGTGCCCGCTGCGGTCGTTCCCCTGGACGTGGTGATGAACCTGACCACCATCGGGACGCTCGCGGTCATGGCGGCGGTCAATCTGAGCGTGCTGGTGCTCCGCCGGACCCGGCCCGACCTGGCGCGCCGCTTCCGCGTCCCGTTCTTCCCGCTCAGCCCGATCCTCGGCATCGCGTTCTGCGGCTATCTGATGTACGGGACCGGACCGGCGACCTGGCTGCAGTTCGCGGCGTTCCTGGTGGCCGGTGCGCTGGTCTACACGCTGTACGGGCGGCGCCGTTCCCGCCTCGGCCGGCTCGGCACGGACTCGGACTCGGACTCGGCGACGGACGACGACGGGGACGATGACGCGGACGACAGGGGGGCCGACGAGCGGGAGCGTGCGGCGGCGGTCAGCGCCGGCGCGGCCGGTGCACTTCGGGAAGGGTGAACCGGACCGCCTTACCGTGCCGGGTACGCCGACAGCCGGAAGCCGAGCTGAGGGACCGCACCAGCAGTAGCCCACGCTTTCGGGTGGTGGGGGCGGCGGGTGCGGCGGCCGAGGGGAGCGGCCCGCCCGGCCCGGCCGTCGGCAGGGACTCGACAACCCCTCGACGAGCGCGGTGCCGCCGTCGTGCACCTCCCCCCCACACACACGTCCGGCCCTCGCGCCACCTTCGGCCCAGTGGCGGCGGGCGGCGGGCGGCGGGCGGCGAGGGGAGGACGGGGGACGGGGGCTGGGAGTAGCGGGATAGGGGTGGGGATGGGGGAGGCCCGGCGGTGCCGTCGCACTGGTCCGATCAGGGGTGCTGGGGGACGGACCTCAGACGCCGTTTCTGATGGTGTGATCGCTCGTTGAGCCGTGCATGACGGATCTGGTTGAGCGGTTGGTGCCGGACGAGTTGTGGGTGCTGTTCCGG
>NZ_JBFACE010000047.1:0-58315 GCF_040640655.1 Streptomyces sp. NPDC021749 | reverse complement strand
GCCAGAAGGGCGTCCAGGCTGGTAGTCACACACGAGCCAACGGGCGCCCTTCGCCATAGTTGCGGCCAGCACAAACATCGGACTCATTCATCTAGCCGCGCCGGGCCCGTTGGGGCTCAGTGCCGGCCGGTGCCCGGGCCGGGGGGCTTGCTGCCGCGCTTGGGCGGGGGTGTGCGGCGGGCGGCTTTGCCGAGGGTCGCCGCGGGGCGTACGGCACCGGCGCCGAAGCGGGCCCGGGCCCGGTCGACGGCGGCCTCGATGCGGTGGGCCTTGTCGTCGGACGGGTCGAAGCTCAGCTGGTGCGCGGCGAGTTCGGCGCGGCACAGGTCCTCGGCCCGCAGTGCCACGGACCGCACCCGGGCCCGCTGCAGTCCGAGCGCGGTGTGCAGCGCATAGGCCGCCTCGGTCAGCGCGGGGCCGTGCGCGGTCGGTTCGGCGAGCCGGCGGGTGCGGGTGGTCGTGGAGCGGTCGGCGTAGCGGACGGTGAGGGTGAGCGCGCGGGCCACCTGCCCGGTCGTACGCAGCCGGGCGCCGAGGTCGTCGGCGAGCGCGAGCAGCGCCCGGCGGCGCCGGTCCGGGTCCAACTCGTCGTGGTCGAAGCGGTGTTCAGCGCCCATCGAGCGGGCGACGGCATGGGGCACGACCGGCGTGGGGTCGATCCCGCGGGCCCGATCGTGGACGACCCGGCCGGTCCGGGCGCCGAGGATCCGCTGGAGGGTCCCGGGCGGTGCGGCGGCGATCCGGCCGACGCTGTCGAGTCCGTACGCGGAGAGCGCGCGGGCGGTCGCCGGGCCGACGCCGTGCAGCGCCGAGGCGGGCCGGCGGTCGAGGAAGGCGGTGACGGACTCGGCGTCGTCGGGGACGGTCCGGATCTCGCCGGGCGCCGCGGCGTGCGCCGCCATCCGGGCGAGCAGCGGGTTGGCGGCGATCCCGATCGTGCACCGTACGCCGTGCCAGGCCAGCGCGCGCAGCCGGATCAGCTCGGCGATCCCCACCGCGTCGCGGTCGAAGTAGCGCAGTGCGCCGCGGACGTCCGCCAGCGCGGCGTCCGGCGGCAGCGCCTCGACCATCGGCGTGAACTGCGCGAGCAGACCCAGCAGTTGATCGAACTGTCCGGCGCTCACCGGCGCGTCGTGGGCGTTGCGGAAGCGGACGTGGAGCATGCCGGACGGCCGCGCGGCGCCCGGGGGCTGCGGCGGCGTGGCGGGGGGCCGGGTCGCAGGAGTCATCCCGCGCTCCCGGGACTCGCGTGCCACAGCTTCCGCCCGGTGGCGGCACGTTCACCCGGGGGCTGCAGGTCGGCCCAGGGGTGCAGCTCGTAGCCGGTCTCCAGCCGGATGGTGCGGCCCGGTCCGGCGCCGGCCGGTGCGGGCTCCCCGCCGGTCCCCTCCCCGGCCCCTTCGCCGGCACCTTCGCCGGTCTCTTCGCCGGGTCCCGCACCGGCGGCCGCGTCCTGCCCGGCCGTGGCCCGGTCCGTCTCCGCCGCGAGCCGGGCGGTGACCGCCTCCAGGCCGCCCTCGCGGCGGAGTTCGGCCAGTTCGGCGAGGTTCCAGGCGGCGCTGCCGACCACGCTGAGGCTGCGCGGGCCGCGCCGCTGGACCGTACCGCGCACCAGCAGCAGCCAGGAGTGGAAGACCGTGTGGGCGCAGGCCGCGTGACTGTCGTCGAAGAAGGCGCAGTCGACCAGGCCCGTGCTGTCGTCGAGGGTGGTGAAGATGACCCGGCGGCCGGAGCGGACCGGCGGGGTCTGGGTGGCCGCCTTGGCCCCCGCGACCAGCACCGTCTCGCCGTTCCCGGCATTGCGCAGCAGCCGGGCCGGCAGGGCGCCCAGCTCGGTCAGGAACTCCCGGTGGTCGGCCATCAGATGACGGGAGGCGTCCATGCCGAGGACGCCCAGCTCGGCGCTGAGCCGTTCGACGTCGCTGAGGTCGGGCAGTCCCGCGGGCTCGACGGGGTCGGCCTGCCGCTCCTCCAGGTCCGTGTGCAGGGACAGCTGACCGCCGGTCGCCTGCCGTCCGTGGTGGTGCAGTTCGGAGACGTACAGCAGCAGGTCCCGCCGGTTCGCGCCGAAGGCGTCCAACGCTCCCACCCGGGCGAGGCGTTCGGCGATCGGGCGGGACGGCCGGGCGCGCTGCCACAGGTCCTGGAGCGAGTGGTAGGGCTGCCCGTCCGCGATCCGCCGCGCCTCGGCCTCGCTCATGCCGTGGACGTCGGAGAGCGCGAGCCGCAGCCCCCAGGTACCCCCGGCACCCTCCTTACCGGACACCAGTTCGATCCGGTGGCTGGCCGCCGAGCGGTTCACGTCCAGCGGCAGCACCGGCACCCCGCGCCGCCGGGCGTCCGCGAGCAGCAGCCGCTTGGGGTACATCCCCGGCTCGTGGGTGAGCAGCCCGGCGTAGAAGGCCGCGGGGTGGTGGGCCTTGAGCCAGGCGGACTGGTAGGTGGGCACCGCGAAGGCCACCGCGTGCGCCTTGCAGAAGCCGTACGAGCCGAAGGCCTCGACGATCTCCCAGGTCCGCGCGATCACGTCGGGTGCGTATCCGCGCCGTTCGGCGCACTGGGCGAACCAGGCGCGCACCTGCCCCTGCCGCTCCGGTTCGGACAGGGCGCGCCGCATCTCGTCCGCCTCGTCCCGGGCGCAGCCGGTCATGATCCGCAGCACCTCGATGACCTGCTCGTGGAAGACCACCACGCCGTAGGTCTCGCGCAGCGGCTCCGTCAGGTCCGGGTGCGGATAGCGGACGGGCTTGCGGCCGTGCCGGGCGTCGATGAAGGGCCGGACCATGTCGGCGGCGACCGGGCCGGGACGGAACAGCGAGATGTCGACCACCAGGTCGTGGAAGGTGGCGGGCTGCAGCCGGCCGATCAGATCGCGCTGGCCCGGCGACTCGATCTGGAAGCAGCCGAGCGTCTCGGTCGAGCGGATCAGGTCGTAGGTCGCCGGGTCGCCGGGCGGCACCTGTGCCGGGTCGTCGAGGTCGAGCCGGCGGCCGGTGGCCCGGCCGATCTCGGCGACCGCGTGTGCCATCGCGGACTGCATGCGGACGCCCAGCACGTCGAGTTTGAGCAGCCCCATCTCCTCCACGTCGTCCTTGTCGAACTGGGACATCGCGAAGCCCTCGCCGCTGGTCGGCACGACGGGCGTGCGGTCCAGCAGCGTGGCGTCGGAGAGCAGCACCCCGCACGGGTGCATGGCGATGCCGCGCGGCAGGGCGTCCAGCGCCTCGACCAGCTCCCACAGCCGTTCGGTACCGGCCTCCCGCACGCCGCGCAGCTCCGGCAGTTCGGTCAGCGCGGCCCGGGCGTCGCGGGCGCGGATGTGCGGGAACGCCTTGGCGAGCCGGTCGACCCGCGCCGGGTCCATGCCCAGCGCGGCGCCCACGTCGCGTACGGCGTGCCGGACGCGGTAGGTCTCGGGCATGGAGACCGTGGCGACCCGCTCGGCGCCGAAGCGGTCGAAGATCGCGCGGTAGACCTCCAGCCGGCGGGCGGACTCCACGTCGATGTCGATGTCCGGCAGCGCGGCCCGCCGCTCGGACAGGAAGCGCTCCATCAGCAGCCCGTGTTCGACCGGGTCGGCGTGGGCGATGCCGAGGAGGTGGTTGACCAGGGATCCGGCGCCGGATCCGCGGGCCGCGACGCGGATGCCGCGCTGCCGGACGTCGTCGACGACCTGGGCGACGGTCAGGAAGTAGGAGGGGTAGCCGAGCCGTTCGATCGTGCGCAGCTCGTCGTCCAGCCGGGCCCAGCGCGTCCGGTCGCGGTCGTAACCGCGCAGGACCATGCCGGCGGCGCAGCGCGAGCGCAGCACCCGGGCGGCGGTGCGGCGTTCCGCGCCGACCAGCCGGGGTTCGGGGAAGTGGATCCGGCCGAGCCCGAGGTCGTCCTGCGGGTCGACCAGGCACTCCCCCGCGGTCCGTTCGGTCATGGCGAGCAGTTGGTGGGCCAGGCCGCGCCGGAAGCCGGCCGCCTCGGCGATCCGCTCGGCGGTACGGGCCATCGCGGCGGCGTCCTTGAGCCAGCGTTCGCCGCTGTCCCAGGACTCGGGGCGGTGCGGGTCCACCGGCACCAGGCGGCGGGCGGAGTCCAGGACGTCGGCGACCGGGCCCTGGCCGGGATCGGCGTAGCGGACCGCGTTGGTCAGGACGGCGCGGATGCCCTGGTCGACGGCGAAGCCGAGGGTGCGGGCGGCCAGCCGGGTGGAGCCGGGGCCGCTGCCGGGCCGGCCGTGGTCGACGACCTCCAGGCGCAGCGCCTCGCCGTACCGCTCGCGCCAGGGGGCGACGAGCCGGGCGGCGCGGTCCGGGCGGCCGGCGGCCAGTGCCCGGCCGATGTCGGAGTCCGGGCCGAGCAGCACGGTGAGGCCGTCCGCGGCGGATTCCAGGTCGGTCCAGGAGAGGACGGGCCGGTCGCCGTCGCCCGCGTGGGCGGCCGAGACCAGCCGGCACAGGGCGGCCCAGCCGGCCGCTTTGTCGCGGGCCAGGAAGACGGCGCGGGCGGCGGACTCGTCGATGAAGGCGCCACCGCGCACCGGGGTGCGCCGGCGGGTGGCGGCCGGCGGCGCCGGGGTGTGCTCCGCCACGGCCAGTTCGGCGCCGAAGAGCGGGCGGATGCCGGCCTCCGCGGCGGCCCGGGCGAACCGCACGGCGCCGGAGACGCCGTCCCGGTCGGTCAGGGCGAGGGCGTCCAGCCCGCGTTCGGCGGCGCGCTCGGCCAGCCGCTCCGGGTGGGAGGCGCCGTAGCGCAGGGAGAACCCGGAAGCGGTGTGCAGATGCGTGAACCCGGGCATCCGCACCTCCTGCACCTCACCGCCCCCCGGCTGACCTTGTGTCCCTCGTTCCTCACCTCCACCATAACCCGCGCGTCGAACATTCGTACGAACAACACGCCGGGCCCCCTCGGAAGATCGTCTTCGCGTCCTCCACCGTTCAGCCCCTCCGTTCTGCACCCACCTGCCACAGATCGCAAGATATGGGGGCAAACGCCATCTTCCGGTGGGTCGGTACCGGGGGGGGGCGAACCAGCGGCGAGGAGCGACGGATGGCCCGCACGGACGACGGCAGCCGCACCACCTTCCTCGGCGAGGTGAAGAGCGCCGTGACACCGCACGCCGCGCTGCTGGTGCTCGGCGTCCTGGGCCTGATGACCGCGTTCATCACCTCGTACACCGGCGCCTTCCACCACCCCCGGCCGACGGACGTGCCGTTCGGCGTGGTCGCTCCCCCGCCGGCCGCCGGGCAGGTGGCCGGGCGGCTGGACCGGCTGCCCGGCTCCCCGCTGGACCCGCGCGCGCTGCGCTCCGAGCGCGTGGCGCGGCAGCAGCTCGCCGACCGGACGATCGACGGGGCGCTGCTCGTCGATCCGCGCGGCACCACCGACCGGCTGCTGGTCGCCAGCGGCGGCGGCGCCTCGCTCTCCCAGGCGGTCGAACTGGTCGTCGGCGCGGCCGAGAAGGCCCGGGGGCGCACCGTCCGGACCGTCGACGTCGCCCCCGCCGACCGGGGTGACAGCCGGAGCCTGTCGTCCTTCTACCTGGTCGTCGGCTGGTGCGTGGGCGGCTATCTGTGCGCCGCGATCCTCGCGATCAGCGCGGGGGCGCGGCCCTCCAACGGGCACCGGGCGGTCATCCGGCTGGCCGCCCTCGCGCTGTTCGCGCTCGCCGCCGGGCTGGCCGGTGCGATCGTCGTCGGGCCGGTCCTGGACGCGCTGCCCGGCTCCTTCGCCGGGTTGTGGGGGCTGGGCGCCCTGGTGGTCTTCGCGGTGGGCGCCACGACCCTGGCCTGCCAGGCCCTGCTGGGCATCGTCGGCATCGGCCTGGCGATCCTGCTGATCGTCATCCTGGGCAATCCGAGCGCGGGCGGCGCCTATCCGTATCCGCTGCTGCCCCCGTTCTGGGACGCCCTCGGCCCGGCCCTGCCCCCGGGCGCGGGCACCTGGGCGGCGCGCTCGCTCGCGTACTTCGACGGCGCCGCGATGACCGCCCCGCTGCTGGTGCTCGCCGCCTGGGCGGCCGGCGGCACGGTCCTCACCCTCGCGCTGTCGGTCCTTTTGAACAGGAACCGCCCGGCGGGCCGCCCTCCGGAGGACGAGCGGCTGCCGGCCTGAGCCACCGGGCACCGGCCCGGCGCCGCACGGCCGCTTCGTGCGGTCACATGTGCGTTCCGCCGTCGATTCGGATCTCCGTGCCGGTGATGAACGCGCCGTCCTGCGAGGCGAGCATCGCGATCACGCCGGCGACCGTCTCCGGGCCCGCGAAGCCCTCGCCGAGGGCCGGGGCGAGCTTGGCGAACAGCGACATGTCGGCGTCCTCGGGCAGACCCGGGCCGCGACCGGTGGTCATCCCGCTGGCGATGGATCCCGGCGCGACACACACCGCGCGCAGTCCCTGCTTGCCGTATTCGGCGGCGATCGCGTGCGTCATGGACTGGATGCCGCCCTTGCTCGCCGCGTACGCCGCCATGTAGGGGTGCGCGAACGAGGCGGAGGTGGAGCTGAAGTTGACCACGACCGGGGACGCGCCCTCCAGGAGGGCGGGCAGTGCCTCGCGGATCATCAGGAACGTCCCGGTCAGGTTGGTCGTGATGATCGCCTGGAACAGCTCCAGGCCGGTCTCGTGGGTGTGCGCGGAGCGCAGGATGCCGGCCGCGTTGACCAGCACGTCCAGGCCGCCGAGGCCGGCGACGGCGGCGGCGACGCCGGAGCGGACCGCCGCCTCGTCGGCTATGTCCAGCACCGCGGTCCGCAGCCGGCCCGCGGTTCCCTCCCCGGCGGCCCGGGCGGCGGTGGCGGCGAGGCCCTCGGCGTCGACGTCCGCCGCGACCACCCGGCCGCCCTCGGCGAGGATCCGGTGGACGGTGGCCCGCCCGATGCCGGAGCCGGCCCCGGTGATCAGGACCCGGCGTCCCTCGAAGCGGTTCATGGCGGTGCCCCTTCGCAATGGTGACGATCGACGCTGCGGCGATCGGCTCTGCACGGTACGCCCATGTGGCACGATGTGCCAAACGAACATGTCGTGCCGTTCTGGCGCCGTGCTCCGTAAGCTGGGGCCATGTCCGCCGAGTCCGCGCCGGCCGGGTCCGCACCCGCCGAGCCCCGCCCCGCAGCGTCCGACGCCCGCCCCTCGCTCACCGAGCGGCGCAAGGCCGCGACCCAGCTGGAGATCGCCCGGTGCGCGGCGGCACTCTTCGCCGAGCGCGGCGCCACGGTCACCGCCGAGGAGATCGCCCGGGCCTCCGGCGTCGCCCTGCGCACCTTCTACCGCTACTTCCGCACCAAGGAGGACGCGGTGGCGCCGCTGCTCTCCGTCGGGGTACGGCAGTGGATCGACGACCTGTCCGCACCGCAGGCCGGGGCGGCGGAACCCACGGTCCGCGAGGCGCTGGAGCGGGCCGCCCGCCGGGCGCTGACCCCCGCCGACGAGCCGGCCGCGGAGGCGCTGCGCCGGACCCGCGGGCTGCTGCGGGCGATGCCCGGCGATCCGGCGCTGCGTGCGGTCTGGCACCGGGTGCACCACGAGACCGAGGAGGCGCTGCGGCCGGTCCTGGCGCGGATGACGGGCACCGGCGCGCCGGAGGTGCGGCTGGCCGCGGCCGCGGCGAACACCGCGATGCGGGTCGCCGTGGAGGAGTGGGCCGCGGGCGACGGCCCGGTGGACGGACCGCAGGGGCCCGCCGAGTCGGTGGTGCGCGGTATGCGGGCGCTGACGGCGGGACTGCCGGGGCTGGACGGGCGGCCCAACGGGCGGTCCGCGCCCCGGGATTGAGTGCGATCCGCGCCCTCGATTGCGTACGAAAACGCGGCGGGTAAGGCGGCCGGCCGCGGACCGCCTGTTACCTCCGCGGGCCTCCCACGCCGTTCGGAGGCAGCCTCCGGCCCCCCTCTTCAGCCAATCGACGGAGATCGAAACCCACCCGAACGACCGGTCGGCGGCCGGTTTGCTTCTCTCCCGGCCATCGGTGGCTCTTGCCCCCCGCACGATGCACGGGGCATCCCGGCTGGCCGCACCCCGCTTCCCGAACACTTCCCGCAACCACTTCCGTCAGGTTCGCGCCATTACTCTCAGCTTTCACCCAACGACTCAAAGCGATCGCTGGATGGCCACTCAAGGTGCTTTCGGGACGCGTTTCGACCAAACTCCCGTCCGGTATCTGCACCTTCGAGCAAGGGAGTGTTCGTCATGCGGTACACCACTGGGGCGATCGCGCTCGGTACGGCGCTGGTCCTCGGCACGCTGGCCACCAGCGCACAAGCCGTCGCCGCCCCAGCACAGCCCGCGCGCAGCAGTGGTCTCTACGCACCGTCGGTACTGGTGCTGACGGTCGGCCAGGGCGACAGCCGCGCGACCGCCACCGTCCAGCGCGCGGTGTCGCTCAGCTGTATGCCGGTGGCCTCCGGCAGCCACCCGGACCCGAAGGCCGCCTGTGCCGAACTGCGGGCCGCCGCCGGTGACTTCAACACCGTCACCAGCCCCAAAACGGACCGACTGTGCACCAAGGAGTGGGCCCCGATCGTCGTCACCGCCGACGGCGTGTGGCAGGGCAAGCGGGTGTCGTACAGCTACACCTACGCCAACTCCTGTGAGATGCGCGCCGGCCTGAACTCGGTCTTCGAGTTCTGAGCACCGCACCCAGGTCCCCGGGCACCGGTGGGTGGTGCCCGGGGACCGCTCTGTGCGGGGACCGCCGGTGCATAGGCTCGGCCCATGACCGACACCAACGTCCTTCCCCCGCACGGCTCTTCGGAACCGTCCGGGGTCGCCGTCCTCTCCGACGTCCACGGCGTGCTGCCGGCCCTGGAGGCGGTGCTCGCCGAGCCGGACGTCCGCGCCGCCGGGCGGATCGTACTGACCGGCGATCTGCTCGCCGGCCCGCTGCCCCGCGAGACCCTCGCCCTGCTGCATACCCTCGGGGAGCGCGCGGTGTGGGTCCGGGGCAACGCCGACCGGGAGCTGACCGGCGATCCGACGGGCGGCGGGGAAGACCGCCCGGCGGACCCGGTGAGCGCCTGGGCCGCCGGCCGGCTCACCCCGGACGAAAGGGGGTTCCTCCGGTCACTGCCCACCTCCGTCACGCTGGAGGTGGCCGGGCTCGGGCCGGTCCTGTTCTGCCACGCCACGCCCCGGGACGACGAGGAGACGGTGCTCGTCGACTCGCGGCCCGAGCGCTGGGCCGAGGTGCTGACGGGGGTTCCCGACGCGGTACGGACCGTGGTCTGCGGACACACCCACATGCCGTACGTCCGGCTCACCCACGGCCGGCTGGTGGTCAACCCCGGCAGCGTCGGCATGCCGTACGGGAGGGCCGGTGCGCACTGGGCGCTGCTGGGGCCCGGCGGCGGCGCGGTCACCCTGCGGCACACCCCCTTCGACTACGACGCGGCCTGTGCCCGGATCGCCCGGGAATCGGGCTTCCCCTCGGCGGCCGACTGGGCGGATACGTATGTACGGGCCCGGGTTTCGGCCGAGGAGGCGCTCGCCGCGTTCGGGCCGGGCGACGGGCGGGCGGCGGGCTGACCCGGTGGGGCACCGGCCCCGGACGGCGGACGCGTCCGGGGCCGGTGCCCCGGGAGACACCCGGGCGGATCCTGGTGCACCGCCGCGGATCAGCCGATCTGCGCGCCGTAGGCCTCCAGGGCCTCCGGGACCGGCTGGAAGAAGGTCTCGCCGCCGCCGGAGCAGTCGCCGCTGCCGCCGGAGGTGAGGCCGAGCGCGGTCTCGCCGTCGAAGAGCGCACCGCCGCTGTCACCGGGCTCGGCGCAGACGTCGGTCTGGATCAGCCCCTCGACCGTGCCCTCCTGGTAGTTGACGCTGGCGTTCAGGGCCTTGACGGTGCCGTCGTGGACCTGGGTGGTGCTGCCGCTGCGCTGGACCTTCTCACCGACGGTGGCCTCGGCGGCCTTGGTGATCTTCTGGGTGCTGCCGTTGTAGAGGTCGACCTCGCTCGGGTGCGCGGTGTCCCCGGTGTACTTGGCCAGGGAGTAGTCGTCGCCGGGGAACTTGGAGTCCTCGGTGGTCGCGATCTCCGAGCCGCCCTGCTTGTCCGACCAGCTCTTGACGGCGTTGCCGCAGTGGCCGGCCGTCAGGAAGTAGGGCTGGCCGTCCTTGACGACGTTGAAGCCGAGCGAACAGCGCGCGCCGCTCCCCCAGATCGCGTCACCGCCCCCGATGAAGGGCTTGAACTCCCCTCTGCTGCGCCGGAGTTCGACCTTGTCGCCGAGGCTGTGGGTGACCTGGGTGAGCCGGTCCAGCTTGCCGCCGGTGACCGTGCGGTCGGCGGTCACCACGACCTTGTTGCTGCGCGGGTCGATGCCCCAGGCGGTGCCGGGGATGGTGGCCCTGCTCTTCAGCGTCTGCCGGGCCGCGTCGAGCTGGGCGAGGGTGTGCTTGACGAGTCTGGCCTCGGCGCCCTTCGCCCGGACGGCCTTGGCCGCCGTCTCGCTGACGACGTTGACCACCAGCTTCTTCGCCTGCGCGTCGTAGTACGCACCGGCCGTACCGGTCTTGAGCTGGGACGCCAGGGTGGTGGCGGCGGAGGAGGTCAGCCGGGCCACCGTGGGGGCGGTGGGGGCCGGGGACGCCTGGGCGTGGGCGAGGGTGACGGTGGCGGTGGCGGCGAGTGCGAGCGCGCCGGCGCCGGCCAGGACGGCGCGCCGGTCGGGTATGCGTCGGTGCTTCAACTCAGAGCCTCCCGTGGGGGGAAGGGCCCGGGCGGACTGTGGGGAGTCGCACGGGCCCGGAGAGTGAGGTCCGGCACGAACGGGGCCGCCCCGCGGCGCAGCGCCTCAGGGGAGTCGCGTTCATGCCAAGGTGCGGGCCCGAGTATTCCCATCCGCCTCAGTCGTGCACAAGACCGAGTTCCGGTCTCCCGTACGGGAGTTCACGGTTTCGCCACATCGCCGTCACACCGATATCTGCGGACCGCGGTCCTGAGTGCGGACATCAACGGGGGTGCGCGCCGCCCCGGGCGGGCCCGTATGTGAGGGTGCCATCCGGCCGGAAAACGCCCCCGCCGGGGAGCGGCGGGGGCAGGGGGCCGGCGGAGCGGCTCAGCGGCGGTCTTCCGGGAGGTTCACCGGCACCTCGGGGGCCACATCGGCCGGCAGGTCCACCGGTACTCCGGGGGACACATCGGCCGGCAGGTCCACCGGCACCTCGGTGGGCAGGTCGACGGGCAGGTCGGCGGGGTTCTCGGCGTCCGGGAGGACTTCCAGCCGCTCCTCGCCCGGCAGCGGCTCCTCCACGGCCTTCGCGCCGTCCGGCCGCTGCCGCCGCTCCCGCCCCTCCGCGGTCTCCGAAGGCCCGGCCGGGACCTGCCCCTGCTGCCCGGAGCGCTCCAGGAACCGCAGCAGCTCGACGGGGAACGGCAGAACGAGGGTGGAGTTCTTCTCGGCGGCGACCGCCACCACGGTCTGCAGCAGCCGCAGTTGCAGCGCGGCGGGCTGATCCGACATCGCCGCCGCGGCCTCGGCCAGCTTCTTCGACGCCTGCAGCTCGGCATCGGCGTTGATCACCCGGGCCCGCCGGTCGCGGGTGGCCTCCGCCTGGCGGGCCATCGACCGCTTCATCGTCTCCGGCAGCGAGACGTCCTTGATCTCCACCCGGTCGACGGTCACGCCCCAGCCGATGGCCGGGCTGTCCATCATCAGCTCCAGGCCCTGGTTGAGCTTCTCGCGGTTCGACAGCAGGTCGTCCAGTTCGCTCTTGCCGATGATCGACCGGAGGGAGGTCTGGGCCATCTGGGAGACCGCGAAGCGGTAGTCCTCGACCCGGATGACCGCGTCGGCGGCGTCCACGACCTTGAAGTAGACCACCGCGTCTACCCGGACCGTGACGTTGTCGCGGGTGATGCCCTCCTGGGCGGGCACCGGCATCGTGACGATCTGCATGTTGACCTTACGCATCCGGTCGATGCCCGGGATGATCATGGTGAAGCCCGGCGGCCGGACCGCGGAGGTCAGCTTGCCCAGCCGGAGCACCACACCGCGTTCGTACTGCCTGACCACCCGCGCCGCGGCCACGAAATACACCGCGCCGGCACATGCCAGTCCCACTCCGGCCGTCACCAGTTCTTCGACCATCACGGCCCCCTGAGGTGTGCCGTATACCGTCCGTGTTCGGGCTGCTTTTCCATGGTATGCCCGGGTCCGGAACGCGGTCGAGGCGCGGGCACGGGGTGCCGGCCGGGTCCCCGTCCGCCGGCTGACGGGGGCCCGGCCGGCGTCAGCGGGTCAGTAGACGCTCACGCCGTACGCGCTGAGCGCCTCGGTGACGGGCTGGAAGAAGGTGGTGCCACCGGACGTGCAGTCGCCGCTGCCGCCGGAGGTCAGGCCCAGGGCGGTGCTTCCGGAGTAGAGCGGGCCGCCGCTGTCGCCCGGTTCGGCGCAGACGGTGGTCTGGATGAGCCCGGAGACGATGTCGCCGCCGCCGTAGTTGACGGTGGCGTTCAGGGCGGTGACCTTGCCGCTGTGGGTGCCGGTGGTGGAGCCGCGGCGGGTGACGGACTGGCCGACGCTCGGGGTGCCGGCGCTGGTGATGTCCTGGCTACCGACGGTGCCCGGGTGCGACAGGGACGTGTTGGTGTACTTCACGATGCCGTAGTCGTTGCCCGGGAAGCTGGTTCCGGTGGTCGGGCCGATGCTCGTGGAGTGCGCGGAGTTGGTGTACCACGGCGGCTTCCCTTCGGTGCAGTGACCGGCCGTCAGGAAGTAGTAGGTGCTGCCGCTGCGGACGTTGAAGCCCAGCGAGCAGCGCCAGCTCGGCGCGTAGATGGCATCGCCGCCGGAGATGAACTTGCGGAAGGTGCCGGCGATCCGGTCGATGCGGAGTGCCCCGGCGTTGGCGCCGGCGGCCCGCTGGATCTTCGCGATGCCGGCCCGGGAGACGGTGCGGTCGGCGGTGACGACCAGGGTGTGGGTCGCGGGGTCGACCCGCCAGGCGGTGCCGGCGACGTCCGCCGCGCGGACCGCGTCACCGGCCGCGGTGAGCCGGGCGGCGCTGAACGTCGTGGTGGGGGCGGGGTTCTGGGCGCTGGCGGTCGGGACGGCGATGGCCCCGACGGCCACCAGTCCGGACGCCACGGCGATCAGCCGGGTGCGTCTCGCCACGCTGCTGCGGGGGGTGGTGCGCTCGTTCCTCACTGATTCCTCCGAGGGGATCGGGGGGCCGCCGGTGGGCAGCCCGGTGAGGCGCAGCCGAAGGGCACGCGGAATCCGCACGTTCGTTTTTGCGTGCCCCTGACAAGCGCTGTGCGGGAGTCTCGGGCGCATCACCCGCCGAGCGCAAGAGGGCTTCACGGGAGTTTCCGGCGGGAAACCCCGCCGACACACCAACGCCGCGCCCCGGGCAGCCGGGTTGACGGCTGCCCGGGGCGCGGGGTGACCCCCTCGGCCGGTCCTGGGACGGGTCAGCGGACGGTGGGGTTCCGCTCCCCCGCGGGCAGGGCGACCGGCAGGGTGTTGCCGGGCGGCGGGAAGGGGCACAGGAAGTGGTCGGCGAACGCGCACGGCGGCAGCAGGAGCCGGTTGAGGTCGACCGTGACGGTGCCGTCCTCGGCGGGCGCGGGCGGCCGCAGGAAGCGGAAGCGGTAGCTGTCGGTGCCGCTGGTGGCGTCGGCGAGCACCGCCCACAGCGAACCGTCGCCCTCGACCGCGACCCGCAGGACGTGCTCGTCCCCCGCCAAGGTGAAGGCGAGCTCCCCGGCCAGCCCCAGGCCCCGCCGCCGTCCGTCGGCGTTGCGGACCTGGATCGTGCGGCCCTGGGCGTACGGCCGGAACAGGCCCGGCCGCACCCAGCGCTCGTCGTGCTCGTAGACGTCGATGCCGGCGAACGACCGGCGGGCCTGCGACCGCGGGTCGAAGTCGCGCACCGCCCACTCGCCGTCGCGGCGCAGCACCAGCAGATGCCGCTCACCGGACGTCACCCGCGTCGCCCCGGGATCCGCGTCCGGACCGAGCCGGATCTCACCGGCCGCCGGCTCGCCGTCCACGGTGAGGCCGTCGTCCGGCCCGGCCCGCAGCACGACCGCGTCGCCCTGCGCGGTCCAGTGGCCCGGCAGTCCCTCGATCCGGCCGTCGGGGTGGTCCGCCAGCCAGTGGGTACCGGCCAGCGCGAGCGGGCCGTACGGTCCGCTGATCGCGGCGCGGCGCCGCTCGCGCCAGTCCTGCCACTCCTGGCGTGCGTCGGTGCTCATCCGGTCGGGCCCCTTCCTGCGGCGCGGACGGGCTGCGGCGGCAGCCCCGAGCAGGAGCGCAGCGTCGTACCGGGGTGTTCCGTGCGGAAGGCCCCGCGCTCCTGCACGAGGGGTACCACCCGGCCGACGCACGGGTCGAGACCGCCGGGCGTCGGATCCGGCACAGGACGAACCCGTCGGCGGCGTCGGTCTGCACGAAGGCGTCCCACTGCGCCGCGGCGTCCTCCGGGGTACCGGTGAAGGGCTGCCGTCCGCCGGCCCCGGTCACCGGCTCGGAGCCGGGCGAGCGCGGCGAAGTGGGCGGCGTCGGGGGCGGGGTGGCCGGACGGCTGCGGGGCGTCCGGCGCGACGGCCGGGTGCAGGGCGTGGGCCACGGGGTTCCCGAGAAGGACGGCACCGACGACCGGGGCCCGAAGAAGCGGGGTGCCGGCCCCCGGCGATCAAGACGTCGCAGATCAGCCCGCCGGAGATCAAGTGGAGCGGCCGGATCGGACTCCGGCCCGGACCGGCCACTTGCCGTCATCACTCGGTCGGGTACCAACCGTTACGCTCTTCATACAGTCAGTTTCCTTCTGGGGCGCGGAAGCTGATGGCGCGCCACCCTCTTTGCACCAGATGTGTCACGAACCCCCCGTGCGGCCGCTATCCACTTGGCACTCCATCGGCCTGATGGACGACGATAGGGGCAGGAACACACGAAGACCACGGGTGAGAGGAGGCGTCAATGGGATCGGTGCGCAAGGCGAGTGCCTGGCTTGGCCTCGTCGACGACAGTGATGACGAGCGCTACTACGACGACGACTACGCCGAGGGACCCGATGCCGCCGGCCCGGGTGGCGACCCCTGGGTGACCGACCCCCGGGTCCAGGTGGCCGACGAGGCCGCCCAGGACCAGGGCACCCGCATCGCCACGGTCACCCCGGAGAGCTTCCGGGACGCCCGTGGCATCGGCGAGCTGTTCCGGGACGGCGTCCCGGTGATCGTCAACCTGACGTCCATGGAGCCCGCCGACGCCAAGCGGGTGGTGGACTTCGCGGCCGGTCTGACCTTCGGCCTGCGCGGTTCGATCGAGCGGGTCGCCACCCGCGTCTTCCTGCTCACCCCCGCCGACTACAGGGTGCTCAGCGGCGAGAGCCGCGAGCACCGCAACGGCGGCTTCTTCAACCAGAGTTGAGCGGCGTCTCGACGCTTCCGGCCGGGGGCCCGGGGATTGCCGCCCGGGTGCCGCAGCGGCCGGAGTTGAGGGCAGGGCCACTCACCGGAAGGCGTCCAGCCCGGTGAGCGCCTTGCCCAGCACCAGCTGGTGCATTTCGACGGTGCCCTCGTAGGTGAGCACCGATTCGAGGTTGGTCGCATGCCGCATGACGGGGTACTCCAGCGAGATCCCGTTGGCGCCCAGGATCGTCCGGGACGTGCGGCAGATCTCGATCGCCTCCCGGACGTTGTTGAGCTTGCCGAAGCTGATCTGCTCGGGACGCAGCCGCCCCGCGTCCATCCGCAGCCCCAGGTGGTGGGCCAGCAGGATCCCCTTGTGCAGCTCGACGGCCATGTCGGCGAGCTTGGCCTGGGTCAGCTGGAAGCCGCCGATCGGCCTGCCGAACTGCTCCCGGGTACGGGCGTACTCCAGCGCCGCCTCGAAGCTGGCGCGGGCCGCGCCCATGGAGCCCCAGACGATGCCGTAGCGGGCGTGGCTCAGACAGCCGAGCGGGCCGCGCAGACCGGTGACGCCGGGAAGCACCGCGTCGGCCGGCAGGCGCACCTCGTCCATGACGAGTTCGCTGGTCACCGAGGCGCGCAGGGACCACTTGTGCTTGATCTCGGGGGCCGAGAAGCCCGGGGTGTCGGTGGGCACGACGAAGCCGCGGATGCCGTCGTCGGTACGGGCCCACACCACCGCGACACCGGCCACCGAGCCATTGGTGATCCACATCTTGCGGCCGGTCAGCACCCAGTCGGCGCCGTCCTTCTTGGCGTACGTCCGCATCGCGGCCGGGTCGGAGCCGTGGTCCGGCTCGGTCAGGCCGAAGCAGCCGATGGTCTCGCCGGCCGCCATCCCGGGCAGCCACTGCTGCTTCTGCTCCTCGGAGCCGAAGCGCCAGATCGCGTACATGGCGAGCGAGCCCTGGACGGAGACCAGCGAGCGGATGCCGGAGTCGGCGGCCTCCAGCTCCAGGCAGGCCAGTCCGTACTGGACGGCGGAGGCGCCGGCGCAGCCGTAGCCGGTCAGGGACATGCCGAGGGCGCCGATCGCACCGAGTTCCCGGGCCAGTTCGCGGATGCCGGGCAGTTCGCCCGCCTCGTACCACTCCGCGATGTGCGGCAGGACCCGGTCGGCGGCCCACTGGCGGACCGTGTCGCGGACCGCGCGGTCCTCGTCGGTGAGCAGATCGTCGATGCCCAGCGGGTCGCCCGGGTCGAACGGGGGGACCGAGGAGGGGGGCGAGGACGGCTTGGCTGACATGGCGGGCCTCCGGCGGGTTCAGCGCTCGCAAGAAAACTAGCAGTGGTAGTTATGCAGCGCGTCCGACGGTACGGCCCGCGGTGCCGCGCGGCAAGGGCCGACGCCGCGCGGCGGGACGGAGGGCGAAAGGGTCCGGGGGCTCAGCGGCCGGAGCCGGCCGGGGCGGGCTCGCCGGTGCCGCGCCCGGCGCCCGCCGGTGCACCCTCCGCGGTCCCGGTGTCGCCCTCGGCCCGCTCCGTGGTCTCCGCCGCCCGGCGCGGCAGCCGCAGCGCGATACCGGCACCGACCAGCAGCAGCACGGCGCTGGCGACGAGGGTGACGTGCAGCCCGCGGACGAAGGAGTCCCGGGCGGCGATCCGCAGCGCCTCCTTGGCGCTCTCGCCCAGGCCGGCGGCGACCTTGTAGGCCTCGCCCAGCGAGTGCGCGGCGGACGCGGACGACTTGGCGGGGACGCCGGCGACATGCGACAGGCCGGGGGCGTAGGCGGCGTTCATGACGCTGCCGAGCAGCGCGACGCCGATGCCGGCACCGAGCTGGTAGGAGGTCTCACCGATGGCCGCGGCGCCGCCGGACTGCTCGGCCGGGGCCTCGCTGAGCATCGACTCGTAGGCGCCGAACAGCGTGGACTGGAAGCCGAAGCCCAGCAGGACGAAGGCGCCGGACAGCAGCCACGGGCGGTCGTGGCTGCTCATCGCGGTCAGGCAGAGCACCGCGGCGGCGGTGAGCACGAAACCGAGCGAGACCATCGCGCGCGGGCCGAGGGCCTGCAGCAGTTTCGAGCCGGTGAGGCCGGCGGCCATCGCGGAGAACACCAGCGGCAGCATCCGCAGCCCGGTCTCCAGGGGGCTGAGCCCCAGGACGAGCTGGAGGTACTGGACGGCGATCAGCTGGAGACCGACCAGCGCGAGCATGGCCAGCACGATGCAGCCGACCGAGGTGCCGAACGCCGGCCGGGCGAACAGCCGCATGTCGATCAGCGGGTGCGCGCGCCGGCGCTGGCGCCGTACGAAGAGCAGCAGCAGGGCGACGCCGAGCACGATGGGCAGCAGCGTGGTCGGCCCGACGATCGCCGCGCCGCTGCCGATCCGCTTGACGCCGAGCACGATGCCCAGCACACCGAGCGCCGCGACCACCGCGCCGATCACGTCCCAGGGGCCGTTGCGCTCACCGCGCGACTCCGGCAGCAGCCACCGCCCTATCAGGAGCATCGCCGACATCATCGGGATGTTGATCAGGAAGACCGAGCCCCACCAGAAGTTCTCGACGAGGAAGCCGCCGAGGACCGGGCCGACCGCGGCCCCGACCGCGGCGACCGCGCTCCACACACCGATGGCGACCGCCCGCTCCCGCCGGTCGGGGAAGACCTGCCGCAGGATCGACAGCGTCGCGGGCATGATCATCGCGCCGCCGACGCCGAGCAGGGCGCGCGCCGTCATCAGGATCTGCGGATTGGGGGCGAGCGCGGCGACGGCCGAGGCGAGGCCGAAGAGGCCGTAACCGAGCAGGAGGACGCGGCGGCGGCCGACGCGGTCACCGAGGGTGCCGAAGAGGATCAGCAACGAGGCCGCGATCAGCGGGTAGACGTCGACGATCCAGAGCAGCTCGACCGGGCCCGGTCGCAGGTCCTCGGTGACCGAGGGCACCGCGACGTAGAGGATCGTGGTGTCCAGCGCGACGAAGAGCAGGCTCACGCAGAGCACGATCAGCACGGTCCAGCGGTTCACACCGCCGCCTGGAAGCCGGGGAACACCAGCCGTCCGTCCCTTGCCGGACGCGGTCGTCCCGGACATGCAGCACCTCCAGTCATGCTCTCGCGGCCACGGATCAGGGCGCGAAAAACGCCCCGGGGGAACCGGCGGCACGGGCGAGTGGAAACGTCAGACTACGCGAGTCCCGGAAGCTGCCGCGTGGCTCACCTCACGATGAGACGCTCATCGCAGCACCGGACGTTCCCCCTCCGGTCGTCGCCCGGCATTTCCGGAGACCTGGATAATCGTCCTGATGAACGATCTTGCCTCGGCCGCGGTTCCCGGCCGGACCGCACGGGACGGCGCCGCCGTGGTCGCCGCGCTGCGCCGGGCCGCGCCCGCGCTGGCGGCGTACGCCGCGGTCCGACTGCTCGGGCTGCTGGTGCTCGGCGTGTGGTCGACCGCGAACGGCAAGGACGCGCACACCCTGCTCACCGCCCGCTGGGACTCGCTCTGGTACACCCGGGTCGCCGAGCAGGGCTACGGCTACAGCGTCCAGCTGGCCAACGGCGATGTGCACTCCAACCTGGCGTTCTTCCCGCTGCTGCCGTGGCTGGAGCGCGGGCTGTCGGCCCTCACGCCGCTGTCGGCCGCGGACGCCGGGATGGCGGTGGCCTGGTCGGCGTCGCTGGCCGCGGCCTGGGCGCTGTACGCCACCGGTGAGCGGCTGCACGGGCCGCGGGCCGGGATCGCGCTGGCCGCACTGTGGGCCGCGCTGCCGGTCGGGATCGTGCAGTCGATGGCGTACTCGGAGTCGCTGTTCACGGCGCTCGCGGCCTGGGGCGGGTACGCCGTGCTGACCGGGCGCTGGATGACGGCAGGTGTGCTGGCGTCGCTGGCCGGGCTGACCCGGCCGGTGGGCGCGGCGGTGGTCGCGGCGGTGTGGATCACCGCGGCGGTGACCCTGTGGCACGAGCGGGCGGGGGGCGTACGGCTGCGCGCGGCGCTCCGCTCCCACCCCGGCATGGCGACCGGGGTGCTGCTCGCGCCGCTCGGCTGGTGCGGCTACTTCGTATGGGTGGGGATCCAACAGGGCTCGGCCACCGGATATCTGGACGTCCAGGGCGGCTGGGGCAACGGCTTCGACGGCGGCGTCGCGTTCGCGGAGTTCATCGGGCAGCAGCTCACCGGCCCGTCCTTCGCGGCCGGTCTCGGACTGCTGGCCGGCGTCGGACTGGTGCTCTGGCTGTACGTCCACGGGGTGCGGCGCGGCCAGCCGCTGCCGCTGGCGGTCTACGGCGGGCTGGTGCTGCTGCTGGCCCTGACCGCCAAGGGCTACTTCGGTTCCAAGCCGCGGCTGATGATGCCGGCCTACCCGCTGCTGCTGACGCCAGCGGCGGCCCTCGCCCGGTGGCGGCCGGCCTGGTCCTGGCTGGTCATCGGGGCGGTGGCGGCGGGGTCCGCGGTCTACGGGGCGTTCTGGCTGAACGGATCGGGCCCGCCGTGACCCCGCCGGCGACCACAAAGATCAACTCCGCAGGGCCCCGACCGGATGATCCTCTTCCGCGATCCCGGCGCGAGGAAACATCCCCCAACGCCCCGGCAAATAGCCGATAAACTCCCTCCGGGGAAAAGCAGATATGGCGCTCGGGGAGCCGACACGCGGACGTCCGGAAGCGATTGGGAATCCCTCGGAATTCCCTTCCAAATCCCGCCGCCGAAGCCTCGATTGAGACCGATTCCACATCACATCGTCATTACAAAGCGCACAGTTTGACCAAGCGCCTACATCACAGGCGGTAACGTCGATTGAGTGCGTACCGATGAGAAGCTCGACCAGATGGAGGAGCGCCCGACCGATCGTGCCCGGCCACCCCAGATGACCCGGACCCGCCTGTGGCTGTTCGGCGGCACGCTGGCGGTGTACCTGGCGATCGTGGTCGGAGTGCTGGCCACCTCATGGCTGGTCACCTTCGACTGGCAGGTCATGTTCTTCAGGCCGTACAAGCAATGGCCTGCGATCCACGCCTTCCTCGACTACTTCGTGGTGCTCGGCCAGCGCGGCCCGACCGCGGTGGCGGTGGCGGCCTGGCTGGGCTGGCGCTGCTGGCGCCAGCGCAACCTCCACCCGCTGCTGGTGCTCGGCGCCTCACTGCTGCTGCTGAACATCACGGTGGGCGCCGCGAAGCTGGGCATGGGGCGGCTCGGTCCGCACTACGCGACGACGGTCGGCGCCAACGAGATGGCGCTGGGCGGCGACATATTCCCCTCGGGCCACACCGCGAACGCCGTGGTCACCTGGGGCGTGCTGGCCTATCTGGCGACCACCCCGCTGCGCCGCCGCACCCTGTCGGTGATCGCCGCGCTGGGCGCCCTGGGCGTCGGCATGACGACCGTCTACCTCGGCACCCACTGGGTCAGCGACGTACTGCTCGGCTGGGCCGCCGGCCTGCTGGTGCTGCTGGCGATGCCCTGGCTGGAGCCCGGCGTCACCTGGGTCGAGGACCGTCTCATGGGCATCCTGCTGCGGCTGTGGCTGCGGCTGCGCCCCGATTCGCTGCGCGGCCCGCTGCCGGCCGGCTCGCTGGCTCCCGGCGTCTCCCCGCAGCGCCTCGCGCCGGACGGGGAGGTGCTGGTCCGCGAGACCATCGGCGCCACCACGGGCAGCCGCCCGGCCACCCGTGCCCCGGACGGCTGGCCGCACCACGCGTCGCGCCCGTACACCATCCGCTCGGAGCGCACCCCGGTCACCCCGTCGGGCAGCCGGCGGCCGCCGCACGCGGACCGCGTCCCGCGCACGACCCCGATCGGGCCGACGTCCGCGCGCGGGCGCACCACCGGCGGCTGACCGCCCCACCAGCCGCGGGGCCGGTACGCACACACCCCACCCCGCAGTGAAGGCCCCGGCCGCTCCCTGGAGAGCGGCCGGGGCCTTCGTCGTCGTTCCGGGTGCGTCGTGCCGCCGGCGCTCAGCCTGGCCAACAGCGGTGCACCACGCCGTCCTTGACCTCGAAGTTGAGCCGGCCGACGACGTACTCCATGGTGATCACCGTGCCGGGCGGCAGCGCGCGGACGGTGCTCCAGCCGCGCCCGCGGGCCCGCTCCTCGGCGTCCTGCTGTGCCAGGCCGACATAGGCCTCGACGTCGTCCTCGGGGGTGGTCGGAAAGTCGGGTACGTCACTCATGACAGCCACCGTAGGCGCCCGCACCGGGCCCGTGGAAGGGCCGCCCGTCCCACACCCCGGTGACTTTCCGGTCCGTCATTGGTCACACTTGTGTCACAGCCGGGGTTGTGGCGTTTGCCGGAACTTCCGTCACCCGTACGCGCCGCGTGACGGCGCAACCGGGTGGAAAAATAAAACCGGTGGAATTCCGCCGTGATCGGATACGAAACGGACATGACCGCTCCGGGCGCCGGCGGCACCGGCCGAAAAATAATCCAGCGTCAGCTCCGGATTCCCGTTTACCGGACACCCATTCCCGACCGCCGGGAATTTGTCGGAGGCACCACACTCCATACACATTTTCCGCACACCGCCCGGCCGGGCGGCGGCGGCAGTCGGGGACGGACGGGCGCGGGCGCGGCCGGATGCACGCGGGCATGCGGAAGCCCGGCCGGCGTCCCCTGCCGACCGGGCTTCCGCGGCCCCGGAGCGGTGTGCGCCCGGCTCAGCTCGCGTCCGGACCGGCGACCCGTACGGCCAGGTCGTTGTCGAGCGTGTAGTACGGGCCGATGCGGAGCTGCGCCGCGGCGGCGGGCACGGGCAGCGCCGGGTAGCTGAACACCTGCTTCTTGTCGGCGACGTCGTCGAGAAGCCGGGCGATCCGGACCGGGCGGGCGCCCTCGGCGGGGCGCAGCCACAGGTCCCAGGGCTCGGTGCCGCGTTCCCAGCGGGCGGCCAGCTCCTCGTAGGGCAGGGTGAAGCGGAAGTCCCGGCCGTCGACGGCCAGCGGGACGGTGACCGGCGCCGGGGCCCCCTCCGGGGAGTCGGCGGTGCGCCGGGCACGCGCCTCGGCCAGGGCGCCGGCGGCCGGGGCGGCACCGTAGAGCCGCCCGGAGACCGTCATGCCGTCCGGCGTGACGAGGATGTCCCCGGCCTCGGCGTGCGGTCCGCGCAGCCAGCTGCGCAGCGCGAGGTTGCCGAGCTTGGTCGCGTACGGGATGCGGACGCCGAGCCGGCCGATGCCGGCCAGCGGACGGCGGTCCACCAGCGACCGCAGGTCGTTGAGGCCGGGCTGCAGGCGGCGCAGCGCGCCGCCGTCGCCGAGGTCCGCATACGCGTTCCAGCGGCCCTCGGCGAGCGCGACGGTGCTGGGCAGTACGGCCCGCAGCCGGCCGGCGCCGTTCGGGCCGAGCGGCAGCCGGACCTCGTCGTCCGCGCCGTCGCCGCCGCGCCGCCGCAGCACCAGCGCCGCGCTCCAGGCGGGCGCGGTGCCCTGCGGGGCGGTCAGGTCGAAGGTGAGGCCACCCGCGGAGTCCGCAATGCAGTCGGCCCGCAGCTCGGCGGGCGCGGCCGTGCCGTCAGCCCGCTTGTGCCGCCCGGCCCGCCGTTCGCGTCCGTCGGGTGCCGCGCCGGTCACGGCGGTGGCTTCCTGATCGATGGCGGCCGACTCCTTCTTCTCGTCTCGGGTCCTGGTCAACTGGCGCGACGCGGTCATGCCGTGCGCACCCCTCCCAGCGCGGCGCGGACCGCGTCCTTGGTGGCGTAGGCGCCGCTGAGCAGCGCTCCCCGGGCGCGGTGCAGACCGCCGTGCAGCCGACTGGCGCGTCGGCGCGCCAGCAGTTCGCCGAAGAGCGCCTCGTGGCGTGCGGCGATCCGGGCGGGTTCGAAGCGGGCGGACCCGGCGAGGGCGGCGGCGCCCATGCGCTTGCGGGCGGCGTCGTCACCGATCAGCGTCAGCAGGGCGCCGCCCAGCGCCTCCGGGTCGCCGACCGGCACCAGCCGGCCGTCCACCCCGTCGGTGATGATCTCGCCGGGGCCGTGCGGGCAGTCCGTGGCGACGACCGGCAGTCCGCACCGCATCGCCTCGACGATCGTCATGCCGAACGCCTCCATGCTGGAGGAGACCGCGGCGATCGCCCCCTTGGCCCACTCGGCCTCCAGCGGATGGGCCGGGCCCATCAGGAAGACGTGGTTGTACAGCCCGAGTTCGTCGATCAGCGAGCGCAGCGCGGCCTTCTCGGCCCCGCCGCCGTATATCCGCAGCCGCCAGTCCGGGCGCTCGGCGACGACCCGGGCGAAGGCCCGGATCAGGACGTCGTAGCGCTTGACGGGGGCGAGCCGGCCGGCCGCGACGACGACCTTCCCGGTGCCGTCGGCGGGCGGCAGGGCGGGCGCGGGCACGCCGTTGGGCACCGCCTCGACGCGTACGCCGGGCAGCCGCAGCCTGCCGCGGTACGCACAGGCGTCGGCCTCCGTAACGGTGGTGACCGCGTCCAGCCGCGGATAGGCCCCGCGCAGCGCCAGTTTGAGCGCCCGGCTGTGGGTGTCGAGGGTCAGATGTTCCTGGCCGATACGGACCGGGCCGCGCCGCGTCTGCCGGGCGAGGTGCACGTTCAGCCCGGGCCGGGTGCCGACCACCACATCGGCCTCCGTCCGGCGCAGATGCTGGGCTATCCGCCGGTCGGTGAGCTCGCTGTACTGGTCGTAGCGGCGCTCCGCGGCCGGGAAGACCTTGGCGGGCCGGGCGTGCGCCGGGTCGGCGCCGTCGTAGTGGGGGCCGGATTCCCTGAGGTCGACGAGGTGCCGCAGCGCGACCCGTGGGCCGGGGTCGAAGACCGGAGCGTCACGGTGGCGCAGCACGGACACGATCTCGACGTCGTGCTGCTCGGCGAGGGTACGCGCCAGCGTGCACGTCGTACGGATCGTCCCCCCGATGCCGTAGGCGTTGTGAATCAGGAATGAGATGTGCATCGTCCCTGTGTCCCCATGGTCTTCCGGTCGTCCCGCTCTCCCCGCGGTCGCCGCGCGCACCCCTCCCCCGCGCAAGGCATCCCTTCTCTGAACGCCAAGACCGCAAAAGCTGGTTCCGGGTTGGGGACTTTCGCCAAGATGTGCCGAAAGAGTTAGGCCATCGGTAGCGGCGGTACGGAACCCCGCACCCGGAAATCCCGTCCGGCCCCGGTGCGTTGGCGCACTACGGCGTGGCGGCGGCGGAGGGCCTGATTCCGCCGTCTGCGTGTCGGTCATTCTCCGCCGCGGCCGCCCCCGGATTCTGTCCGGATCCGGCCCGGGCTCCGCCTTGCCGCCTCCCGGGCCCAACCGGAACCCTGTACGGGGCCGTTGTGGCGCCCGGCGTCCAGCGCTGGGGCACGGTGGGGCACTTCGTCTGCTCGAACGGGGGAGCAGCCGAACCGCGGCGGTCCGGCCCGCACCGGGGGAGGTGCCGGGCCCGCGAGGAGGTACCGGTGAGGATCGGACGATGGGGCACGGCGGTGGCCGCGGCGTTACTGGCGGTCGGCGTCCTCGTGGTGACCGGCCCGGCGAGCGCGGCCGACCAGGACGACGGCACACCGGCGCCCCCGCCCCCCGCGGGCCGCTGGGCCCGGTACGACTCGTTCTCCGGCTCCCTCGCCGGCCGGACCGCGTGCCGCACCACCGGCGAGACCGGCCGCCGCCAGGGCCACTGGCCCGCCTACTCCTGCGACCCGGGCGTCTTCACGACCGACCTGAACGTCTGGGTGCCTTGAGGCGGGGGCCGCCGGGCCGGGCCTCCTGGCGGGTCGCCCGGGAGGCCGGACCGGCGGTCCGGGGCGCGTGGGACGCCGAACCCGCCATCTGGGCCGCTACGGGCGCGGAGGCACTCGCCGGGATCCGCTCGGGCGCCGAACCGTCCGCCGGGCCCCCCGGTGGCACTGCCCCGTCACCCGTCGCGATCCCCGGTGGCGCCACCCCGCCGGGCGGGGCCCCTTGAGGCGGCGGCCCGCCCGTCGGCGCCCCCTGCGGCGGCGGACCACTCGTCACCGGCTCCTGAGGCGGCGCGGAACCAGGCCCAGCACCACCCGTCGCGTCCCCTTGGGGCGGCGCGGAACCCACGGTCTTGGTCTCCGGGGGCACCAGACCGGCCGTCGGGGAGCCCGTGACGGTCCCCGGTGGCAGCACACCGTCCTCGCTCCGGGTCGGTGCCGCCGGGACGGGCACGGTGGGCCGCGGGGCCGCAGCGGTTGCCTCGGTGTCCGGGATCCGCAGCGTGAGGCCGGCCTTCAGCCGGTGCGGATGGGCGCCCAGGACCTTGCGGTTGGCCTTGTAGAGCGCCCGCCAGCCGCCCTTGACGTGCAGGCTGCGGGCGATCTTGCCCAGCGTGTCGCCGCGCCGGACGACATAGGTCCGGTCGCCGGCGATCAGCCCGTAGCGCCGGGCGCAGACCGGCCAGGCGCCCCAGCCCTGCGCGGCCTGCACCTTCTTCGCGACGGCGATCTGCTCCTTACGGGTCGCGAGGTCGGCCCGCCGCGCGAAGGCAAGGCCGCCGAACGCCTCCCAGGTGGGCTGCCAGAACTGCAGCCCGCCGTAGAAGGTGTTGCCGGTGTTGATGTGCCAGTCGCCGCTGCTCTCGCACTCGGCGAGGCAGGCCCAGGGCCAGTCGTTACCGGCGCAGGCGTGTTGGGACCGCACCGGCGCGGGCGCGGTGCCTCCGCCGTCGTACGGAACCTCGGCGGCGGCACCGGGTGGGCACAGGCCGAGGACGAGGGCGGCGGCCGTCGCGGCGAGCGGCCCGACGGTTCCCACGACCCGCCGTGCGGCCGAAGAGTTGTCCGACATAGCCGGTGACGGTAGGCAGGCGTCCGCGACCGGCCAGCGTGCCGCGCCAGCGACGGCCCGCTCCCACCCGCTCCGGTGTACGGAACGCGGCCGACTGCGCCAGGCTTTGCGCAGAACTTGTCCGTACGTGATCGCCCAATGGGTGACTTTTCACAGATCTCCCCTGTGCGGGGAATGGTTCGATTCTGTTCCCGTCGCCGCGTGACCCCTGCCGCGGGTCTCCCGTTGTCCTTGTACGAGCCGGGAGACCGCCCGGCAGACGCACAGAGATCGAGGAGCCACCCGTGCCGCGCATGCTCGACGTCAGCGACGACGTTCGCGCCGAGATCGGCGACGAAGAAGCCGACCGCCTGCTGGCCGGTGGCGACGCCCCCGGCAGCTACGACTGCACCTCCTGCCGGACCCCCGGAGACAGCGAGCAGGAGCGCACCAGCACCGTCCTGTTCGTGGGCGAGGAGACCGCGGTGCTCGCGTTCGCCCATGCCACCTGCATCCCCTCGCAGGTCGTCCCGGTATCGGAGGAGCAGCTCCAGGGAGCCGTGCGCTCCATCACCGGAGAGGACGCCGCCCCCCGCAACACCGGAGCGGCCACCGCGCCGCCCGCTCCGGCCCCCACGAGTGAACGCCAGGCCACCCTCGGGATCACCTGCGGTCTGGTGCTCGTCGAGGACGATCTGCGCCCGGCCCTGGTCGTCGAACCGGACGGCCCGATCGCCCGCCCCGGTTCGGCCGGCATGGACGACGACTTCCTGCCGCTGCTCCTGGAGCAGGGCTTCCAGCCGGTGTCGGACATGAACGTGCTCCCCGCCATGATCCCGGGCTGGTCGGCCCTGCTGGCGATGGGCAAGCTGCACGCCGTGCTGCAGCCGGGCAACGGCGGCAACCAGGCCGCCTGGTGGCAGGCCCACCAGCCGCTGGCCGTGTCGGACGGCTGGCGCACCGCGGCCAACAAGGCCCAGACCGTGCTGATGTACGCCGCGCCCTCGGGCACCATCGGCCACCAGCCGCGCGAGGACCTCATGCGGCAGGCGCTGGAGGGGGCCGCCGCGCAGGGCAAGCTGGTCGCCGCGGCCATGCCGCTGGCCGGCACCTGACCGGCCCGGCACACGATCGCGGGCAGAGGACCGTCGTTTCGGCCGGTCCTCTGCCCGCGATCAGCCATTTCCGCGCGCAGCCCGCATCCCGCGGCCATCGGGGTCGTTGGCACATACGTGCACGCATACGACCCCTCCGCCCGCGCCCCGTACACCCGCCCGATCCCCGCCATGCGCCCGTCGCAGGAACACGGGACGACGCACCCGACCGACCGTGCTTCCGCCACGCCGATCTACGACGCGTTGTACGCCGAGTACCGCCGCTCTTTCCGGGCGCTGCCCGGGGACCGCACGGACGAGCCGGAGACCGCGGAAGTGCTGCGCGGCATGGGGAGTTGGGCCCGTACGACGGCGTCCACGGGTCACTGGGAGGTCGTCGGCCGCCAGCCGTACCACCCCGGCAGCCACCTCCCCGCGCTCCCCCCGAGCCCCCGCGACGCCCGCCCCCACAACCCCTGAGGCCACCTCGCGCCCCCGCAACGGCAGCTACTTCTACTTCTTCGCCAGCCGGGCCCGCACCTCCCCCGAGCCCCGAGCCGCCGCTGCTTCTCGCTACTTCTTCTTGCTGTTGCGCTTCTCCCGGACCCGCACCGAAATGTGGATCGGAGTGCCCTCGAAGCCGAACTCCTCGCGCAGGCGACGCTCGATGAAGCGGCGGTAGCCGGCCTCCAGGAAGCCGGAGGCGAAGAGGACGAAGCGGGGGGGCTTGGTGCCGGCCTGGGTGCCGAAGAGGATGCGGGGCTGCTTGCCGCCGCGGATCGGGTGCGGGTGGGAGGCGACGATCTCGCCGAGGAAGGCGTTCAGCCGGCCGGTGGGGATACGGGTCTCCCAGCCGGCCAGCGCGGTCTCGATGGCCGGGACCAGCTTCTCCATGTGGCGGCCGGTGCGCGCGGAGACGTTCACCCGCATCGCCCACGGGACCTGGACGAGGTCCCGCTCGATCTCCCGCTCCAGGTAGAAGCGCCGCTCCTCGTCGAGGGTGTCCCACTTGTTGTAGGCGATGACCAGGGCCCGGCCGGCCTCCACGGCCATCGTGATGATCCGCTGGTCCTGGACGCTGATGGACTCCCCCGCGTCGATCAGGACGACCGCGACCTCGGCCTTCTCCACGGCCGCTGCGGTCCGCAGCGAGGCGTAGTAGTCCGCGCCCTCCTGGAGGTGCACCCGGCGGCGGATACCCGCGGTGTCCACGAACTTCCAGGTCTTGCCGCCCAGTTGGATCAGCTCGTCGACCGGGTCGCGGGTGGTGCCGGCCAGTTCGTTGACGACCACCCGCTCCTCGCCGGCGACCTTGTTCAGCAGCGACGACTTGCCGACGTTCGGACGGCCGATCAGCGCGACCCGGCGCGGCCCGCCGACGGTCTGGCCGAAGGTCTGCGCGGGCGCCTCGGGCAGCGCCTCCAGCGCCGCGTCGAGCATGTCGCCGGTGCCCCGGCCGTGCAGCGCGGAGACCGGGTACGGCTCGCCGAGGCCCAGCGACCACAGCATGGCCGCGTCGGCCTCGCCGGACGGGCCGTCGACCTTGTTGGCGACCAGCACGACCGGCTTGCCGGCGCGGCGCAGCAGCTTGACGACGGCCTCGTCGGTGTCGGTCGCGCCGACCTTGGCGTCGACGACGAAGACCACCGCGTCGGCGGCCTCGATGGCGAACTCGGCCTGCATCGCCACGGACGCGTCGATGCCGAGCACGTCCTGCTCCCAGCCGCCGGTGTCGACGACCTTGAAGCGGCGGCCGTTCCAGTCCGCCTCGTAGGTGACCCGGTCGCGGGTGACGCCCGGCTTGTCCTCGACGACCGCCTCGCGGCGGCCGATGATGCGGTTCACCAGCGTCGACTTACCGACATTGGGACGGCCGATGACGGCGAGGACGGGCAGCGGGCCGTGGCCGGCCGCGGCGATGTCGCCCTCGACCTCCTCAAGGTCGAAGCCCTCCTGCGCGGCGAGCTCCATGAACTCCGCGTACTCGGCGTCGCCAAGCGCACCGTGCTCGTCGCCGGTGGGGATCTGGTCGTTCATGAAGTCCGTTCCTCGTTCATCATCGTGATCGGTGGACCGCTCGTCCGCGGCCCACTACTCAAGTTTCGGTCAGCGCCCGGTCAGGCGCCTGGCCGCTGCCAGGTGGGCGGTCAGCCGCTCCTGGATCCGTACGGTCGCCTCGTCGAGCGCCTTACGGGTGCGCCGGCCGCTGCCGTCGCCCGCTTCGAAGGCGTCGCCGAAGACGACGTCGACGCGGCTGCGCAGCGGCGGCACGGACGGTGTCAGCCGGCTGCGGCGGTCCGCGCCGCCGAGCACCGCCACCGGCACGACAAGGGCGCCGGAGCGCACCGCGAAGTACGCCAGGCCCGCCCGCAGGGACGCGAAGTCGCCCGCGCCGCGGGTGCCCTCCGGGAAGATTCCCAGCACCCCGCCGTGCTCCAGCACCGCGAGCGCGTCGGTGATCGCCTTGCGGTCGGCGGTGCTGCGGTCCACCTTCAGCTGCCCGATGCCCCGCAGGAACGGGTCCAGCGGGCCGACGAAGGCTTCCTTCTTGATCAGGAAGTGCACCGGCCGCGGCGCGGTGCCCATCAGCATCGGGCCGTCGATGCCGTGCGAGTGGTTGACGGCGAGGATCACCGGGCCGGTGGACGGCACCCGCCAGGCACCCAGCACCCGCGGCCGCCACAGGCCGTACATCAGCCCGATGCCGATCCGCCGCCCGACCGCGGCACCGGTGGCGCTCGGAACTCCGGAGACCTGCCCGGGCCCGGCGCCGGTGGCGCTCGGTGCCCCCCTGTCGGTCACCGGGCGAGTCCCGCCTTTTCGGCGCTGGCGCCCTCGATGAGGGTGACCACACACTCGATGACCTGGTCGAGGGTGAGCTCGGTGGTGTCCACCTCGACCGCGTCGTCCGCCTTGGCCAGCGGCGAGGTCTTACGGGAGGAGTCGGCGGCGTCCCGCTTGATCAGCGCCTCGCGGGTGGCGGCCAGGTCCGCGGCCTCCTTGCCCTTGAGCTCGCCGCTGCGGCGGGCCGCCCGCGCCTCGGGCGAGGCGGTGAGGAAGACCTTGAGGTCGGCGTCCGGCAGGACCGTGATGCCGATGTCCCGGCCCTCGACGACGATGCCGTTCGGGGCCGCGGCGGCGATGGAGCGCTGCAGGTCGGTGATCAGGGCCCGCACCTCGGGCACCGCGCTGACGGCGCTGACCGCGGCGGTGACCTCCTGGGTGCGGATCGGGCCCGCGGCGTCCAGGCCGTCGACCGTGATGGTCGGGGCGGCCGGGTCCGTACCGGAGACGATCACGGGCTTGACGGCGGCGTCGGCCACCGCCGTGGCGTCGTTCACATCGATGCCGTTGTTCAGCATCCACCACGTGATCGCGCGGTACTGGGCGCCGGTGTCGAGGTAGCCGAGGCCCAGCTTGGCGGCGACGGCCTTGGACGTGCTGGACTTGCCCGTGCCAGCGGGGCCGTCGATGGCGACAATCACTGCAGCCGGGGCGGTCCGGGCGGCGGTTTCCACGGTGACGAACACCTTTCTGGTACACGGGGCGGGGTCCAAGGGCCGAGAGGGCCTCGACCAAGGTTACTGGCTCACCCGGACGGCGCCGTCCACCGCGTCCCGGCCGGGCGGACCGGGGCGTCACTGCCGGATGGACCAGCCCCGCTCCCGCAGCTCCGCGGTCAGCACCGGAACCGCCTTCGGCTCGACCATCAGCTGGATGAAACCGGCCTGCTGACCGGTGGCGTGCTCGATGCGGACGTCCTCGATGTTGACCCCGACACGGCCGGCGTCGGCGAAGATCCGGGCCAGCTCGCCGGGCTGGTCGCCGATGTACACGGCGACGATCTCGTACGCGGCCGGGGCGGCACCGTGCTTGCCGGGGACCCGCTCGCGGCCGGCGTTGCCGCGCCGCAGGACGTCCTCGATGCCGCTGGCGCCGCCGCCGCGCTTCTCCTCGTCGGCGGACTCCAGGGCGCGCAGGGACCGGACGGTCTCGTCCAGGTCGGCGGCGATCTCGGCGAGCACGTCCGCGACCGGACCGGGGTTGGCGGAGAGGATGTCGATCCACATCGCCGGGTCGGAGGCCGCGATCCGGGTCACGTCCCGGATGCCCTGGCCGCAGAGCCGGACGGCGGTCTCGTCGGCGCCCTTGAGCCGGGCGGCGACCATGCTGGAGAGCAGCTGGGGAGTGTGCGAGACCAGGGCGACGGCACGGTCATGGGCGTCCGCGTCCATCACGACCGGGACGGCCCGGCAGAGCGCGACCAGCTCCAGGGCGAGGTTGAGCACCTCGGTGTCGCCGCCGGGGGCCGGGGTGAGCACCCAGGGGCGGCCCTCGAAGAGGTCGGCGGTGGCGGCCAGCGGGCCGGAACGCTCCTTGCCCGCCATCGGGTGCGTACCCAGATAGGCGCTCAGGTCGCAGCCCATCGCCTCCAGCTCACGGCGCGGGCCGCCCTTGACGCTGGCCACGTCGATGTACCCGCGGGCCACCTGGCGCCGTATGGCGTCGGCGAGCGCCGATGCGACATGGGCCGGCGGCACGGCCACCACGGCCAGGTCGACCGGCCCCGGGGGCGGCTCGGCGGTGCCCGCGCCGAGCGCGGCGGCGGTCAGGGCCTGGGCCTGGTCGTGGTCCTCCAGGTAGACCTGCACGCCGCGCGCGCCGAGGGCGAGGGCGGCCGAGGTGCCGATCAGGCCGGTTCCGATGACGAGTGCGGTCCTCACTGCGCGATGTCCTTTCGCAGCGCCCCGGCGGCGCCGAGGTAGACATGGGCGATCCCGGCCTTCGACAACCCGGTCTCGACATGGGCGAGCACCCGCACCACGCGCTCCATGGCGCCGTCGACGTCCAGCTCCTGGGCGCAGATGAGCGGGACGTCCGTGATGCCGAGGGCACGCGCGGCGGCGGCCGGGAAGTCGCTGCGCAGATCCGGGGTGGCCGTGAACCACACGCTGATCAGGTCGTCCGCGAGCAGTCCGTTGCGCTCCAGGATCGCGGTGAGCAGCTCACCGACCTGCTCCTGCATGTGCTCCGCGTCGTCCCGCTCCAGCTGGACGGCCCCGCGGACCGCTCGTACCGCCACGTCACTGCTCCCCTGCGTCTTCAAGCCGCGTCACGCATCCGTGCGCGCACTGCTCAGCGTAACCAGCCGCACCGACATCGCGTACGCGACGGCCGTCCACCCGCCCGGCCCCCGCGCCGGACCGGCCGGAACGCATCGGTCCGGGCCCGGCCGCCCGTCGCAAACCTGGTGACATTCCCCCTCCTGCCAGCGACAATCGCCGCCATGTCCGCAGCCGCCGCAGACCACGCCCTGGTCACCGAGCACACCGTCTACGCCTGCGTGATGGGCTCGCGGGCCTTCGGCCTGGCAACGGAGAGCAGTGACACCGACCGGCGCGGGGTGTACCTCGCGCCCACCCGCCTCTTCTGGGGCTTCGAGAAACCGCCGACCCATGTGGAGGGTCCGCGCGAGGAGGAGTTCTCCTGGGAGCTGGAACGCTTCTGCCACCTGGCACTGCGGGCCAACCCCACCGCCCTGGAGTGCCTGCACTCCCCCTTCGTGGAACGCATCGACGCCACCGGCCGCGAGCTGCTGTCGCTGCGCGCGGCGTTCCTGTCCCGCCAGGTCCACCGCACCTTCACGGGCTACGCCACCGGCCAGCTCAAGCAACTGCGGGCGGATCTCCGACGGCACGGGGCGCCCCGCTGGAAGCACGCCATGCATCTCCTGCGCCTGCTGGCGAGCGCCCGTGACCTGCTGCGTACGGGCGTCCTCACGCTGGACGTCGGCGACGACCGCGCCGAACTACTGGCGGTCCGGCGGGGCGAGGTGGCCTGGGAGGCGGTCGAACGCCGGATGGCCCACCTGGCCGAGGAGGCCGACGCGGCGGTGTCCGGCTCCCCCCTCCCGCCCGAACCGGACCGGGCGCGGGTGGCGGACTTCCTGTTCCGGGCTCGCCGGTTCTCTGCGCTTGGCTGAGCTTCCCACGCACTCGGCTGTCCCGCCGTGGGGGTTTCTCGCCGTTGCTCCCCCACTGCCTGAAGGGCGTGGGGGAGCCACGGCGACCACGCCCCACGGCGGGACGACCGACAACGAACGCGGCACCCCGAAGCGCGCAACGGCGAGCAACGAGCGCGGCGCCGCAGCCGAGTACGTGGGCTAGTTCCACGCGTTCGCGAGGGACAGGAGCTCGCTGCGGTACTCGATGCGGGCGGCCCAGTCCGAGGGCCATGCTCCGGCGCCCAGATGGGCTCCGGCGAACGCACCGGTGAGACAGGCGATCGAGTCGGAGTCGCCGGAGGTGCAGGCGGCCCGGCGCAGGGCGGTGAGCGGTTCGGCCGGGAAGAGCAGGAAGCACAGCAGGCCGGTGGCAAGTGCCTCCTCGGCGATCCAGCCGGCGCCGGTGGCCAGGCAGGGGTCGGTTTCGCGGTCCGGGGCGGCGAGGGCCGCGTCCAGCCGGTCCAGGACGCCGAGGCAGTCGTCCCAGCCGCGGGCGATGAAGGCGGCCGCGGAGGCGTCCTGGCTGCGCCGCCACAGATCCCCGAGCCAGTCCTCCCGGTAGACGGCCCGCTGGTCCTGCGCGTACGTACGGAGCAGGGCGGGCAGCTCCGCGGGGGTCGCGCCGTCGGCGAGGGCGCGCACGGCGTACGCGGTGAGATCGCTCGCGGCGAGTGCGGTCGGATGCCCGTGGGTGAGCGCGGACTGGAGCTGGGCGGCGCCGGAGCGCTGCTGCGGGCTCAGCCCCGGGGCGAGCCCGATGGGTGCGACCCGCATGTTGGCGCCGCATCCCTTGGAGCCGATCTGGCTCGCCTCGGCCCAGTGGCGGTCCTGGTCGCTGAGCAGCTGACAGGCGCGCAGGCAGGTGTTGCCGGGTGCGCGGTTGTTGTCGGGCGAGCGCCACCAGGCGACGTACTCGGTGCGCACCGGGCCGACGAGCCGTGCCGGCGTCAGCTCACCGGCGTCCATCGCCGCCCGTAGGCCACGTCCCAGCGCCAGCGTCATCTGGGTGTCGTCGGTGACGAAGGCGGGGTCGGGCAGCGCCATCTGCCGCCAGGGGCCGCACTTGGCCTCGATCGCCGGTACGTCGTTGAACTCGGTCGGAAAACCCAGCGCATCACCGAGCGCAAGCCCGACCATCGCGCCGGTCGCCGCGCCGGTGCTCGTGCGCATGCCCGTTCCCGTTCCCGTGCCCGTGCCAGGTACCGGGCCTGCGGGCCTCGTGTCCCCCATGCAAAATCACCCCTTAATCGTCATGGTGACACTAAGGGGTGATGGGTCGACGCCGCAAGCGAGTTGGCAGACCGGGGCGCATGCGCATCCGGTGAGCGATGTTCCTTCCGCGCGACCTTCTGCCTGGCCTTCGGCGTGGCCTTCCGCGTGGCTTTTCGGCGTGACCTTCCGCGTGGTTTCGGCGTGGCCTTCCGCGTGACCTCCGGCGTGACCGTCCGCGTGGCCTCTTTCTCCCCGCCTCTTTCTCCCCGCGGCTTTCCCCGCCGCGTTTCTCCCCTGCACTCTTTTTCCCCGCCGCCCACCCCCCTTCGGGGGGTGGGCGGGTGAGGTGGTGAGGTTCCGGCGCGCGCAAGCTTTCCGGGCCATGCAACGCTTCCGGACCACGAAGCGTTTTCGGGCCGCGCGCAACGCTTCCGGGCCCGGACTCCAGGCGCCGGCCGCTCAAGCCGGCCAGGTCCCGGACCCGCACCGCGCACGCCAGGGACAGAAAGATGCCCGACCCTCACCGCACACGACAGGGACAGATACCGGGCCCGGCACCGCAGCCGGTCCCGGCACCGCGTCGGCGGGCTAGAGCTCGACCTCGCGCATCAGCATGCCGACCTCCGTGTTGGTCATGCGGCGGAGCCAGCCCGACTTCTGGTCGCCCAGGGTGATCGGGCCGAAGGCCGTGCGCACCAGCTTGTCGACCGGGAAGCCGGCCTCGGCCAGCATGCGGCGCACGATGTGCTTGCGGCCCTCGTGGAGGGTTACCTCGACGAGGTAGTTCTTGCCGGTCTGCTGGACGACCCGGAAGTGGTCGGCACGGGCGTAGCCGTCCTCCAGCTGGATGCCGTCCTTGAGCTGCTTGCCCAGGTCACGCGGGAGCGGGCCCTGGATGGCGGCCAGGTAGGTCTTCTTGACGCCGTAGCGCGGGTGCGTCAGGCGGTGCGCCAGCTCTCCGTGGTTGGTGAGCAGGATGATGCCCTCGGTCTCGGTGTCCAGCCGGCCGACGTGGAACAGCCGCGTCTCGCGGTTGGTGACGTAGTCGCCCAGGCACTGGCGGCCGTCCGGGTCCTCCATGGTGGAGACGACGCCGGCCGGCTTGTTGAGCGCGAAGAAGAGGTAGGACTGGGTGGCGACCGTCAGGCCGTCGACCTTGATCTCGTCCTTCTCCGGGTCGACCCGGACGCCCTGCTCCGTCACGATCTTGCCGTTGACCTCGACCCGCGCCTGGTCGATCAGCTCCTCGCAGGCCCGCCGCGAGCCCATACCGGCCCGGGCCAGCACCTTCTGCAGCCGCTCGCCCTCCTGCTCGCCGAACGTCTTGGGCGTCTTGATCTGCGGCTTGCTGTGCCGGGCGCGGTTGCGCTCCTCGACCTGGGCGTCGTACTCGCGCGGCCGCGCGGGTGCCTGGCCGCGGCCGCGCTGGGGGCCGCCCTTGCCGCCCGGGCCCCCCGTCTTCGCACCGGTCCGCGGGCCGCCCTTGGCACCGCCCCGGGCCGCCGCGCCACGGCTGCCGCCCGCCTTGGGGCCACCGCCCGCCTTGGGGCCGCCGCCCCGGCGCTCGTCCTTGCCGCCGCCCGCGCTACCGGATCCGCCCACGTCGTAGCGGCGCTCCTCGGGACGGGGGCGGCCGGCGCGCTGCTGCTTCTCGTCCCTCTGGTTGCCCGCGCCGCGGTAGTTGCCGCGTCCGCTGTCCCTGCTGTTCCTGCCGCTGCTTCGCATCAATGATCCGTCTGAGAGTCGCCGCTGTCGTCTACGTCGAACGACGGGATACCTTCCGGGGAGTCGCCCTCGACCGCGTCCGCCTCCGGGAGGAACGGTGCGAGCTCAGGGAGCTCGTCCAGGCCACGCAGGCCCATCCGCTCCAAAAAGTAGTTCGTCGTCCTGTACAGGATCGCACCTGTTTCAGGTTCCGTCCCCGCCTCCTCCACCAGGCCGCGCTGGAGGAGCGTGCGCATCACGCCGTCACAGTTCACACCGCGCACGGCCGAGACGCGGGAACGGCTGACCGGCTGACGGTACGCGACCACGGCCAGAGTCTCCAAGGCGGCCTGGGTGAGCCGGGCCTGCTGGCCGTCCAGGACGAAGCTCTCCACGGCGTCCGCGTACTCGGCCCGGGAGTAGAACCGCCACCCGCCGGCCACCAGCCGGAGATCGAATCCGCGGCCCTCGCGGGCGTAGTCGTCGGACAGCTCGCGCAGCGCCAGCGCGACCGCGCGGCGGGGCCGCTGCAGGACCCTGGCGAGGTGCTCTTCGGTCGCCGGCTCGTCGACGACCATGAGGACGGCCTCCAGCGCCGGCTTGAGCTCCAGCTCGGCCACGTCCAGCGCTCCGGCCGGCGGCCCCGGCCGCTCCGCCGGCCCCCCGGCGTCCGCCCCGGCCTCCGTGACGTCGTACGCCTTGACGTCGTAGGCGTCGTGGTACGCGTCGCCACCGGTCACGCCGCTCATGCCCGTTCCTCTTCCGCTCGTTCCACTCGCCCGGCCCGGTCCGGTTCCTGTTGCTGTCGCGGTTCCGGTTCCCGGTGGCCCGGTTCCTGGTCGAACTCGTCGGTGACGACCGGTACGGCCCCCTCCGCGCCCGTCCAGCGCACCGTGAGTGCCCCGAGCGCCTCCTCCTGGTCCAATGCCACCACCCGCTCGCGATAGAGCTCCAGAAGGGCCAGGAAGCGCGCGACGACCGTGAGGGTGTCGGGGGCGTCCGCGACCAGCTCCTGGAAGCTGGCCCCGCCCGCCTCCCGCAGCCGCGCCAGCAGTACCTCGGCCTGTTCCCGCACGCTCACCAGGGGCGCGTGGATGTGGTCGACGTAGACCTGTGGCTTGGCCTTGGGCTGCATGGCCTTCACCGCGAGCTTGGCGAAGCCCTCGGCGCCGATGCTGATCACGACCTCGGGGAGCAGCTCGGCATGCTGCGGTTCCAGCCCGACGGTACGCGGGTAGCGCCGCGCCTCGACGGCCAGCCGGTCGTTGAAGATATCGGCGATCCGCTTGTACGCGCGGTACTGGAGCAGCCGGGCGAAGAGCAGGTCGCGGGCTTCCAGGAGCGCGAGGTCCGCCTCGTCCTCCACCTCGGCGGCGGGCAGCAGCCGGGCCGCCTTCAGGTCGAGCAGGGTGGCGGCGACCACCAGGAACTCGGTGGTCTGGTCGAGGTCCCAGTCCGGCCCCATGGCCCGGATGTGCGCCATGAATTCATCGGTCACCTTGGACAGCGCGACCTCGGTGACGTCCAGCTTGTGCTTGGAGATCAGCTGGAGCAGGAGGTCGAAGGGGCCCTCGAAGTTGTCGAGCCGGAGCGTGAACCTCCCGTCACCGCCCCCCTCGCCCACGGGCCCGTCGTCATCGGTCTTGGCGTCGGTCTGGACCTCGGGCCCGTCATCGCTCTGGACCTCGGGCTCGTCGTCAGTCTGGGCCTCGGGCTCGTCCTCGGTCGCGGTCTCGGCGGGAGTCCCGGCCGTAACGGCACGGTCCCCAGCGGGCTCAGGAGACTCCACCGGCCCCGCAGCCACCGTCTCCGGGACCACCGTCTCGGGGGCCACCGTCGCGGGGGCCACCGTCTCGGGGGCCACCGTCTCGGGGACCACCGGCGCCGCAGCCGCCGGCACCAAAGGCCCCGGCTCCCCCGCCGGCCCGGCGCCCGGCTCGGTGTCCCGCCCGGCCCCCGGCCCACGCCCGAGGCGTCGGCGGGCGCGGGGCGGAGGGGTGTCGTCATGGTTCGTCGGCATCGCGGTGGCAGGCTATCCCGCGCCGCGCGGTGTGACGTTTCGGCACCGCGGCGGACGCGCCGCGCGGCGGAGCCGGTGGGCCTCAGCGTCCGCGCAGCCGCCGCACCAGGATGCTGGCGTCGCCGCGCGACTCCAGGTCGGCGAGCACCACGGCGACCGCCTCGCGGACGATCCGGCCGCGGTCCACGGCGAGGCCGTGCTCGCCGCGCAGCACCAGCCGCGCGTGTTCGAGGTCCATGAGCTCCTCGGCGGAGACATAGACGGTGATCTTCTCGTCGTGCCGTTCCCGGCCGCTGGGGCGGCGGTTGGCGCCCCGTGCGCCCCGGCGCCGGCCGGTGGCCGGTGCGGTGGCGGCCGCGCCGGCCTCCGGAGCGGCCTGCCGGGAGGCGCGGGTGCGGTGGGACCCGCTGCCGGCGCCGTCCGTCTCGCGCCCGCTGTGCTCGGCCGCGGGGGCGACCGGGGGCACCGGGGGCGGGGTGGCCGGTCCGCCGTCACCGGCCGTGGCCGGTGCGTCCGTACCGTCCTTCTCCGTGCGTCGCCGGTGCGCGGCGGCCGTCTCCGGCCCCTCCGCGGCCGGGTCGGGCTCGCCGGCCGGCGCGGGCACCCGGGCCGCCTCGCCGTTGGCCGCGGCCGCCGAACCGCTCGGCGTACGGCGGGGAGTGGAGGGCTGCAGTGCCACTCCCCCGGTGGTGCGGAACAGTTCGTCGGCTCCCGGCAGACTCACTCGGCGTGACACCGGGCGAGCACCTCCCTGGCGAGCTGGCGATAGGCGGCGGCACCGACGGAGTTGGAGGCGTACGTGGTGATCGGCTCGCCCGCGACGGTGGTCTCGGGGAAGCGGACCGTACGGCCGATGACGGTGTGGTAGACGTGGTCGTCGAAGGCCTCGACGACGCGCGCGAGGACCTCGCGGCTGTGCACGGTGCGGGAGTCGTACATCGTCGCCAGGATGCCGTCCAGCTCCAGCTCCGGGTTGAGCCGCTCCTGGACCTTCTCGATGGTCTCGGTGAGCAGCGCGACACCGCGCAGCGCGAAGAACTCGCACTCCAGCGGCACGATGACCTTGTGGGCCGCCGTCAGGGCGTTGACGGTGAGCAGGCCGAGCGAGGGCTGGCAGTCGATGACGATGTAGTCGTAGTCGGCCAGCAGCGGCTTCAGGGCGCGCTGCAGGGTCGACTCGCGGGCGACCTCGCTGACCAACTGCACTTCCGCCGCTGACAAATCGATATTGCTGGGCAGCAGGTCCATGTTGGGGACCGCGGTCTTGAGCAGGACCTCGTCGGCCGACATGCCCCGCTCCATGAGCAGGTTGTAGACGGTCAGGTCGAGTTCCATCGGGTTGACGCCGAGGCCGACGGACAGGGCGCCCTGCGGGTCGAAGTCGACGAGCAGTACCCGTCGTCCGTATTCGGCGAGTGCGGCGCCCAGGTTGATGGTCGAGGTGGTCTTGCCGACCCCGCCCTTCTGGTTGCACATCGCGATGATCTTGGCCGGGCCGTGGTCCGACAGCGGTCCCGGGATGGGGAAGTAAGGGAGCGGGCGTCCGGTCGGGCCGACGCGTTCGCGGCGCTGGCGCGCGGCGTCCGGCGCGAGCGTCGCGGCGTATTCGGGGTCCGGCTCGTACTCCGCGTCCGGATCGTAGAAGTGCCCCTCGGGCAGGTCGTCGTAGTCGGCGAAACGGGCGGGTTCTCCACTGCCCCGGTCGCCGGCCATGGCGTTCACGTGATGGCCGTCCATGCTCTGGTGGGCTGTCGTGGAAATGCTCTGTTGGGCTGCGAAGGTGTGGACCGCGACGGAGCCGACAGCCTCGAACCCCGAGGGACCCTGGCCCCGTGCAACCGCTCCTGGTTGACCACTCCCGGGAGTAAATGTCGACTCATTCACAAGTCGTCTTACCTCCTTGGACGTGACCAGGAAACTTTATCGATAGGTCAGCGTGGCACCATGCCGACGGTTGGCGACTCTATGGCGTGTCGGGCGTCCGCAGCAACACAATCCACCGGACCCGGCACGATGTGTCGGTAACCGGACCCCCCGATGTCAAGGGCGCAAGCAGGATCGGACCGATGTTTCGGGGGTGCGCGAATCGGTTAAACGGTTACGTTCGCGGCGAGTTGAGAGACGACGTTCCGGAACGGCGTGCACCGTGCGTCACACACGCCACCGGCCGGGCCCTGTCGACAAGGCCCGGCCGGATGTTCAGCGTTGACGCGCTCCGTTGACGTCTCAGCCGAGGAGGGTGCGCAGTTCGGTGCACTCAAGGCCGTGGGCCTCGGCGACCGGACCGTAAACCACCTTGCCGTCATGGGTGTTCAGACCCTTGGCCAGCGCCGGGTCACGGCGCAGCGCCTCGACCCAGCCGCGGTTCGCCAGCTCCACGATGTAGGGCAGCGTGGCGTTGGTGAGCGCGTGGGTGGAGGTGTTCGGCACCGCGCCGGGCATGTTGGCGACGCAGTAGAAGACCGAGTTGTGCACCTGGAAGGTCGGCTCGGCGTGCGTGGTGGGACGGGAGTCCTCGAAGCAGCCGCCCTGGTCGATCGCGATGTCGACAAGGACACTGCCCGGCTTCATCTTGGCGACCAGCTCGTTGGTGACGAGCTTGGGGGCCTTGGCGCCCGGGATGAGGACGGCACCGATGACGAGGTCGGCCTCGACGACGGCCTTCTCCAGCTCGTAGGCGTTGGAGACGATCGTCTGCACCTTGGTGCCGAAGATCTTGTCGGCCTCGCGGAGCTTGTTGATGTCCTTGTCGAGCAGGGTGACGTGGAAGCCGAGGCCCACGGCGATCTGCACCGCGTTCCAACCGGAGACGCCACCGCCGATGACGACGGCCTTGCCGGCGTGCACGCCGGGGACGCCGCCGGGCAGCACACCGCGGCCGCCGGCCTGGCGCATCAGGTGGTAGGCGCCGACCTGCGGGGCGATCCGGCCCGCGACCTCGGACATCGGGGCGAGCAGCGGCAGCTGGCGGCCGGCCGTCTCGACGGTCTCGTAGGCGATGGCGGTGGTGCCGGACTCCAGGAGGGCGTCCGTGCACTCACGGGAGGCGGCCAGGTGCAGGTAGGTGAAGAGGGTCTGGTCCTTGCGGAGGCGGTGGTACTCCTCCGCGATCGGCTCCTTGACCTTCAGCAGCAGGTCAGCGGTGCCCCAGACCTCGTCGGCGGTGTCCAGGATGGTGGCACCGGCGGAGACGTACTCCTCGTTGGTGATGGAAGAGCCGAGGCCGGCGTCCTTCTCGATGAAGACCTGGTGGCCGTGGCGGACGAGTTCGTTGACTCCGGCGGGCGTGATGGCCACGCGGAACTCGTTGTTCTTGACCTCGCGGGGGATGCCGACCTTCACGTCGATCACGGTCCTTGAAAGAGAGGGTGCAGGAGGAATTATCCCCTCATGCGATGCATGACGGAACTGACCGCGCCGTACGCGGCTCAGCCAGTCTATTGAAGGAGGTCGTGTTGTCTAGCCTTGCAAAGCATTAAATCTTGGGAGTGACGCCACCGATTTCGTAGGTCACTCGGGGTGATCTCCTAGAAGCCGCTCTCCGGCGGTGCGGTGGAGCCCTGCCGCGGCCGGATCCCCGAGCCGTTCGAGGGTGTCCGCAATCCGCAGCTGGAGGGCCGCCTGGAGCCGGCCGTCGTCGGTCTTCCGGACCAGTTCCAGGGCCTCCAGACAGGTCCGCAGCGCCTCCTCGGGCCGTCCGGCGTACTCCTGGACCCGCGCCGCCTCCCCCGTCGCCCGCGCCTGACCGGCGAGATCACCCAGCCTGCGGTACGTCCGGGCGGCCGCCCGCCACTGCTTGAGGGCCTCGTCACACCGGCCGCACGACATCAGGGCCGCGCCGATCCGCCCGTGCAGCCGCGCGGCGTCCGCGGCCTCGCCGCGCGCCAGCCGCAGCTCCAGCGCCCGTCCGTACCAGTCGGCGGCCCGCACCCCGTCGCCCAGCTCGGCGTGCGTACCGCCCAGTGACTCCATCGCCCGGACGGTGGCCACCGGGTCCGGCACCGACCGGGCTGCCTCCAGCGCGCCCCGGTAGCGGCCCAGCGCCTGGGCCGTCCGCCCCGCCCCGCTGTCCAGGTCCGCGAGGTTCAGCAGCGCCGCGGCCCGTTCGCGCGCCAGCCCGCGCCGCTCGGCGGCCTGCAGGACCAGCCCGTGCACCGTATAGAGGTCCGGCGCGGCCGCCTCGGGGCCCTGGTGGGCGAGCAGCGTACGGGTCAGCGCGGCCATCAACCGCCGGTCCAGGGTGTCGAGTTGGCCGTCCGCGGCGGCCGCCCGGGCGGCGTCGAGCAGGACCGGGCGGCGGCTGCGCAGCCAGTGGGCCGCGGTGGCCCGGGAGCTGAAACGCAGCGACCGGGGCAGTGCGGCGGCCTTCTGGCGGGCGGTGGATCCGGCCGGCTCGGTCATCGCCCGGCACGACTGCAGCAGCCGTACGGTCCGCTCCAGCACCCGGGCGCGGGCCAGCTGGAGCTCGGCCGGCCGCTCGTGCTCCCCGAGCAGCTCGCGCAGCAGCGGGTCGAGGCAGCCGGGGACGCGGTACTGCGGGTGCCGTGCGGCGTCCGCCGTCCCGGGGCCGGCGGGCGGGGCCCCAGGGTCCGCCGGGACGGGCCGCAGCAGGCCGAGCGCGGCGAAGTCGGCGAGTGCCGCGGCGGCCGTCGGCATCGAGCAGCCGGCCAGCGCGGAGGCGGTGTGCGCGTCCGCGAGGCCGGCCGGGGCGAGGGTGAGCAGCCGCAGTATCCGGGCGGCGGTCGCCGGCAGCGCCTCGTGGGCGAGCCGGAAGGCGCGGAAGAGGGGGCGGGCGCCGCTGGGCAGGTCCGGCGGCACCGGCACCGCCCGCAGTGCCTGGTACAGATCGGCCACCGACGAGGTGGGGCGGGCGGCGAGCCAGGCACCGGCCAGGATCAGCGCGGCGGGCTGCCCGCCGCACTCCTCGGCGACGCTGTCGGCGGTCCGCGGATCGACGGTGATCCGGGTCGGTCCGGCGTACCGCTCCAGGATCTCCACGCAGGCCGCGCCGTCCAGCCCGCCCAGGGTGCACGGGCGGACGTCCGGGATGCCGGTCAGCGGCCCCTGGGAGACGACCACGACCAGGCAGCCCGGGGCGTCCGGGAGCAGCGGTTCGACGGCGTCGGCGCCCGGTGCGTCGTCGAGGAAGAGCAGTGCGCGGCGGCCGGCGAGCGCCCCGCGCAGCCGCTCGGACAGCTCGTCCTCCCCCGAGCCCGGCGGGGCGTCCGCACCGAGGGCGGTCAGCAGCTCACGCGCGGTGCGGCCGGTGTCGGCGACCTCCCCGCCCGGTCCGGTCAGTGTGGCGCGCAGCACCCCGTCGGGGTGGTCGCCGGCCAGCTCGGCGAGCAGCCGCTCGGCGAGTGCGGTGCGCCCGGAGCCGGGGCGGCCGGCGATCAGCAGCACCCGGCTGCGGGTGCCCTTGCGGCCGGAGAGGGTGTCCAGGCCGGCCCGGGCGATGTCGGCGTGCAGCGCCTTGAGCTCGCGGCGGCGCCCGGTGAAACCGGCCGCGGGGGTGCGGCCCGCGGCGGCGGGGGCCGTCGCCGTCTCCGGCGCGCGCCGCCCTGCGCCCACCGCCTGGTCCGTCACCGGTCACGCTCCCGTCCACCTGCGCGTACGAACCCGCCGCAGGCGCGGACGGGAACCCTTACGAGCGTAGTTCACGGGGCGTCACGTCCCGTACGGAGCGCGGCGGTTGGGTCACCCGACCGGATCGGGGCCGACCGGCCGCGGGCCGTGGCAGGGCCCCGGTCAGGCCTCGAACGGGCGGGCCGGCCAGGGCGCGTCGGCCGGCCGCAGCGCGTCCAGGCCGGCGCCGCGCTGCGCGGCGGTGAGCGCCAGCACCCCCACGACCAGGCAGTTGTTGTGCAGCTCACCGGCGAGCACGCCGCGCACCAGCTCCTCCTGCGGCACCCGTGCCAGCTCCATGTCGGCCTCCTCCTCGGCGACCTCGAAGCGTTCCCCCTCGGCCTCGGAGAGGTTTCGGGCGAGGAAGATCCGCACGGCCTCGTCGCAGCCGCCGGGGGTGGTGTAGACGTCGGTCAGCACCCGCCAGTCCTCGGCCTTGACGTGCGCCTCCTCGTACAGCTCGCGCTGGGCGGCGCGCAGCGGGTTCTCCCCGGGGACGTCGAGCAGCCCGGCGGGGATCTCCCACAGCCTCATGCGCACGGGGTGGCGGTACTGCTTCAGCACCAGCACCCGGCCCTCGTCGTCGAGGGCGAGGACGGCCACCGAGCCGGGGTGGACCTGGTAGTCGCGGGTGACCTTGGCGCCGTCCGGCATCACGACCTCGTCGGTGCGCACGCTGGTCTTGTTCCCGGTGAACGGCGTGGTGGAGGCGGTGACCGTCCACTCCTCCGGGGTGTCCTTGATCGCCATGGCGCGTCCTCCTGTATGAGCCTGAAACAACGCGGAAACCGGGGCACGACCTCGGAGAAGAGGCCGTACCCCGGCAACCGTATCCGGCGCGGCGGGTGCTACTTCGAGGCGCCCGTCTTGCGCGCGACCGCGGCCTTCACCAGCCCGGCGAAGAGCGGGTGCGGGCGGGTCGGGCGGGAGCGGAGCTCCGGGTGCGCCTGGGTGGCGACGAGGTAGGGGTGGGTCTCGCGGGGGTACTCGACGTACTCGACGAGCTTGTTGTCCGGGGAGGTGCCGGAGAACTGCAGCCCGGCCTTCTTCTCCAGCTCACCGCGGTAGGCGTTGTTGACCTCGTAGCGGTGGCGGTGGCGCTCCTCGACGTAGGGGGCGTCACCGTAGACCTCGCGGACGATGGAGCCCTCGGCGAGCTTGGCCGGGTACATGCCCAGCCGCATCGTGCCGCCCATGTCGCCCTCACCTGCGACGATGTCCAGCTGCTCGGCCATGGTGGAGATGACCGGGTGGGCGGTCGCCGGGTCGAACTCGGTGGAGTTGGCGCCCTCGATGCCGGCGAGGTTGCGGGCCGCCTCGATGACCACGCACTGCAGGCCCAGGCACAGGCCGAGCAGCGGCACCTTGTTCTCGCGGGCGTAGGTGATCGCGCCGACCTTGCCGTCCACACCGCGGTCGCCGAAGCCGCCGGGGATGCAGACGGCGTCGCAGTCGGAGAGCTGCGCCGCGGCACCGGCCGCGGTCCGGCAGTCGTCCGAGGTGACCCACTTGATCTTGACGCGGGCCTTGTTGGCGAAGCCGCCGGCCCGCAGCGCCTCGGTGACCGAGAGGTAGGCGTCCGGCAGGTCGATGTACTTGCCGACCAGCGCGACCTTGACCTCGTGGTCGGGGTTGTGGACGCGCTCCAGCAGGTCGGCCCACTGGGTCCAGTCCACGTCGCGGAACGGCAGGTCGAGCTTGCGCACGACGTACGCGTCCAGGCCCTCGGCGTGCAGGACCTTGGGGATGTCGTAGATCGACGGGGCGTCGATCGCGGCGACCACCGCGGCCTCGTCGACGTCGCACATCAGCGAGATCTTGCGCTTGATGGCGGTGGGCACCTCGCGGTCGGCGCGCAGCACGATCGCGTCGGGCTGGATACCGATGTTGCGCAGCGCCGCGACCGAGTGCTGGGTCGGCTTGGTCTTGAGCTCACCGGACGGGCCGATGTACGGCAGCAGCGAGATGTGCACGACGAAGACGTTGTCCCGGCCGACCTCGTGGCGGACCTGGCGGACGGTTTCCAGGAACGGCAGCGACTCGATGTCGCCGACGGTGCCGCCGACCTCGGTGATCACGACGTCGACGTCCTCGGTCGCCATCCGCCGGATCCGGTGCTTGATCTCGTTGGTGATGTGCGGGATGACCTGCACGGTGTCGCCGAGGTACTCACCGCGGCGCTCCTTGGCGATCACGGTGTTGTAGACCTGGCCGGTGGTCACGTTCGCCGAGCCGTCGAGGTCGACGTCGAGGAACCGCTCGTAGTGGCCGATGTCCAGGTCGGTCTCGGCGCCGTCGTTGGTGACGAAGACCTCGCCGTGCTGGAACGGGTTCATCGTTCCGGGGTCGACGTTCAGGTACGGGTCGAGCTTCTGCATCGTGACCCGCAGGCCGCGCGCCTTGAGGAGAGCACCCAGGCTGGAGGCCGTGAGCCCCTTACCGAGCGAGGAGGCGACGCCCCCGGTGACGAAGAGGTGCTTGGTCGTCGTGGATTTGGCTGGCATGGCCAAGAGGGAGCTCCCGTGGTCGCGAGGTGGAGAGGTGCGAAGCGGCGCCGTCCCGCGTCTGTGAGGGGTGCCGTCGCTGCGGTCGGGGTGCCGTGACATGTTGCCGGGGCCCACCGGTCCACGGGGTACCAGGCTATCAGCGCCCGGGCATGGTCGCGCCCGGCCACGCACCGGAACCTCGCGCGACGCCTCCCCGTCACGGTGCGTGATAATGGGGGTTGACGCTGTCACGTGACGGAGGCCACCCGTTCGGAGCACTTCACTCGTCGCGAGGGTCGCGCGGATCACCCGCGTGCGTCGTATCCTGCTCGGACACTCGCAACGAGCCGTCCGGGAAGGCACCACCCTCTCCCAGCTACCGCTGGGGGTACCCCCAGCCCGATTTCCGGTCCCGCTGCTCGGCGACGTTTCATGGGCAGGACGGACAGAATCACAACGTCCCATGGGGGGCGTGACTCCAGTTCGACGGGAGATGCACGTGGCCGGGCGCATCGAGGACTACGCACTTATCGGCGATATGCAGACCGCCGCTCTAGTGTGCAGGGACGGGACGGTCGACTGGCTGTGCCTGCCCCGCTTCGACTCGCCGGCGGTCTTCGCAGGGCTGCTGGGCACAGAGGAGAACGGCTACTGGCGGATGGGGCCGGTGACCGGTTCCGAGGACGGGCCGCAGCCCGCCGACCGCCGCCGCTACCGGGGCGATTCACTCGTGCTGGAATCCGAGTGGGACACCCCGCGGGGTACCGTCCGGGTGATCGACTTCATGCCGCCGCGTGACGGCGCACCGCAGGTGATCCGCATCGTGGAGGGCGTCAGCGGACGCGTCCCGATGCGTTCGGAGCTGCGGATGCGGTTCGCGTACGGCTGGGTGGTGCCCTGGGTGCACAAGATCGACGAGCGGACCGTCGCGGTCGCCGGCCCGGACTCCGTATGGCTGGACACCGAGGTCGAGACGTACGGGAAGGACCTGACGACCTTCTCCGACTTCACCGTCTCGCCGGGCGAGCGGATCGCGTTCACGATCAGCTGGCAGCCCTCCCACCACCAGCCGCCGGCCATCGCGGACCCGGAGGGGTCGCTGGAGGCCACCGAGGAGTTCTGGCGCGAGTGGGTCGAGCACTGCACGTACCACGGCCCCTACCGCGACGCCGTGGTCCGCTCGCTGATCACGCTGAAGGCGCTGACGTACGCGCCGACCGGCGGGATCGTCGCCGCGCCCACCACCTCCCTGCCCGAGTGCATCGGCGGCGTCCGCAACTGGGACTACCGCTTCACCTGGCTGAGGGACGCCGCGATCACCCTCTCCTCGCTGCTGCGCACCGGCTACCGCGAAGAGGCCCGGGCCTGGCGGGAGTGGCTGCTGCGGGCGGTGGCCGGCGACCCGGACAACCTGCAGATCATGTACGGCATCGCCGGTGAGCGCGAGCTCGGCGAGAACGAGCTCAACTGGCTTCCCGGGTACGAGAATTCCCGTCCGGTGCGGGTCGGCAACGGCGCCGCGGGCCAGCTCCAGCTCGACGTCTACGGCGAGGTCACCGAGGCGCTGCACCTGGCGCACATGACCGGCCTGGCCCGCAACGACTACGCCTCGCTGCTGCAGCTCAAGCTGATCCAGTGGGTGGAGAAGCACTGGGACGAACCGGACGAGGGCATCTGGGAGGTCCGCGGCCCGCGCCGGCACTTCGTGCACTCCAAGGTGATGACCTGGGTCGCGGTGGACCGCACGGTCAAGCTGATCGAGTCCGGGGACGTCGACGGCCCGCTGGAGCGCTGGAAGGACCTGCGCGAGACGATCCACCGGGACGTCTGCGAGAAGGGTTACGACAAGGAGCGCAACACCTTCACCCAGTCCTACGGCTCGCAGGAGCTGGACGCCTCGCTGCTGCTGATCCCGCAGGTCGGATTCCTGCCGCCGGACGACAAGCGCGTCATCGGCACGATCGAGGCGATCCAGCGGGAGCTGACCACCGAGGACGGCTTCGTGCTGCGGTACCCCACGGCCGGCCAGGGCGAACTGGGCGTGGACGGGCTGGAGGGCGAGGAGGGTGCCTTCCTGGCCTGCTCGTTCTGGCTCGCGGACGACCTGGCGATGATCGGCCGGGTCGACGAGGCCCGCAAGCTCTTCGAGAAGCTGCTCTCGCTCCGCAACGACCTCGGGCTGCTGGCGGAGGAGTGGGACCCCAAGGCCAAGCGCCAGGTGGGCAACTTCCCGCAGGCGTTCAGCCACGTTCCGCTGATCGACACCGCCCTGCGGCTGACGGCGAGCGGGGCGTACGGCGGCTGAACCCACCGGTGCCGTACACCGCGGCCGCCCCCGGGAGTGTTCCGGGGGCGGCCGCGGCGTGTGGGTCGGAGCGCGAGATCGTGATCGGGCGGTCGGGCGCATCGGACGGGGGTCGGGGTCCGGTGCGTCAGAAGGGGGTCGGGTCCGGTGCATCGGAAGGGAGTCGGGGTCCGGTGCATCGGAAGAGGCTTGGAGGCCGGTGCGTCAGAAGGGGGTCAGGGTGAGGGTGATCTCCTTCGGGGCGTTGTCCTCGATGTACGAGGCGAAGCCGGCGACGTCGTCGAAGGCGAAGCCGTAGGCCCGGCCGTCCTGGGTGGCGGCGTGCATGGCCTTGGCGTAGTGGTTGGTCAGCCGCTGCCGGTAGAAGTCGGCGGGGTCGGTGGTGGGCTGATGCGCCTGGGAGACCAGGGTGGAGCGGTTGAGGGCCGCGCCGAGGACGGCGGCCACCGGGCCCAGGGTGCCGTCGTTGGGGGCGGCGAGGGTGCCGTCGCAGAAGAGGACGTCGCGGGTGGACGGCTTGTCGAAGGAGACCGTGCCGGGCCCGTGGAAGGTGAGCTTGCCGCCGCTGACCCGGCCGGTGAAGGTGCCGGCGTGGGTGGTGACGGTCAGGTCCTTGGCCGTGTAGGCGGACCAGGCCTCGTCGATGGCGGGGGCGAGGTAGTCCTTGGCGAACAGTCCGCTGTCGAGGCCGTGCCCGGGGGCGATCACCCGCTTGTCGCCGATGACCAGCCGGTCGAAGCCCTCGGCCGCCTTGACGTCGGCGAAGATCCGGTCGCGGGCGCCGTCCTTGAGCGTGCCGGTGGTCTGCTCCTTGGCGCCGGAAAGCGTGATCGCGAGCGGCACGCTGAACATGTCGACCATGGTGGTGTTGCAGTACAGCCCGCTGGAGTTGTGGGTGAACTCGGCGCAGTCGTGGAGGACGTCGTAGTTGGGGTCACCGGAGACCCAGCCCGCCGGGTAGGCGAGCGCGGGCTTGCCGTTGCCATCTTTGACGGCCTTGAACTTGAGCTTGCTGCCCAGCGCGACGTAGATCCGGCCGGACATCTGCGGCAGCGGGATCGTCGTGGCCCCGCTCGCGGCGAGCGGAAGGGCGTAATCGGTGTACCCGTCCGGCCCGTTGTCCCCGAGCGCAACCGGCTTGAGCCCCCCGTCCGGCCCGACCCACACCTGCTGCGTCCCGTCATTCCCGACGATGTACACCCACACCGAGGAATTCCCGTACGCCCCTGAGTTGTTGAGGATTCGCAGGGGGACCGCCCCCGCCGCCCGTTTTTGCCGCGAGGTGGCCCTGGCCGCCAGAGGGGTGCCGACGGCGCGGCCTGCCAGGGTGATGCCGGAGGCGGTGGCGCCGGCGGCGGCGAGGCCGCCGAGCAGGGTGCGACGAGTGATCACGGGGTGGCTCCTTGCGGGGTGGCTCCTTGCGGGGTGGCCGGGTGCCGGCCGGTGGTGGCCGGGTGCCGGCCGGTGGTGGCCGGGTGCCGGTCGGTGGTGGTGGGGCGTTGGGCGGTGGTGGTGGGGGCTTGGCGGTCCGGGCGGGTGGCCGGTGCTGCCGAGTCTTGGTCCGTGCGGGTCGCTGCTACTGCGGACTTGTCGTCCGTGCCGGCTGCCGCTGCGGACTTGTGGTCCGTGCCGGCTGCCGCTGCGGACTTGTGGTCCGTGCCGGCTGCCGCTGCGGACTTGTGGTCCGTGCGGGCGGAGGTGCGGGCTGTTGCGGGCTGCTGGACGGAGACCGCGACGTGGTCGACGAGGAGGGAGCCGCCGGGGCGGGTGGCGTCGGTGGGTGTTGCCTTGCCCGCGACGCCGTCCGGGAACGCCCCGCCCATGGCGAGGTTCAGCAGCAGGAAGTGGCCGTGGTGGGTGGCCTTCGCCCACGTGTCGGCGTCCATCTCGGCCGATGCCACGGTGTGGAACTTCTGCCCGTCGACATACCAGTTCAGCGACTCCGCGGCACCGTTGGTGCGGTCCAGCTCCAGTGCGTACGTGTGGAAGCCGGCCTGGCAGGCGCTGTCGGGACACTCGCGGGAACTGCCCTTGCCCTGGGTCTCGTTGCACGGCCCGCCGGGGGTGACACCGCAATGCAGCGTGCCCCAGACCTTGTTGATGCCGTTGACGTTCTCCATGACGTCGAACTCGCCGATGCCCGGCCAGTTCTGGTAGTTGCCGCGGTACTCGGCGCCCAGGGTCCAGAAGGCGGGCCAGTAGCCGAGCGCGGCGTCACCGGTGACGTCGGGCAGACGGATGCTCGCCTCGATGCGGAGCTTGCCGCCGGCCGGGGCGGCGAAGTCGGTGCGCTTCGTCTCGATGCGGGCCGAGGTCCAGGTGGCGCCGTCCTTCAGTGCGGTGATTTTGAGGTGGCCCGCACCGTCGAGCTGGAGGTTCTCGGGGCGGTCGGTGTACGTCTCGCGTTCGCCGGTGCCCCAGTTGGCGGGGCCTCCGGGATAGCCGGTACCGGTGTCGATGATCCAGTCGTCGCCGGAGGGGCGTGATCCGGCAGCGCCGTCGAAGTCCGTACGCCACACTTCCTGGAAGGCGGTTGCGGCGCTCGCGGTGCGTGCGGTGTTCGTCGTGGGTGTGGTGTTCGGCGTGGGCGTGGTGTTCGGCGTGTGTGCAGCGTTCGCTGTGCGTGCGGTGCGTGCGGTGCTCGCGGCGGGGTCTGCGCCTGTCGCACGGCCGGTGTTCGGCGTGCGTGCGGGGCCGGCCGTAGGAGCCGCTTCCCCCGCGGAGGCGGTGGGGAGGGCGAGGGCGAGGGAGCAGGTGCTGACGAGTGCGGTGCTCACGGTGAAGAGCACCGCTCTTTTCCTCATGGCCATGACATTCTCTCCTCGGTAAGAGTGGGGGGTAGTGAGGAGTTCGGGGGGGTACCCGTAGGGGACGTCGCGTTTGAGAGCGCTCTCACGGCGTCCTCAGTGCACCCTGCCGACTCGACGGCACACCGTCAAGTCACCGAGTCGAAAAAGGAGTTGGAACGTGCCAGAGCCGAACGGTGGGCGGCCCACGCTGGAGGCGGTCGCGGCGCGCGCCGGCGTCTCCCGCGCCACGGTGTCCCGCGTGGTCAACGGCGGTGCGGGCGTACGGGAGGCGGTCCAGGAACGGGTCCGCCGGGCAGTGCAGGAGCTGGGTTACGTACCGAACAGCGCGGCCCGCACCCTGGTCACCCGTCGCACCGGAGCGGTCGCCGTGGTCATCGCGGAACCGGAGTCCCGGGTCTTCACCGACCCCTTCTTCGGCCGTCAACTACGAGGCATCAGCCGGGAACTGGCCGCCGCCGACACCCAGCTCCTGCTGATGTTCGTCGAGCACCGCGCCGACTACGACCGCATCGGCCGCTATCTGGCGGGCGGTCATGTCGACGGCGCGCTGATGTTCTCGCTGCACCGGGACGACCCGCTGCCCGCCATGGCCGAGCGCGCCGGGCTGCCCACCGTGTACGGCGGCCGGCCCGGCTGGGCGGGCGCCGATCGCGCGCCGCGGCCGCTGTACGTCGACACGGACAACCGTGGCGGCGCCCGTCAGGCCGTACGTCACCTCCTCGACCGCGGCCGTCGACGGATCGCGGTGATCACCGGCCCGCTCGACCAGACGTCGGCGCTGGACCGGCTCGACGGCTATCTGGACGCACTGGGCACGAGCGAGCCCGATCCGCGGCTGGTCGCGGACGGCGGCTTCACGGCAGAGGGCGGTGAGCGCGCCATGGCCACGCTCCTGGGCGCCGCGCCGGACCTGGACGCCGTCTTCGCATGCTCCGACCTGATGGCGAACGGCGCCCTGCGGACCCTACGGGCGCACGGGCGGCGGGTGCCGGACGATGTGGCGGTGGTCGGCTACGACGACCTCGAACCGGCGGCCTGGGCGGACCCACCGCTGACCACGGTGCGGCAGGACGTGGAGGAGATGGGCCGGCTGATGGCCCGAATGCTGCTGCGGCTGCTGGATACGCGGCGGGCGGGCGGTGCGCGACGGGTGGAGGACGCGCGACCGGCGGGGGATGTGCGGCAGGCCGGGGCTTTGCCACAGGCGGGGGATGTGCGCGGCTCGGGGGCGGGCCAGGGCGACGCCGGGGACGACGGCGCGGACGTGGCGAGCGGCGCGGACGGGGGGAGCGGTGCGGGCCTTGGGGGTGGTGCGGGCCTTGGGGGTGGTGCGGGCCTTGGGGGTGGTGCGGGCCTTGGGGGTGGTGCGCATCTTGGGGGTGGCGCGGATGGCGGTGCGGATCGTGGGAGCGGTGCAGGTTTCGCGGGCGGGGTCGACGCCGCGGAAGGTGAGGGGGAGCTGGTGCCCGTGATCACAGAGGCGCGGCTGGTGGTGCGGGAGTCGACGTAAGGGTGCACGCCCGGCCCGCTGGCCAGCCCGGCGCCCGGCCGGGCGGCCCGGCGGCCCGGCCCCGGCCGGAACGAGGGGCGGAGCCACGACCGGGACAGGCCTCGACGGGCCGGGCACCGGGGCGGGACGGGCCAGGCACGGGGGCGGGCCGCGCCGGGGTGAGCCGGGTGCCAGGGCGGGTCGCGCCGGGGGCCAGGCACCGGGGCGGGCCGCGCCGGGGTGAGCCGGGTGCCGGGGCGGGGCGCGCTCCATCCGGGGTGCGGCTTCCCGGCGCGGTGGCAGACCGCCGCACGCGGACGGGGGCCGCCGCTCTCGGGTCGGAGCGCCGCTCTCAGACATGGCCACCACTCACAGACGAGGCCAACGCTCTCACGCGAGGCCACCGCTCTCACACGAGGCCACCGCTCCCGGACGGCCTGCTCTCGGACCAGAGCACCGCTCTCGTAAGGGACCGCCGCTCGCGGACGCGGCCGGCGTACCGGGACGAGCCACCGCCCCCGCTCCCCCGTCCCGCACCCCGACCCCCGGCCACCGACCCCGGCCACCGCTCCCCGGCCCCCGGCCCCCGGACCAGGAAGCTCCGGATAGCGGACTGCGGGTACCGTTCGTCGGCATGGGGCCGGAAGGAAAAGTCGAAGCCGAGATCACGGTACGCAGGGCGCTGGAGCTGCCCGCCCTGCGGCGTGGGCTGCCGGAGGTGCTGGCCGGCGGGGACCGGCTGGACCGCGCGGTGCGCTGGGTGCACGCGGGCGAGGTCCCGCACATCGCTTCGCTGCTCAAGGGCGGCGAGCTGCTGCTGACCACCGGTCTCGGACTGGGCAGCCGGCCGTCCGAGCAGCGGGCCTTCATCCGTAAGCTCGCGGACCGCGAGATCGCCGCTCTCGTCGTGGAGCTGGGCTCTCGTTTCGAATCACTGCCCCCGGCGCTGGTGGACGCCGCACGGGACTGTGGTCTGCCGCTGATCCAGCTGCACCGCGAGGTCCCGTACGTCACGGTCACCGAGGCCATCCACACGGAGATCATCAACAGCCACTACGCGCTGCTGCGCCGCGCCGACCAGATTCTGCGCCGGTGTACCGACGTCCTGCTGCGCGGCGGGGGCGCGCCCGAGGTGCTGCGGCTGCTGGCCGTCTTCACCGGTAACCCGCTCTGTCTGGAGGCCCCGGACGGCAGCCCGCTGTACGCCGCGGGCCCGGACGGCGGCGACGAGGAGGGGTCCGCCGACGCCGATCCGCTGCTGGCCTGGGAAGGCCTACGCGATTCCGGGGTCCGCATCGACGTCCCCGGTGGCGGGCACGGCCCCGATGCGGTCCGCGCCCGCCTGGTCCTGCTGCCCGTCAACGCCCCGGTGGCGCCGGTGCACCGGATCGCCGCGGAGCGCGCCGCCGATCTGCTCGCCGTGGTGATGCTCCAGTCCCGCCAGGAGGAGGTGCTCGCCGCCCGCGGCCGCGGCGACTTCCTGGCCGATCTGGCGGAGGGCCGGATCTCCGCGGCCGAGGCGCCCGCGCAGGCCCGGTTGCTCGGCTTCCGCCCCGGACCGGAACCGATCCTTCCGGTGGTCATGCGGCTACCGGCCGGCCTCCCCACCCCCAACAGCTGGGCACTGCTCGCCCAGACGCTGCGCGAGGAACTGGCCGCCCTCGGGGCGCCGGTGCTCCTCGGCGTACGCCCCGTGGAAGGCCGGGTACCGATGCTCGTGGCGCTGCGCGCCGGCCAGCAACGCGAGGCGCTCGCCGACCGGGTCGCCGAGGCGCTGCGCGCCGGGGTGGTCCGTGCGGGACTGGACCGTCCGACGGCCCACCGCCCGGTGGTCGTCGTCGGCGCCGCGGGCGACTGGTCGGCGGCCGGCCCCGGGCTGCGCCACGCCGCGGAGGCCGCTGCGGCCGCCCAGGGCCTGCCGGAGCAGCCCTGGTACGACGCGCGCCGGCTGGACATCGAGCTGCTGCTGTGGCGGATGCGCGAGCACGGCGAGCAGGGTGTGCTCAGTGATTTCGTGGAACGCGCGATCGGCCCGCTGCTGGCCCACGACAGCGGTGCCCGGCAACCGTTGCTGCCCACTCTGGAGGCCTACCTGGCCAGTGCGGGGCGCAAGGCCGAGACGGCCCGCGATCTGAACGTCAACCGCCAGACCCTCTACGACCGGCTGGCCCGCATCGCCCAGTTGCTGGGCACCGACCTGGACGATCCGCAGACCGTACTGGGCCTTCGCCTTGCCCTGCGCGCCCGGCGCCACACCGACCGGCCGTAGTCCCGACCGGCCGTAGTCCCGACCGGCCGTAGCTCGACCGGCAGTTGCCCGACCGGCCCTGGCCTCGGATGCGGCGGGACCGGCGGGACCGGCGGGAGGATTGGCGGCCGGCTTCCGCCGTGCGTCTCCCCGGCCGGCGACCCTGGCGGTGCTGCCGCCCCACCCGTCACACCGCCCGGCGCGGCGACGGCTAGGGATGGGGCTGTAGCTGGGGCTAGAGCTAGGACTAGGACTAGAGCTGGGGCTGGGGCTGGGGCTGGGGCTGGGGCTAGGGCTGCGTCAACTCGTCGTAAACGCTGAGGACTTGGGTGACCGTGTCGTTCTCGGTCGGCCATCCGGCCGCCTGGACGCGGCCCGCCTCGGCGAGCGCGTCCCGGCGGACGGGGTCCGCGAGCAGTGCGAGGACGCTACGGGCCAGGGCGGCGGCGTCCCCGTAGGGGACCAGTTCCGCGGCCCGGCCGACCAGTTCGCGGGTGCCGCCGGTGTCGGTCGCGACCAGCGGCACCCCGGCGCGCAGTGCCTCCTGCGCGATCAACGAGCGCGCCTCCCACTTGCTGGGCAGCACGACGAGGTCGGCGGCGGCGAGGAGTTCCGGTACGTCGTCGCGGCGGCCGAGCAGCTGGACGGGCAGCTCCTCCTGGTCGATCCGGCGCTGCAGCGTGGCCCGTTGGACGCCCTCCCCCGCGATGGCGACCAGCGGCTGGGGGTCGAGCGCACACCAAGCGTGTGCGGCGTCCAGCAGCAGGTCATGTCCCTGGCCGGGGTCGAGACGGCCGACCGCGAGCAACAACGGGCGGTCGATCGCGCCCAGTTCGGCCCGCTCCTTGTGGCGCATCAGGTCGCGTTCCTCGGGCTCGGCCGGCGCAGCGTTGGAGCGCGGCCGCGGAACGGCGACCGGCGCGAGCCGCGCGTCGCGCGCGCCCCGCTCGCGAGCGCGGTCCACGAGGTCGGAGCAGGCGCCCAGGACCACGGCGGCGGCCCGCGCCACCCGACGCTCCATCAGGTGCACCACCCCGGCCCGCGCGCCCTCGGTGTGCGGACTCGTGTGCCAGGTGATGACCAACGGGACCCGCCGCCCTCCCCGGGGGCCGCGCAGTCCGCGCAGCGCCATCGAGGCGCGCAGCCCGGCCCGCAGGCCGTGCGCATGGACCAGATCGGCGTCCCAACAGGCGCTGCGCAGCGTCGCCACACTCACCGGGTCCATCCGCGGAGGAACGTGGACGAACCGCGCGCCCGCTCCGGTGAAGTCGTACGCCTGCTCCGTTTCCGGCGTGGCACAGACGGTGACCCGGACGCCACGCGCCACCAGTCCTTCGGCCAGCGAGCGGACATGGGCCGCGCTGCCGGCGCCGCCGTACCCCAGCACCTGGACCGTGCGCAGCGGCGACAGCCCGTGCGTCGAGGTCGGGGTACTGATCACGTGTGCGGGACTCCTGGGTCGGGGTGGAACGGGCCGTACCGGTATGTCCGGTCCGCTGGGTGCGGGCGCTGCGCGGCGCGCCACCGGGCGGGCCGGCCCACCGGAAGACGGCAGGACGCAGCGCGGGCGCCCGGAACCGCGCACCGGGCCCAGGATGCCAGTCCGGCGGCGTCAATTCGGCATCGTTCGCCCGCCGTTCCGGTGGGAAGTCTCACCCCAGCGCCCTTGAGATCACTCACACGGATGACAATCCGCCCGCGCGGCTCAACCGTACGTACGGGTGAGCCGCCCCCCGGAGCGCGCCATCTGCTCCACCGGGAGGCGCGCACGACGTGCCCGCTCCGCTGCGCAAGCCCCTACGCGCCGCCTGCCCGAAGAGCCACGGCACGGCGGAGCGGGCCCACCGTTTTGGCGCTGCGCGCGCTGCACCTCTCCCCCCACCCCCGAACCCACCCCCCGCCCCCTCCCCCGAAGGGGGAGAGGGGGAGGGGGCGGGGGAAGCCTCGAACCGCCCACGGACGAGAGCAGGAGGCGGGAAGCCTCGAACCGCCCACGGACGAGAGCAGGAGGCGGGAATCCTCGAACCGCCCGCAGACGGGAGGCAGAGGGCGGGAATCCTCGAACCGCCCGCGGACGAGAGGCAGAGGGCAGGAGGCCTCGCGTACCGCCTGCAGGCGGAGCAAGGGGCGGGGAGCCCTCGAACCACCCAGGGAAGGGGCCGAGAAAGCCGCCTACCGCCCAGGAAGGAAGCCCAGGCCGGAACACCGCCGCCCCCTCCCGCCAGCCCCTGCCCGTCTCCTCAGCTACCGCCCCTCCCCTCATCCCCTGCCCGTCTCCTCAACCACAGCCCTCAGCCCCGCCCCCCGCCGGCCGTCGCCCGCGCGGCTGCCCGTGCCATGCGGTCCCCCGCGAGCGTTGCGGCGACGAGGGCCGTGGCGTGGGCTGCCAGGCCCGGGCGGTTGTTGCCGGTGGCGATGGCGAGGCCGAGGGCGGCGCCGAGGGCGTGGGCGCCGGCGTCGCCGAGCATGGTGCGTTCCTCCAGGTCGTCGCGGGCGACCGCGGCCACGGCTCCCATGGGGGCGGCGGACAGCGTTCCCGCCGGGCCGCGCCGCAGGAGGCCGGGGGCGCCGAGGGCCAGTACGGCGCCGGCCGCGCGGCCGGGGCGGACGTCCAGGAGGTTCACCAAGTGCGCCGAGCCCGCGATGACCACGCCCGCCAGGAGCTTGTCGGCCGGGCGTTCCTTCAGGAGGGCGCCCGCCGCGAGACCGGCGGCGCCGATGCCGAAGAGCTTCACCGCCCCACTGGTGACCTCGCGGTTCCGCAGTGCCGAGAGGTGGGCCCGGAATCCGCGGCGGGGATCGCTGGCGCCGAAGACGTCGTCGTACGCTCCGCAGGCCCCGGCGGCCAGTACGGCCAGCGCCGAGGCCGCCCGGGTGCGGGCCGGCAGCCCCGGTGCGGTGGCCGCGGCGAGGGCCGTGCCGGTGGCCGTGGCGAGTCCGGCGTGCAGATGGACGGTGCGGCCGGCGTGGTTCTTGCGCTCCCACAGGACGGCGCCGCCCGGTGGCCGGCTCTTCAGCGCCCCGTAGGCGGCCCGGGTCGCCCCTGCCGCCCCCAGCAGCACCGAGATCCGTTTCAGCACCGTGCCGCCTGCCACCGCCACCATGTCGCTCCCCTCGCCCGGCACCCTGCCGGGCTCGAACTCCCGTCACCCTAGATGATTGAGTCCGATGTTCTTAGTGGTCGTAGGCGATCAGGGATCGTTTGATCTTGGCGCCGGTGGTCCAGTTGTGCCAGATGCAGGCT